>CAZOBB010000068.1:0-68096 GCA_964577975.1 uncultured Thermodesulfobacteriota bacterium | reverse complement strand
TTCGATGATGGGCTTGTGGGTGGTAATGCCGATGAAATTCCCCAGTCGCTTCGCGTGCATCAGGGCCTGAAGGATATCGGACAAGGAATCGAGCGATGTCACCACCGGGATTCCCACCATCTTTTCGATCATCAAGGCGGTTCCGCCCCGGGAAATGACAACCTCCACTCCCTCCCTCTCAAACTGCTCGGCCGCCGGAATCGCCGACTCCAAGATCCCGGAACGGATGGAGATACTCACCTGATCGGCGTACTTCTTTGCCACCTCCTTGATGATCCGCTGCTCATTCGTGAAGGAACTGATAAAACCTATCTTGACTTTCACCTCTTCCGTGCCCTTTTAAACGAAAAAGCGTTTTTCCATGCAGGATTGCAAAGCATCCACGATCTCCGGATCGAACTGGACACCGGCAAACCGCGCGATCTCCCTGATAGGTAGCTGGAGACATTCGGCCAGTTTCTTTGCGTATTCCGCGACCCGCACCGAATGCCTCCCTGGAGCGGCCATCCGCCTCTAAGACGGTCACCAGGGACTTGACCGTTGACCTGAAGAGTTTTTCGGGTTCTCGTAAAGCCTGGGATTTTCCATCACGATTCCCGAATTGATCTCAAACAGCCTTGTCCAACATACACAACAAGAGCTTAATGGCTCAATCCCCACATTCCCTCCACCCGGTCAAGGGACTCCTCTCCTCAGTTGAGGAGGCAATTAGTCTCTCCTCCCATCGGAATCGAAACCCATTCTTGAGGATGTGGTTCCCCTTTTTCTAAACACCATTTTGATCTATTAACAAAATCCCTCTGCCACGTAAAGCGACATTTCTCAGACATTCCGTACGGCCAAAAATCAAACAGGCCCAAAGAGCGAACCCTTCAGGCCTGTTTGATGGAGGTGCCATACCGGGTACGGCAAGCAAGAAAGGTCAAACGACCTTCCCACCAACAAACATATTGTTCTCCTCAATAATCTCCGTTGCAATGGCGATTGCCTCGGTCAGGGTCTTGATACCTCCGTAAACCAGACTATCCCGCAACCGAATAACATATTCCTGCTCGCCTGTTTTATCGGAAATCATCTGGATATGCAGGCTCAACCGAGTACCGAGACGAATGTATTGGGCACTCTGCATGACCTTGCCTTTAAAGGTCCATGGCTCCGTTACGTGGAGCAACATAAAATCGTGGATCTGCTTGGGATATTCCATTCGTCCCTCCTTTCTAAACTGATGCAGTCTCGACCGCGGGAGCATCCATCTCCGTCACGTCCCGAATCGCCCCCTCACCGCGTCCAACCACGACAGCAGCTGTAGCGTCCCCCCACACGTTGATGGCGGTCCTGAACTGATCAAGAATCCGATCAATGGCAAGAATCAAACCGATGCCATCCAAGGGGAGGCCTGCAGCCGTGAGGACGATTCCCATGGTAACCAATCCTGCTCCGGGTATTGCCGCTGCCCCAATGGCCGCCAATGAAGCGGTGATGAAAATCACAACTTGCATCCCCACCGTCAGATGCACTCCTAAAAGCTGGGCAATAAAGATAACGGCCACCGACTCATACAAAGCCGTCCCGTCCATGTTGATTGTGGCCCCAAGCGGGAGGACAAAATTACCGATGCGGCTGTCCACGCCGGCCCGGTTCTCTAGGTTGCTCATGGTAACGGGTAGGGTTGCGGCGCTCGAGGCCGTAGACCACGCCGTCATCATGGCAGGAGAAAGGGCCTTGATCAAACGAAGCGGGTTATACCGGCCGAAAACGAGGACGAGAATAGGCAAAGTAATAAACCCATGGATGAACAGCCCGATGATCACCGTCAGACCGTATTTTCCCAAGGCTTTCAAGGCCGCAAAACCCAGATCCATGAAAATCGCTGCTACCAACATAAAAATAGCGTAAGGGGCAATGGCCATAACCGCCATGATCCCTTTCTGCATAATACGGTCAATACCATTGATGACCTGAGTCATCGGTTCTGAATCCCGACCCACGATGGAGGCAAAAACCGCCAGAAATATCGTGAAAAAGATGATTTGGAGCACATCTCCTTTCGCGAAAGCAGCGGCGGGATTTTTGGGAATCATGTTCACAAAGGTATCCACAATAATGATAACAGGGCTCCGTTCTCCGACTCCCTGTTTCGCAACCTTCGCTGGAACCTCCGTACCAATGTGAAGGGCCGACAAAGCCTCTTTGTTGATACCCATACCCGGATTGATGATGTTGACTACGATCAGGCCTACCAAAACTGCCAAAGCCGTGGTCAACATATAATAACCAATGGTTTTCCCCCCAATTCTTCCCAGCTTCCGCACATCACCAAGATTCGCTACAGCCATGTAAATGGAGGCAAACACCAACGGCACGATCAGCATTCGCAAGAGACGGATGAAGACGTCCCCGCCGTATTTGAAAAGGGTTTTCACATAAAAAATGGGGCCAGAAGTGATACCTGATCCCACTGTCAGATTCAAACCGATTCCAAGGGCGATCCCAGCGATGATCCCGATGAGAATCTTCCACTGAAGATCCAATCCCTTTTTCTTCGCTTCAGTGCTGCTCATTTTAGTCCCCTCCGTAATAATCTTCGCTGATCTTATAACTTCGCGTGGTCACTCGGGCCTTGACGGGAAGATACTTTCCCATGAATTGATTGACATACCCGTTTGCTCGCAGTTCCAGGACAAAAACATCGAGCAGGTTAAGAAAATCTTGATTCCCCTTTCGAATGGCAAAACCATAATAATCGGGTTTGAAAGGAGGATCTAAAACCACCATTCGAAAACTCGCCCGTTTCGCGTTCTCTTTCAACCAGACTTTAAGGAATATCTCATCATGCACCATGATATCGGCCTCACCCTTCAAAGTTGCTTCAGCCGCCGCCTCGTTTGAAGGATAAGATTTTATCCGTGCACCGGGAAAGAAACGGGGAACAATTCGCTCCGGTGCTTTTCCTTTGGTGACCGCCACGACAAGTTGCCCTGCCTTCCCGTTGCGTACAAGTTCTTCACGCAAGGCCTCATAATTCGTCACAGCCGAAATTCCCAAACGGGTCGTGGTAATCTTATTAAGGAGAATCGAAAGCCCGGTATCGAAATAAGGTTTCGAATAATCGACTACTTTCGCTCGATCGAAGGTGATACTCATTCCCGCCATAATGATGTCTATTTTCCCCTCCAGCAGCATGGGAATCAGTTGGGAAAAACTCGATGGAACGACAATTTTCGCCTGGACACCCAGTTTCTTAGCAAGCAGCATCGCAATGTCGATGTCCACCCCTCGCCTTTGGCCTCCTTCCATGAAGGAAAAAGGTTTAAATTTCGGGTTTACCCCCACACGGATGACTCCTTTCGAAATCACCTTCTGAAGGGTCGGGGATTGGGTCACGACCTTCTCTGCGGGGGATGATCCCACCAGAAACGCCATGACACACAAAACCATTCCTCCCATCTTCAAAATCCTCAAAATGGCGCGTCTCATACCTCCTCCCTTGTTGCGGTTAATCATCTTGTGATGAAACCACCGCCTCTCGTTCCCTCAGTTCGGCAGTTCCATCTCCCTGAAACCTCCATCTACCCTATCGTTTAAAAAAACCTTTCCCATCTTTTCAAAACAAGGGTATATGTATGGTATGTTAAGCACGATTCATGCCATGCAAACGAATGGGAACTTTACCCTCACCTCAATGGAACAACGTTTGCTTTTCTGGGAAGGTGAAAAGCCGAAAAAAAAGGATTCCTTCCTTGGAGGGGCCCCGTTACGGAAGCACGGTTTGCCTTCTTGGCATTTCTGCCCACTCGACAGAAACGGGCCAATTATTACACATACATCGAAAAGGCGTGGGTAAAAAATGGCCCATTTCCCAACAGCCTTCTACGCGAGACCGGCAAACACTATACAAAATCTATACATAGTCCTTTTTCGTCAGCCCGTATTTTCTCATCTTGTTGTAAAAAGTTTTCCTAGGTAACCCCAAGGCCTTGTAAGCCGCTGTGATATTCCCCTTTTGTCGCTTGAGTTCTTCTTCGATAAGATACTTTTCAAAGGCATCCAACCGCTCCTGTAAAAAACGCCCGGAATTTTCACCTTCAACATCCACAATCCTCACCAAATCATCTATCCCAAGGGCCACCCGCTCTGCCACGTTCTGCAATTCCCGCACATTCCCCGGCCACGCATATCGCATGAGTTGTTGGAGTCGAATCTCGTCGACTTGCGGCGCCGGACGTCCAAGACGCTCCGACGCCTTGTGCAAAAAATGGAAAAAGAGAGGGGGTATGTCTTCCACCCGTTCCCTCAGGGGAGGAATTACAAGATTGGCCACACTTAAACGATAATAGAGATCACTTCGGAACTCTCCCTTTTCGCTGGCCTCCCGTAAGTCACGTTTAGTAGCTGCAATCACACGGAGATCCAGCTGGATCGTCTTGCTGCCACCCAATCTCTCTATGGATCGCTCCTGCAAGACCCTCAACAGCCTGACTTGTAGGTTTAACGGCATCGACTCGATCTCGTCGAGAAACAGAGTTCCGCCATCGGCTTGCTCGAACTTACCCATATACAAACGGTCGGCACCCGTGAATGCACCAGGTTCATGTCCAAAAAGTTCGTTCTCAATGATCGATTCCGGTATTGCCCCACAATTGATCGCTACAAACGGACGCTCTCTCCGGTTGCTGTAACGATGCAAACACCGGGCAACAAGCTCCTTTCCCGTCCCCGTCTCCCCAATCACAAGCACGTCCACATGAGCATCAGCGATGGCATGAATCTTCTCTCGTAACCTCGTGATCGCCTCACTTCGACCGAGAATTACCGACTCAAGCCCATCCTGACGCGCCACTTGCGCACGAAGTTTCCGGTTATACATGATAAGCCGACGCTTTTCCATGGCCCGGGCGACAACCTCCACGAGCCTTTCCGCCGATATCGGTTTTTCTATGAAATCGTAGGCACCTTTTCGCATAGCCTCCACAGCCATGCTGATGTCTCCATGACCTGTAACGAGGAGAACAGGTAGATCTCGATCTTGTCGAATCGTCCACTCTAAAAGAAAAAAACCGTCGATTCCGGGCATTTTCACATCCGTAAGCAAGATGCCAGGCCAATCTTGGGAAATCACCTTCATTGCTTGACGTGGGTCTCGAAAAGTAATCACATCGTACCCCGCCAGTTTGAGAGTCTGCTCAACGGCCCGGCACACATGCTCGTCATCGTCGACAAAGATGACGGATCCCCTCTTACCTTCCATCGCTTGTTCCCTTTTCACAACGCGCAACGGCGTAGTTCGATTGTCGTCATCGCTCCCCCTGCCGGATGATTAGCCATCCGTATCGTCCCTCCGAAATCTTTTACGATCGCCAAGGAAAGAGACAATCCCAACCCCAACCCCTTTCCATCCTGTTTTCGGCTAAAAAATGGTTCAAATAACCGTTCCAGATCGTCCGGAGCAATTCCCGGCCCAGAATCCCGGACCACAATCACGATTCTGTCATCCGAGGGACGAATCATAATTTCGATCTTTCGCTCGGAAGACTGGGAAACGGCATCCAGGCTGTTCCTGAGCACATTGACCATCACTTGCTCCAGGCGCACCTGGTCGCCCCACACCAGCAGATCCTCCTCGTACTCCTTGTCTTTCCAATCGATTCGAACCCCCAATTCACGAATCCGGGTTTCCAAGAGGATCAACGCCCCCTCTAATACCCGTTTGATCGGTACAGGAACATTCTCCCCCCGTGACTTCCGGGCAAATGATTTCAAATGGCGCGAGATCTCGGTCATCTTCCCGGCAAGCTCTGCTATGCTCTTCAAATTCTTCCTGACATCGTGGAGCTGTCCTCGCTCGAGAAACACAATAGCATTATCCGTATACATCCGGATGGCTGACAGGGGCTGATTGATCTCATGGGTAATCCCTGCCGCCATCTGTCCAATTGCCGCCAATTTTCCAGCTTGGATCAACCCCTCTTGGGTTGCCCTCAGCTCTGCTTCAGTGCGCTTTCTCTCTTCAATCTCTGCCCTCAAACGTTCGTTGATCTCCGTCAGCTCACGCGTCCTGGAACGAACCCGCTCCTCCAACATCCTGTTGGCCTCTTCTAGGGCTTCCCTGGAACGTTTTTCCAGCAACTGGCGTTCCAATCTGGCATGCCGTCTATGATAGAGCAACAGGCACGCGAGGAAAATGGTCAACAACATCGAACCTGTAAGGAGGACCATATCCCTAACCCTCTCATCGACTCGGGAAAGATTGGAAAGAATATGAACGGTCCATCCCGCCTCGGGCATTTCTTGAGACAAGAGGAGAAAAGGAATACTCGTCACCCTTCCTTTCCGAGGACGTTCCTCCTCGGGGAGCATCGACGCTTGAATACGAATCAACATTCCTCCCTTTCGAATCCGAAAAGGGGTCTCGCAAAGGTGGAGGGGATGAAAGTTTCCATATCGCCGGCTCCTCCGGAGGATTTCCGTAGTCTTTTTATCCAGGGGTCCGAGGGTACAAAATTTCCAAGGGGCGTAACTAGTAATGAAGATTACACCGTATCGGTCCGTCACAACCACCTTTTCCGATCCCTTAGACCAGTTCTCCTCCAGACGCCGCATTTGAACCTTGACGACGATAACTCCCGCCACACGTCCCTTGTATAGTATGGGAGCAGAGAAATAGTAGCCGCGAATTTTGGAGGTGGTTCCAAGAGCAAAATAGTGCCCTGGTTTCCCTTTGATGGCTTGCCGATAGTAGGGACGGAAACTCAAATCCTCCCCGATAAACGAAACGGGACCTCGCCAATTGCTGGAGGCGATAGTAACTCCCTGCCGATTTAAGATATAAATGGCCGATGTCTCAGCCAAAGCATTAATCCGCTCCAGCTCGAAATTGACAACCTTCCGTTGCTTTTCTGAAAAGGGATGGGCTACAAGCTCGACGAACAGGGGGTCGCGGGACAAGATCAACGGTAACGTCTTGAACTTATCCAGCTCACTTTTTAAATCCCCGACGTAAACATTCAAAGACTCCCGCGACGTTCGTTTGATACGCTGCATTTCGAATTTCAGCGTCCAAATCCTCGTCTGCCATAGGATTATCACATAGACTATTCCGCCCAGTACAGCAAAAGCCATCCAACGTTTCCGACTCCGTTGGGAGAAAAACAGACGATCCGAAAAAGACTTCATGAAAGTTAATAAAACGCAAATCTCCCTGAAAATCAAGCACCTAGAAAAACCTTTCAGCGGTTGAGCTAAATTTCAAGCGTCACCCCTAACTCAATAATCTGCGATCCAGGAATTTTGAAAAAGTCGGATGCCTCCAACGCGTTGCGCGACATGAAGGAAAACAGCTTGATCCGCCATCGCCACATCCCCGGTTTCCGGCTGACGGTCAGTTTCTCACGGCCGAGAAAGTAACTGATCTTGTCCGGATCGAAATCGAGACCTTTCCCTTTGGCCAGGGAGAAGATGTGCTTGATCCTGGGGTCCTCCATGAAACCGTAGTAAGCGATGATCTTGTAAAAACCGCCCCCCAATTTCGTGATCTCCACCTTCTCGTCGTTGGGAACCCGAGGGATCTCTCGGGTCCGGAAGTTGAGGAAGGCGACGTTATTATGCATCACCTTATTGTGCTTGAGATTGTGCAGCAGGGCCACCGGCACCATGTCCGGATTCCCCGTCAAAAAAACCGCCTGGCCTTCCACCCGGAGAGGGGGATCCTTGCTGATAGATTCAAGAAATTTTTCCATCGTCATGGCCCGACGCCGTAACCGAGACCACAACATCTCCCTGCCTTGTTTCCAGGTAATCATCACGGTGAACACCATCCCGCCGATCACGAGAGGAAACCACGCCCCGTGGAAGATCTTGCTGATATTCGCCGCGAAGAAGGAGATGTCGATCACGAGGAAAAATCCCAGAAATACGGTCATCCACACGGGAGACCACTTCCACTTCTCCTTCGCCACCACGAAAAAGAGGATGGTGGAGATCAGCATGGTGGAGGTCACCGCCACGCCGTAGGCCGCCGCCAGCTTGCTGGAGGAGTGGAATCCCAGCGCGAGGCTGATCGTGCAGATCATCAGCACCCAGTTGACGAGGGGCACGTAGATCTGCCCTATCTGCTTGGCGGAGGTGTGCACGATCTTGATCCTTGGCAGATACCCGAGCTGGACCGCCTGGCGCGTGAGGGAAAAGGAACCCGAAATCACCGCCTGCGAGGCGATGATCGTGGCGGCCGTCGCGAGAAATACCATGGGAATCATTCCCCAGGAAGGAACGATGGCGTAAAAGGGGTCGTTGGCCGCCTGGGGATTCACCAGCAGCACCGCCCCCTGACCGAAGTAGTTGAGCAGCAGCGCGGGAAGCACCAGCACCGTCCAGACCAGGCGGATGGGCCGTTTCCCGAAATGGCCCATGTCGGCATAGAGGGCCTCCGCTCCCGTCACAACCAGGAATACCGCCCCCAGGACGAGAAAGCCGTGCACGCGGTTCCGGAGGAGGAAGTCGATCCCGTGCCAGGGAAGCAGGGCATGAAAGATGGCGGGATTTTTAACGACTTGGGCAAAACCCAGCACCCCCAGTGTGCAAAACCAGACAAAAATCACGGGACCGAAAAGGGCCCCCACGCTCCCCGTGCCACGGGGCTGGAGCATGAAGAGCCCCGCGAGGATCAGAACCGTCACGGGCAGGATGTAGGGGTCCAGCTTGTGCGTGATGACCCCCATCCCCTCGATGGCGCTCATCACGGAAATGGCGGGCGTAATCATCCCGTCCCCGTAGAGGAGGCAGGCGCCGAAAACCCCGATCGCCACGAGGACCCACTTTCCCTCCATCTTCATCAAACCGCGCGGGCGGATCAAAGAGGTCAGGGCGATGATCCCCCCTTCCCCGTTGTTGTCCGCCCGGAGGATGAAACTGAGATACTTGATCGAAACCACCAAAATAAGTGACCAGAAAATCAGGGACAGAACCCCCAGCACGTTGGCGGGCGTCACGGCGATTCCGAAATCCCCGTAGAAACACTCCCGGATGGCATACAGAGGGCTGGTTCCGATGTCGCCAAAGACCACACCCAACGCCGCAATGGAAAGGGTCATTAGATGCTTTTTATCATTGTCTCCGGAATGTTCGGTTGTCATCCCATCCTCCTCACGTTGTCTGGATCCGTCCAAACCTGATTTCTCTTTTCACCGAAAGTTTCCCCATCCCAAACCCTTCTTCCCGGTTCATACCACTTTACTAACAAAATCCTTTTCACGCGTAAAGTTACCCTTGCCAAATCTCTCGTATTTTCAGAAAATACACCACCAAACAAAAAGGGAGAAGGGTCATGCCACATCTCTATACGACAAAACCCGTGAATTTCCCCTCCCCCCGGTGGAAACACGATCGTGAGCCTTTCGAACTCATCCGCATCGTCACCCCGGAACGTCCCTATTTTGTCAAGATTCATCCCCTTCGCAATGGACTTCTCCGCCTCTCCCTTCTCACCACCCCCATCGACCTCATTCTGACGCGGCACAAAGAAATCCTCCTCACGGCGGCCCAACAACTTGGGGTTCACATTCTTCAAAGCAATCTAGGCAACCGCCTCAAGCCGGACATCGGTTTGGAGAGGCTTTTGGACGAAAAGCAACTTTACGCCTTCGACTGGACGATCCCTCAGCCCAAAATCTTCGAGATCGGTACTGGGAATGGAGCTTTTCTCTGCGAACACGCTTTCAGAGCCCCCCACACCCTTCACGTGGGCGCAGAGATCAACGGTTTTACCATTCGGAAAGCCTTACGGAAAGCGGCTAGGGCTCAGCTTACCAATATCTTCTTTGTCCGCAGCGACGCCCGGTATCTTCTCCGTTATCATTTCCCCCCCACCTGTTTCGACCACATTTTCATCCACTTCCCCGATCCTTGGGAGAAAAAGCGCTATCTCAAACGCCGCCTCATTTCCGCCGAAAGCATCCCCAATTTCGCCCGTGTCCTCAAACCGTCAGGAAGTCTTCACTTCACGACCGACCACCACGACTACGCCGACTACACCCGCCAACTGTTTTCAGAAACCCACCTTTTTAAGCTCGCTCATGAGGTCGAAAATGCCACACTCCCCTTTCCCACGAAATATGAAAGGAAATGGCGCGCCCAAGGCCGGCAGATCGTCCAGTTCGTCTTCCGGCGCACGGAGCATCCCTATCCTTTCGCGAAAAACGATGACCAGCTCTTTCCCTCGTCCTTCGAAATCGCCACCCGTCTCGAATTCTCCAGTGGGGATATTCTTCAATCCGACGATTTCCTCTGCGTCTTCAAAGACGTTTACAAAGGGCCGTCCGAAGACCTTCTCGATACCGTCCTGACCCTAGGACAATTTCGTTGGAATGTCCTCTTTCTCAAGACGCCATCCCATCTTATCTACGATGACCGGTTGAACCAGCGCTATCTTTCCCACAAGATCAAGGAGCACCTCACATCGCTCCTTTCAGGAAGATAGCGAAGGGAAGGGAGAAGAGTTTTTTCCGAGTCTCCCTCACCCTCGATAGGAAGCGTCTCCAAACACCAAAATGGGGAAAAGATGATGGGAAGAAAGATCACCCCAACGGCAAAGGCACCGCTTTCCACAAAATTCCCGGCTAGGGCTAGGACCGTCACAATGAAAATCACGAAGTTGACGATGGGAATAAAAAAGTAAAGCAACCTCCCCAGACGTATCCATCCATATCTTTCCTCATCCTTTCCTCTTCGATGAGTCCACATCGGTCACGATTTCTCCCACAAGGTCGTAATCCCCCGCATCGGTTATTCGAACGGGCACCATTGTCCCCACTTCGGCTTTTCCTTCATTGATGAGGACACAGCCATCGATTTCTGGAAACTGGAAAGCCGTTCGCCCCCGCAATAGAAGTTCCGTTTCCTCATGGTAGCCCTCGACAATGACGGGAAATATCCTTCCTATCATCCCTCGATTCCGGCGACGGGAAATGGCCTGTTGCGCCTCCATTAGAAGCCGCACGCGTTCCTGCTTCACCTCTTCCGGAACTTTGCCGTTAAAACCAAAAGCCCGGGTTCCCTCCTCGTCCGAATAGGGGAAAACTCCCAGACTATAAAACTCCTGCTCGCGAATAAAATCCAGCAGAATCTCAAAATCCGCTTCCGTCTCTCCCGGGAACCCGACCAACACCGTGGTGCGCAAGCGAATCTCTGGGATGGTCCGTAACCGATCCAGTACTCGCCGTATCGCGTCAATCCCGGGGCGGTTCATGCGTTTCAACACAGCCGGAGCCGCATGTTGAATTGGAACGTCCACAACGGGACAGACCGTAGGATGCTGTGCCATCGCCGCCACGAAGGAGCGGTCAACCCGACGCACGTCCGGATAAAGGTAAAGCAGCTTTATCCACTCGATTCCTTCAACTCCCGCCAAACGTTCCAGAAGGTGGGCAAGGGTGACATCCTCGCCCAAGTCTCGTCCAAACGCCGCCGTGTCCTGAGCCACGAGGATTATCTCCTTTACACCACGTCTCCCCAACGTTTCTACTTCACGTACGATTTCTTCCACCGGGCGGGAATGGTATCTTCCTCGAATAGCCGGAAGCGTGCAGAAGGCGCATCGCCGATTACATCCATCGGCTATCTTCACATAGGCGGTATAAAACGGTGTCGACAAAGCCCGTTCTATCCGATGGCGGGACGAGGAAGATCCGGGAACATGGGATAGCCACCCATCTCCCCGAAGAATCTCCATTAGGGTCTCGGCCCCTACCTCTTCCATCCTTCGAGAAAGGAAAAAAACGGTTACTTCAGGTAAAAGCTTTTTTAGCTTCTTCCCATAACGAAGGGGAAGGCATCCCGTCACTACCAATCGGGCTTGGGGGGCGATTTCACGCAGGGACAGAATCGTGTCTATCGATTCCGAAACCGCCGGCTCAATAAAAGAGCACGTGTTAACGAACACCACATCGGCCTCCGTAGGATTATCCGTAACACGCCACCCAACCCGTTGCAAAGCCCCGATGAGCCATTCCGAATCGACAAGGTTTTTAGGGCAACCTAGACTGTAAAAACAGAACGTTCCCTCCTCTTTTCTCACCCCATGAGTCCCCCCAATTCCTTTGCCAATTCCGGAAAAGGAGCTGGCATGAAGGAACTGAAAAAAATAAGGAGCATTCCAATCCCAAGTATCATGCGTCCTCGATCCAGGGGGGTCTCATCATCGAGGGGTGAGGGATGTTTCAATCCGAAAAAGAAGAGGAGGACCACCAAGATGACCCAACCTGGATTGAAGAAAAGGGCGTAAAGGGCAAAGAGGAGAATCGCCACCCGATAAACCTTCAGACTTTTGGGGCCGAGAAGGGCATACACAACGTGTCCGCCGTCCAACTGTCCTATGGGAAGGAGGTTGAGAGCCGTCACGAACAATCCGACCCATCCGGCATAGGCCAAGGGATGCAGCACCACGTCGTGCCCTTTTGGAAGGGGTCCCAATGCCAGATATTCCAATCCCTTGAAAAGAAGGCTATCCCCCAGAACCAATCCCTCTCCACGGACGGCAGAGATGGGAACGATTGTCGACATCTTCAAGCCGAAATAGATGGCCGGAAGCGTCAAAACGAGCCCGGCAAGCGGCCCTCCTGCCCCAATATCGAAAAGGGCCCGGCGGCTTGGAATCCATCCTTTCATCTTAATGATCGCCCCGAATGTCCCAAAAGGAGAAAAGGGAAAAGGAATGAAAAACGGCAACGTTGCCTCGACTCCATAAAAGCGGCTCATCACGTAATGTCCCATCTCATGGCAAAGAAGAATCGTCATGAGCGGCACGGCATACCAGATTCCGGCAACGAAATAGGTAGAAAGGAAGGTCAAGATAAAAAGGGCGCCATGGAGGATTAGTTTCTTTCGTGTCATGAAATTTCAAAATCCTCCAGAACACGACACAGCCAGTCGAGGGCCATCTCAGCCGTTTGAGTCTTGATCGAAATCCTATCCCCTGTGAAGTTGAATCGCGAGGCTTTGGAAACCTCCGCCTCTGGAAACGAAAGGGCCATATAGACGGTTCCGACAGGTTTTTCCTTCGAGCCACCCGTAGGCCCCGCGATTCCCGTAATACCAACGCCTATATCGCTTCCCGCCAGTCGGCGGACGCCCTCTGCCATCTGACTTGCCACCTCGGCGCTGACGGCACCGTACGTCTCGATTGCCTCAGCATCTACCCCCAACACCCTCGACTTTGCCTCGTTGCTGTAGCTGACGACTCCCAGCAAAAAGACTTTGGAAACCCCTGGAATGTTGGTCAAACGGTGCGCCATGAGCCCTCCCGAACACGATTCGGCCGTCGCAAGGGTTTTATCCTTCTTCATAAGTAGCCGATAGACCCTTTCCTCAACCATGCCACAACCTCATCACCCCATGAAGCAGGATACAACCGTAGATCCCCGCCAGGACATCATCCATCACGACACCCGTGCCACCCGGAATCCATTCTTCCACCTTTCGGATGGGATAGGGTTTAAGGATGTCCAAAATTCTGAAAAAAACAAATCCCAATACCACTGTCACCCACGTGAAGGGTAACCCCCACAGCGTCACCGCATATCCCATCACCTCGTCGATGACGATATCATTGGGATCCTGCATGCCATAAATCTTCTCCGCCTCGTTGGCAATCCAGCAAGAAGCGAGAATCATTCCCACCAATACTACCGTGGCGCTTTTCAGCCCCCATAAGGCGAGCAAACAGGCAACCGGAATCCCTACCAGGGTTCCGAAGGTGCCTGGGGCCACCGGTGCGTACCCCGTATAGAATCCCGTAGCCAAAAGAATAATCCCTTTTTCTCTTCCCGTTTCTCCCCACAATTTCTCTGAACGAGTCGGTCGAAATTTCATCATCTTTCCCCTCTCACATCCTCTAATCTACCACAGTTTTTCCCTTCCAAAAAGAAAGGGGACCAACCCCTTTTTCAGTCCCTTCTTCCATTTCCGTTTTTTCTTGACAATTTTTCCAATAAAAGTAAAGACATAAAAAAATACAAAGGAGGGGAATTTCCCTTGAAGCCTTTCTTGAGGATCGGACAGATTCAAAATCCGAAAGAGGAATTTAGCGAAACGATTGATTTCTTGAAGCAAAACATAGGAAAAATCGAGGGGTTCACCCTGGGAGGGATTCACCGTTGGTCTCCGGAAGCCTTTAGCTTCGAGTTCCACAACGACCTACTTTCCGACATCTTACTCGAAAAAAGGTGGGAAAACGTCTACGCGCTCCCCCTTCTCAAAGTAGGCGTCTACCTCGGCGATGATACCACCGTCTGCATCAATACCCGCCAACCTGAAACTTTCCTCGAACTTATTGGGGAAGAGATTGACGGTAATCAGCTGGCCAAGGCGGATCAGATTTTTCAGGATTTCAAAGGGAAGGTCATCGATTTTTTCTCGGGGATCTCAAACGACATCGGAGAAATGACACTGATCCATCGATCCGAGGGATTCGACATGGATGACACACGTATGAGTTACCTCAAACGGCTTCGAAAAACGAGAGATATATTCAAAACAAACATCGAAGGAGATCCCCACGCGGCGGTCGAGGCTTACGCCAAGAAGGTCACCACGAGTTTCGACGAACTCGAGGGTTGGAAGATTATCGACGTGAGGGACTACAGTTTCGCAAAAGGTGTCGAAAACCTCATTTTGATCGAGTTTTGCACCCCCCAGTATGCAGGGCAGGCCATGAGGATGAACCGAACGTACAATCTCGCACTTCCATGCCTTGGGTCCGTACGATCCGAAAGTGGAAGGGTTTTCATCAACATGTTCCTCCCCACCTACATGTTTCGTCCTCTTTTTTATAGCGTCGACAAAAAGACACGCGATGAAAACGCCGATTTTCCGAAAACAGTCACGCGAATCATTCGGGAAACAAGTTTGAAGAAGGTATGATAAGGGAATACCGATTCAAAGACCCCTTCATCCTGAAAGCCAAAAGTACTCCCCCACGCGGAACGTCAGCTTGAAAAAGGCGGGCCGTTACGGTATAAATGACCAAAACTTACAAAGTGGAGGAAACTATGGCGCTAAAAATCGCGATTAATGGGTTCGGACGAATCGGAAGGAATGTTTTCCGCGCTTCGTTGAACAAAGATAATTTGGAATTCGTCGCTGTAAACGATTTAACGGACAGCCAAACACTGGCCCATCTTTTGAAATACGATTCCGTCCATGGAAAGATCGAGGCGGATGTCTCCGTCGAAGGAGATTATCTCGTTGTCAATGGCAAAAAGATCCGCGTCCTCTCCGAGCGAGACATGCAAAAACTTCCTTGGAAAGAGCTGGGGGTTGACATCGTTCTGGAAAGCACCGGCCTTTTCACGGATCGCGACAAGGCGGCAGGTCACCTTGCGGCGGGAGCCAAGAAAGTCATCATTTCGGCACCTTCCAAAAACGCCGACGTAACCGTCGTGCTGGGCGTCAATCCGGAAGTGTACGATCCAGCCAAACATCACGTCATCTCAATGGGATCCTGCACCACCAATTGTCTCGCGCCAATCGCAAAGATTCTCGTTGACAAATTCGGGCTCGAGTACGGCCTAATGACTACCACTCACGCCTACACAAACGATCAGCGTATCCTCGATCTGCCCCACAAGGATCTCCGCCGGGCGCGCGCCGCTGGGGTGTCCATGATTCCCACCACGACCGGCGCGGCGAAGGCCCTCTCCCTCGTGATCCCGGAAACGGAAGGGAAATTGGACGGAATGGCCATTCGAGTGCCCACTCCCAACGTATCGGTGGTAGATCTGGTCGCGTGGCTCTCAAAAGAGACCACGGTGGAGGAACTTCTTGATACCTTCAAATCCTACGCAGAAGGCAGCATGAAGGGAATCCTCGGTATCAGTGAAGAACCTCTGGTCTCCATTGATTTCAACGGAAATCCCAACTCCTCAACCATAGACGCGCCGTCTCTGAAGGTCATTGGGGGACGGATGGTCAAAATTCTCTCGTGGTACGACAACGAATGGGGATTCTCCAATCGCATGAGCGAACTCTTCGGCTTCGTGGCGAAAGGAACGGAATGAGCCTCCCCTTCAAAACGATCGACCAACTCCCCATCGCGGGGAAACGCGTCCTGCTACGGGTCGACTTCAACGTCCCCTTGAAAGAGGGAACCGTCGCGGATGACAGTCGTATCCAAATGGCCCTTCCCACCCTCCGGTATGCCTTGGAGCAACGGAGTCGTGTCATCCTGATGTCCCATCTCGGGAGACCCAAAGGGAAGGTCACACCTGAGCTGAGCCTCCGACCAGTGGCCATAAGACTTTCGGAGATTTTAGGTCGCCCCGTCACCCTCGCGCCGGATTGCGTGGGATCAGAGGTGGAAAACACCGTGGCTTCCCTTGGGGAAGGGGAGATTCTCCTTCTGGAAAACCTCCGGTTTCATAAAGGAGAGACCAAGAATGATCCCGCCTTTGCCGAGGCACTGGCTAGTCTGGGGGATGTGTATATCAGTGACGCCTTTGGCGCCGTTCACAGGGCCCACGCTTCCGTCGTAGGTGTCCCTAGATTGATGGACATCAAAGGAGGCGGGTTTCTCCTCAAGAAGGAAGTAGAGGCCCTTACACGCGTCCTGAAAGCCCAGACTGAAAAATTCGTCCTCATCTTGGGAGGCGCCAAGGTCTCCGACAAGTTAGGGATCCTTCTCTCCCTCATGGGAAAGGCTCATACCATCCTCATTGGCGGGGCCATGGCCTACACCTTTCTAAAAGTTCAAGGTATCGAGGTGGGAAGTTCTCTTGTTGAAACAGATTCCTTCCAAGATGCGAAATCCATTCTGAAGAAAGCAGAAACCACCCACACGAGCTTTCTCCTCCCGAGCGATCACGTAATCGCCACCGATATTGGTGAAACGGCCTCTTTTCAGACAACGGAAGGAGCGGCCATCCCCCCCGATTTCAAAGGAGTGGACATCGGCCCGCAAACGATCAAGGCCTTCGAGGAACAATTACGTGACGCCACCATGATCTTTTGGAACGGTCCCATGGGAGTCTTCGAAATCCCGTCTTTCGCGAAAGGGACCTTCGAAGTAGCGAAGGCGGTGGCGGCTTCACCGGGAGAAAGCTACGTGGGTGGTGGGGACTCTATTCGGGCTATTCATGAATCGGGCGTGGCCGATCAGATAACCCATATCTCCAGTGGCGGAGGCGCGTCACTCGAGTTTCTCGAAGGGAAAACCCTTCCGGGAATCGAGGCCCTTGCCACACAATAATTTCAAGGAGATTCAAGCATGAAACGCAAACCCATGATCGCGGGCAACTGGAAAATGCACATGACTACGAGAGAGGCGCGAGATCTCATCACGGGCATCCTCCGACAAACGAAAGAGGTGGAGCCCGAAAAGGTGGACATCTTGATAGCGCCCCCTTTCACGGCGCTCACCACAGCCTCGGAACTCGTCTCTGACACCTCTCTCCTCCTGGCAGGGCAGAACATGCACTGGGAGGAAAAAGGGGCCTTCACGGGCGAGATCTCTCCCGTCATGCTGAAAGAGGTCGGATGTAGCCATGTCATCATCGGGCATTCAGAAAGACGTCAATATTTCGGAGAAACGAACGAAACTGTGAACAAGAAACTCCGTGCCGCCTTCACCCACGACCTTATACCGATCCTTTGCGTGGGAGAATCTCTGGAACAGAGGGAGGCTGGTCAAACCTTCACCATTATCGAAGAGGAGCTCGAAAAAGGCTTGAATGGCTTGACAACGGAACAAGTTCGGTCTATGATCCTTGCTTACGAACCCATCTGGGCCATCGGGACGGGAAAAACTGCTTCCCCGGAACAAGCGGAAGAGGTGCACGCCTTTATCCGAAAGTGGCTCGATTCACGGGTGGGGAAAGGAATGGCGGCGGAAATCCGTATCTTATACGGAGGAAGCGTAAAACCGGAAAATATTGAAGGCCTCATGGCGATGGAAAACATCGACGGAGGGTTGGTTGGAGGGGCTAGTCTGAAAGCCGATTCCTTCGCTCAAATCGTCACGCGGGGTGTGTAAGGAAAACAAATGGTAACAGTCATCTCTGTTCTGCACGTGGTGGTAGCAATTGCCCTGATTCTGATCATCCTTATGCAAACAGGCCGAGGAAGTGACATCGGGGCGGCATTTGGAGCCGGGGCGAGCCAGACGGTCTTCGGCAGTTCCGGATCGACCCCTTTTCTCAATCGCGTCACGGTGGGGGCCGCCGTGGTTTTCATGTTAACCTCGCTTCTACTCGCCTATGCGAGCGGACACAGAAAAGCCAGCGTCTCCACCATCATGAAAAACAAGACGAAAAAAACGGCTCCCGTGAAAACGGGTGAGAAACCGAAGACGGTTCCTCAAAAGCCGGCATCGGAAGCTCAACCGAAACCGGAAACAGGAACGAAAACGAAGCCGTGAAACCTCGTGCCGAAGTGGTGGAACTGGTAGACACGCCATCTTGAGGGGGTGGTGGGCTACGCCTGTGCGGGTTCGAGTCCCGCCTTCGGCACCATATCTCGATACCGAAAAGCCACGATATTCTCGTGGCTTTTTTTCGTACAAACGCAGAATCAAAGCGGGCTTAAAATTCCGTGCGCTGTTTGAGAGAAGCGCGAAGGGTCTGGGTATCCACGTACTCGATATCGCCCCCAACTGGGACACCTTGGGCAAGGCGCGTGATCTTGAGGTGAAAAGGCTGGAGACGCTTTTGGAGATAGAGGGCCGTCGCCGTCCCCGCCGCATCAGGGTTCGTGGCAAGAATAACCTCCCGAATCGGCTCATGTCTCAACCGTTCTAAGAGCTCCTCAATCTTGAGCTTTTCTGGACCTATCCCCTGCAAAGGATCGAGATGCCCTTGGAGCACATGATAAAGCCCTGAAAAGGCACCCGTCTGTTCCACGGCGATCAGGTCTTTCGTATCCTCCACCACACAAAGAAGGTGGGGATCCCGCTTGGGGCTGCGGCAGATGGCACAAAGCTCCCCATCGGAAAGGTTGAAACATCGTGTGCAAAGCCGGATATCGCTTTTGACCGCCACGATCGCCTCGGCCAATGATTCCCCATACTGGTCCGACTCGTACAAAATATGAAACGCCATCCGTGTGGCGCTCTTACGTCCCACTCCCGGCAGTTTTCCCAACAAATCGATCAATCTGACAATGGGTTTGGGATAGGCTTCCATGGTCACCGAAACTCAAAACAGCCCCGGGATCGACATGCCCCCGGTCAGCTTCTTCATCTCTTCCGCCATCATCTCCTGGGACTTTCGCAAGGCCTCATTAACAGCGGCTACTACAAGATCCTGAAGCATCTCTACATCATCTGGGTTTACCACATCCGGTTCGATCTGGATTGAAAGGATTTCCTGCCGACCATTCGCTTGCACCTTGACCATCCCGCCCCCGGATGTGGCCTCCACCACTTTCTCAGCCAATTCTTCCTGAATCTCCGCCATCTTGGCTTGCATCTTTTGGGCTTGTTTCATGATATCAGACAGTTTAGGACTCATTGTTCCTCCTTCTCTTTACGATCAATAGGTTTGATTTCGACCAATCTTCCCCCAAGAATTCCCAAGGCGTCTTTGACGGCAGGGTGCAGCGCCAACCCTTTTTGTCCAGGGGAAGGAGAGGCGTTTCCACTGGTTTCTTGCCCCTTTTGTTTCTTCCCTTTGCCTTCCTCTTCTTCTCTGAAGACCAACTTCCCCACGTCACGCCCAGAAAAGGTCTTCAAAAGCTCCTTGATCTGGATCTCCTTCTCGGGCGTCTGAAGAAGATGAAGGGAAAAGGAATGGGGTCGAAACAGAAATTCCGCCACATTTCCCCGCCACCGGAAGCCGTGAGCCTCCGACAATTGCACGGAAAGAGGCATCGCCTTCCTTTTTACATAATCCAAGAATTCCGCCAGGAAATTCCCTTCGCCGGTATCCGATTCCCCTTTTTCCGATTCCACGGGAACATCGCCTTCCTCATGATGAATTCGCGATGGAGAATCTGCCTCCCCCTCCCTCTTTTTCCCCCTTTTTCCCTCAACAGTGGAAGAAGGGGTTTCCACTCCGCCCTCCACCCTTTTCTCCAACCGTTGGATCAACGAGGTAAGGGAAACCACTTGATGGAGATGGACCATCTTCAACAGGGCCGTTTCTATGCCAATACGGGCATAATCACTCTGTAACACAAACCGCTCTTTTTCATGAAAGATCTGAATCCACGCCTCCATCTGTTCCAGAGAAACAGGACGGATAATTTCTCTCATCTCCCTTATCTCCTCCTCGCCCCGTTCCATGGAAACTTCCTCATCGCCCGCCGCCTTAAGTAGGAGGAGATCGTGGAGAAAGAAGAGAAAGGATCGATAGAAAGAGCCCAAATCCGTCCCTGCATCGACCAGCTCGTGAACCAAACTCAAAACGGTTTCCGGCTCTTTGTCAATGATCCCCCTCAGAAAACGCAACATAACAGAGGTATCCACGACCGAAAGGGCCGAACGGGCATCCTCCACGGTAATCCGCTTTCCCTCCGAAATAAGCATGAGTTGATCAAGAACGACCTCTGCGTCCCGAAGGCTTCCCGTCGCCTCCCGAGCCACCAGCATAAGGGCCTTCTCGTCCACCGAGAATCCTTCTTTTTCCACTATCTTTTTCAGATGCGCCACCATCTTCCGAAAGGGAACCCTTCGAAAATCGTAACGTTGACACCGAGAAAGGATAGTGGGAGGAATCTTGTGGGGTTCCGTGGTGGCGAGAATGAAGACGACATGCTCAGGAGGCTCTTCCAACGTCTTCAAAAGGGCGTTGAAGGCCTCCTTCGTCAGCATGTGCACTTCATCGATGATGATAACCTTGGTCGTCAAGCTGGCAGGAAGATAGACCACCGTCTCTTTGAGTTTCCGGATTTCATCGATTCCCCGGTTCGAAGCTCCATCGATTTCATGGATGTCGAGGCTAGTTCCCTGGGTAATCTCTCGACAGGCAGGGCATGTACCGCAAGGATTAGCCGTGGGACCGTGCTCGCAATTCAAGGCCTTGGCTAAGATGCGCGCCACAGAGGTCTTTCCAACACCTCGAGGTCCACAAAACAAAAGGGCATGAGCAACGCGTCCTTGTTCGATCGCGTTCTTCAGGGTCTTGGTTATGATTTCCTGACCAACAACCTCTTCAAAGGTTTGGGGACGCCATTTTCTAGCAAGAACGAGATACGACATGCCTACTATCCATTAAAAGGGTGAACCGACTGGATAGTCAGGCACCCCTGCGGCACACATAAGGTCCCACTACCGCTGCTTCCTTCCGGACCTGACGGGGTTCGCGGGTTTATGTTGCGCAGGACCCGACTATCCAGGCCATTCACCCTTTCACACTCATGGCGGAGAGAGAGGGATTCGAACCCTCGGTACCCCTTGTGGGGGTACACACGATTTCCAATCGTGCTCCTTCGGCCAGCTCGGACATCTCTCCCTTCACGAAATCACCTCATTATATCACACCCTTGTTGGATGTGAACCCCCCCACCCATCCACATTTATAGAAAATGGCGGAGAGAGAGGGATTCGAACCCCCGGAGCGCGTAATGCGCTCAGTTGATTTCGAATCAACCGCCTTCGACCAGCTCGGCCATCTCTCCGCTCGCGGCCGTATCTTTACCACATCCAACCGAGGCGTGTCAATTCGGCCGTTTGGTTCCCCTTGAAAGGTTGTCAAGCAAACTATCCATCCCACACACGAGGGTATCGATCCCTTTTTCTCCAGGCAACCCTACACTCGATCCGGAGAGAAGACATCTTGCCTCACAGATAAAGATATTTATCCCACGCCTTTTTTATATCCACCTCTACCTCTTTTGGCTCCACGCTTTCCAAGATCTTCAACGATGTCTCTTTAGCAAGATCTACTCTTACTGGTTCACGAAGAAGATTCCCCTTTTGATCATAGAATAGAAGCAGTTTAGGCCAAACAGCATTTTTCGGATTCCCTTCAATCACCATACCGATGCTCCCATCGCTTAATCGCACCAAACTTCCCAACGGATAGATCCCGATAATTTTGATAAACAACTCCACGAGCACCGGATCGAAATCATGGTACCGCCACTCATAGATTTTCCGCAAAGCCTTAGTAGGAACCATCCCCCGGTGATACACGCGATCAGAGGTGATGGCATCATACACGTCCACAACGGCCGCGATCTTTCCGAACTCAGAAATCTTCTCCCCTTTCAGCCCTTGAGGATAACCCCTTCCACTATACCTTTCATGATGTTCCAACGCCACTTGAATCGCTTCCGGAACCATCCCGCTAACCCCCCTCAGGTATTCCACGCCCCGAATCACATGCTCCTTCATAATGACAAACTCTCTCGCTGTCAATTTCCCAGGTTTATTCAAGATCTTTTTAGGAACCAGCATCTTTCCAAAATCGTGTGCCAAAGCCCCCGCTCCAAGAACAGAAAGCTTCTCTTTGGAATAGCCCACAGCCCTCCCGATGGCAAGGCAAAAGATACACACATTGAGGGAATGGGTATACGTATAATCGTCATAATCCTGAAGTTTGCCAAGTCCAACAATCGCATCCTGATCATTCAGAATCTGATCCACGAGATTCTCTACCGTATCTGTTATCTCTTTAGCGTCCACAAGCCTACCCAATCGAACATCATTCATCAGTCTCCGTGTGGTTTCGAGAGAATTCTTATAGAGCCTTCCCGCCTTTCGATAGGCCTTCCTTCTCTCTTCTCCCTCCCCCTTTTTCTTCCCCACTTCGATCGACGGGCTGAGATATGGATCCCCCTTTTCTAACTCTTTTCCGCTCTCCTCAAGAACATCCAATCCCTTCGACGTATCAATATACACATCGGAAATGTTATACTCTGCAAATTTGTCTATCTGATCCTGAGAGACAATCTCGAAACGTCCCCTGAAAAAGGGATTTTCCAACCACCCGCGATCGATACGGGCAACATACATGCCTACCCTCAGTTTCGAGACAGGGATTTTTTTAATCATAACCCTTCTAGCAAAATCCCTTACACGACGTTTTTTAGAAATATTGTTCGATCAGGATCTCCGCTATCTGAACGGCGTTCGTCGCCGCCCCTTTACGGATATTATCCGCCACGACCCAGAGGTTGATTCCCTTTTCTATCGACTCGTCCTCTCGAATCCTGCCCACGAAGGTCTCGTCCTTCCCGGCAGCGTCGATAGCCAATGGATAGAGATTGCTGTCAGGATCATCCACGACCACCACTCCTGGAGCCCTAGAGAGAAGCTCACGCACGTCCTCGGCGCTGATCTTCTTTTTCGTCTCCACGTTGACAGATTCCGAATGACCGTAGAATACGGGAACCCGAACCGTAGTCGCCGTCACACGGATGGAAGGATCCTCCAGGATCTTCTTCGTCTCGTTGACCATCTTCATCTCTTCCTTCGTATAGCCGTTCTCCAAAAAGACATCGATGTGTGGCAGACAATTAAACGCGATCTGATGAGGATAAACCTCCGTCTTGACCGGCTTGAAATTGAAAATGGAAATGGATTGATCCTGTAATTCTTGGATAGCGCGTTTCCCCGTTCCCGAAACGGCCTGGTAGGTGGAAACCACAATCCGTTCGATCCCCGCGGCATCGTAGATCGGTTTCAAGGCTACCACCATTTGGATGGTGGAACAGTTGGGATTGGCAATAATCCCCCGGTTTCGGTAATCGGCGATCCGCTGGGGATTCACCTCCGGAACCACCAGGGGAACATCCGGCTCCATCCGAAAGGCGCTCGAGTTATCCACCACGACCGCCCCTCGCTCGGCGGCAATGGGGGCATATTCCAGGCTCACGGAACCTCCAGCAGAAAACAGAGCCACGTCAATCCCGTCAAACGATTCCGGCTTTAAGACTTCTACTTTATGGGCCTTACCGTGGAACAACATGGTCGTTCCCGCGCTCCTCTCCGAGGCCAAAAGTTTCAATTCATTTACCGGAAAATTCCTCTCTTGGAGCACCTCCACCATCATGTTCCCCACGGCTCCCGTGGCTCCCACTACCGCGACATTCACCTTTTTCTCCATAGGCTTCCCTCCCCTTCTTTCTTCTACGTCCCCCTGTTCTCTTTCAAGAAGAGATACCCTTCTCATCAACAAAGGTTCTTCTCACATACGGCATCAACCCCCCCGCTTCTATCAACGCCTGCATAAACTCTGGAATGGGAGCCACTTGAAAACGCTCCCCTGTCTTTTCCAAAAGGATCTCGCCCCTATCCCCGTCTACCTGAACAATATCGCCGTCTTTCACCGATTTGCTGATTCCTTCGCACACAAAGATGGGCAGTCCCATGTTAAACGCATTGCGATAGAAAATCCTTGCAAAACTCTCTGCAATCACACACGCTATCCCCGCCGCTTTGATGGCAATAGGAGCATGTTCCCGGGAAGAACCACTCCCAAAATTCTTCCCCGCCACGAGAATATCGCCCTTCTGAACCTTCCCAGGAAAGGTCGGATCGGCATCCTCCATGCAATGCCTGGCAAGGATCGTTGGATCAGACGTGGTAAGATAACGCGCAGGAATGATTTGATCCGTATCCACATCATCCTCAAACACCCATACTTTCCCTCTAAATTTCATTTTCTGCTCCTTCGTGCCACTTTCAAGGGATGCGTGATTTTTCCCGTTACTGCACTGGCTGCCGCTACGGCGGGGGATGCAAGGTAGACTTCACTCTTCGGATGTCCCATTCGCCCCGGGAAATTCCGATTCGTCGTCGCAAGGGCCCGCTCGCCTTCCGCAAGAATCCCCATATGACCCCCCAAACAGGGGCCGCACGTTGGCGTGCTTACCGCCGCCCCGGCCTCCACAAAAGTCTCCAGCAATCCTTCCCTCAACGCCCTGAGATAGATGTGTTGAGTCGCCGGAAAAATGATAAGTCGCACCTCCGGATGCACCCGTTTTCCCCTCAATATTTCCGCCGCCTCCCGAAGGTCAGACAAACGTCCGTTCGTACACGACCCGATCACAACCTGGTCGATAGGAATACCCTCCGCCTCTTCCACGGGATGGACATTCCCCGGCAGGGAAGGAAAGGCAATTTGCGGTCCGATTTGGCTCACGTCGTATTCCCGAACCTCCACGTATTCCGCGTCTTCGTCTGGGGTCATCACCACGGGAGGCCGCTGGGCTCTCTCTTTGAGATAGGCCAAGGTTACCTCATCCACAGGGAAGATCCCATTTTTGGCTCCTGCTTCAATCGCCATATTCGCCATCGTAAACCGTCCATCCATGGAAAGAAGGTGGATGACCTCTCCCTCGAACTCCATGGAGCGGTAAAGCGCTCCGTCCACGCCAATATCCCCTATGGTATATAAAATCAAATCCTTCCCCGAAACCCAAGGCTGAAGCTTGCCGCGATACACGAATTTCATGGCTTCCGGAACCCGGAACCAACATCGCCCTGTCGCCATTACGGCCGCCAAATCCGTACTTCCCACCCCCGTGGCAAAAGCGCCAAGGGCACCATAGGTGCAGGTATGGCTGTCCGCACCGATAACCACATCCCCCGCTGTTACCAGTCCCTTCTCAGGCAGGAGGGCATGCTCGATCCCCATTTGCCCCACTTCGAAATAGTTGACGATTCCATATCGCCGCGCGAAATCCCTCATGACCTTCACTTGGGTTGCGGCCGCAATATCCTTGTTGGGGACGAAATGGTCCGGCACCAAGACAACTCTCTCCTTATCGAAAACCTCTTCTACCCCCAACGTTTCAAACGCTTCGATGGCCAAGGGGGCCGTGACATCGTTCCCCAATGCCACATCTACCGAACACTGAACAATTTGTCCCGCGACGATTCCTTCCGTACCGCAATGCCTTTCAAGAATCTTTTGGGTAAGTGTCTTTCCCATCTATACATTCCTTTCCGCGTCGCCTGCGTAACCCGATCTTTCTTTTCGTTTTGCCTTTTGATATTCGAGTTTATTCAAGGCGTTGATATAGGCTTTCGCGCTCGCCACAATGATATCGGTGTGAGCTCCCTGCCCCATGACAGAGATCCCCTCCTCTTCCACATGCACCGTTACCTCTCCCTGGGCATCCGTACCCCCCGTAATGGCGTTGACGGCAAACCTCAAAAGCCTACTCTTCGATTTCGTCATCTTTTTGATGGTCTTCAGGGCCGCATCTACCGGTCCATCCCCAAAATCCACATCCCGGATCGGTTCCCCGTCAATTTCCATCGTAACAACGGCAGTGGGAATCGCGGAGGTTCCGCTCACGATGTTAAGATAATTCAGACGATACCGATAAGGAATCCGTAACACCTCATGCATGACGATGGCTACAATATCTTCGTCATAAACGGCCTTTTTCTTGTCCGCCAAGGCCTTAAACAGCTCAAAGGCCTTTTGAATCTGTTCCGTATTCAAGTCGAATCCCAGTGACTTCAGACGCTCCCGAAAGGCATGCCGCCCGGAATGTTTCCCCATCACCAGGGAGCTTTTGGGAATTCCTACCGATTCCGGCGTCATGATCTCATAGGTCAGCCTTTCCTTTAACACGCCATCCTGATGGATCCCCGCTTCATGGGCAAAGGCGTTGGCTCCCACAATGGCCTTGTTAGGCTGAACCTTCATCCCCGTCACCTGCGATACCAGACGGCTCGTCGGATAGATCATTTTGGTGTCAATGCCTGTCTCATAAGGGAAGAGATCCGCCCTCGTTCTCAGGGCCATCACCACCTCTTCCATGGCCGTGTTTCCCGCACGCTCTCCGATCCCGTTGATGGTGCATTCCACTTGACGGGCACCGTGCTGAATCGCCATGACGGAGTTTGCCGTTGCAAGTCCAAGGTCGTTATGACAATGGACGCTCAACACGGCTTTTTCAATTCCTTTCACTTCTTTTCGAATCGTATCCAAGATGTGCGCGTACTCGGTAGGAACGGTATAGCCAACGGTATCGGGAATGTTGATGGTCGTCGCCCCAGCTTCCAGCGCCACACGCACAACCTCGCAAAGAAATCCCAGCTCCGTACGCGTGGCATCCTCTGCAGAAAACTCTACGTCGTCCGTCATCTTCCTGGCGTAAGAGACAGCTTCCGCTATGTCCCGGAGAACCTCTTCACGTGTCATCTTCAGCTTATGCGTCAAATGAATATCCGAGGTTGCGATGAAGGTGTGGATCCTCGGATACTTGGCCGCCCGAACAGCATCCCACGCCCGATCAATGTCCTCCTTGTTTGCCCGCGCCAGACCCGCCACGATGCTCTTCTCGAGGGCTTTCGCAATCGCTCGAACCGATTCAAAGTCTCCCTCCGAGGAAATGGGGAATCCCGCCTCGATGACGTCTACTCCCATTCGCTCCAACTGCTTGGCAACCCTGAGCTTCTCCTGTATATTCATGGTTGCCCCAGGCGATTGTTCTCCATCGCGAAGGGTCGTATCGAAAATGTACACGCGCTCCCTCATTAGCCCTTATCCTCCTTCAAGCATTTCTTTGCATTATACACGATCTTTTCCATAAAATCATACAGTTCATGCGCTCGATGTATCCTCATCACCCCGGCGACAACAAAAACACGCCTAAACGGATGTTTCATGTGCCATTTTACCCAATCTTTTTCAGTTGTCACAATCTCATCTTTCCCCTTCAAACGTTCGAGGATGGGCGAGAAATCCGGCGGGACATAGGCATGATGATCAGGGAATACCACGAGATCTTGAATCTTCGCTCCCAATCCCTCCAACGTCTCCTTGAAAGAATCTGGGTTAGCAATACCACAAACCCCCAACAACCGCTTGCCGCGCAAAGCATCCAGCGGCACCTCTCCCCCAGAAACTCCCTCGAAAATCCTGGTAACCTCAAACGTGGCATGGTAGATAGGTGTTTTTTCGGGAACCCAGGACCGCAGATTCGTCGGAATCCCTTCCTTTCGATGCGTGACAACCACACAGCTCGCCCGGGACAGGTTCCATGGAAACTCCCTCAGGGGCCCGGCGGGCAGGACACGCCCGTTTCCAAATCCCCTTTGCCCATCTATCAAAAGGAGATCCATGTCCCGATGGATTCTCCTATGTTGAAAGGCGTCATCTAGGATTAAAAGGTCCAAATCGAACCGTGTGAGGGCCTTTCTCGCCACAGCGACTCGATCTTTTCCCACAAAGACCTTGACGCCGGGCAAACGTTTCGCCAACACCACCGGTTCATCTCCCGCCTCTTCCACCGACATCTCAATTCTCAACCCATCCGATACTACCCATTTGGAACCGGGACGCCCCTTGTATCCCCTTGAAAGAATCCCAATCCGAACAGAGCTACGCCTTCGCCGTAATTCTTCCGCAATTTCCACGATCAGCGGGGTCTTTCCCGTTCCTCCCACTGTTAGGTTTCCAACCGATACGACGGGGACAGGAAGCCGATGCGTCTTAAATACCCCTACCTCATAGCAAAGGTTTCTCACCTCCATTCCGAACCCATACATCCAACCAAACGGTGCCAACATAGTTGGAAGGAGCCTTCCCTTTTCCCAAGGCATCAAACCAAATCGAGCTGTTCCCATGATCACCATCGGTTCATCATAGTATAGTCCCTTTCCCAAAGCAACCAATCATCGACACCCCATGATACACCCTTCACAATTCCACCACGATGCGTTAAAAGGAAAGGGATTTCATAAAAGTTTATCATCTCCGGCGTGACAAAAAAGAAGGAGCCGCTATGAAAAAACTCGTCTATTTGGACAACGCCGCCACCTCATTCCCGAAGCCACCAGAAGTCATTGAAGCCATGATTCATTTCATGACCAACGTGGGAGCAAACCCAGGGAGATCCGGACATGCGCTGGCTCAGGAAGCCGAGAAAATCGTCCGCTCGACACGTGAAAGCTTGGCAAAACTCTTCCATATCGCCGATCCCTCGCGCATCGTCTTTACCCTCAACATCACGGAAGCCATCAACACCGTTCTTCTCGGCTTTCTCGAGGAGGGTGACCACGTTGTTGCCACGGCGATGGAACACAATGCCGTTCTCCGGCCTCTGACTTATTTAAAAAACAAGGGAATCATAACTTATGACATTGTCCCCTGTGATTCCCAAGGCATCCTTGATCTGGACGCCCTAAAAAAAGCCCTCACAAGGAAAACGCGGCTTCTCGTTGTCAACCACGCTTCCAACGTATGTGGAACCATCCAGGATCTTAAGAGCATCCGGAATATCGCCGGAGACATCCCCCTTCTCGTCGATACGGCCCAAACAGCAGGGCACTTTCCCATAGACGTGGTGAAGGACGGCATAGATTTCTTGACATTCACGGGACACAAAGGACTCATGGGACCTCAAGGAACGGGTGGTTTTTACTTCCGAGAGGGTCTCTCCCTACGCCCCTTGAAACGAGGAGGAACGGGAAGCCTCTCCGAAAGCCTGGAGCAACCCGAATTCCTCCCCGATGCTTTTGAAAGCGGAACCCAGAACAACGTAGGCATCGCGGGGCTTGGGGCGGGAGTCGATTTTATTCTCAAGACTGGAATAGACTCCATCCTCATCCATGAACAAAAGCTTTTGACCCTACTTCTTAAAGGACTCCGAGACCTTTCGGGAGTCACCCTTTATGGTCCCTTGGACCCGGCCAAACAAACCGCGACGGTATCCCTCACCTTCGACAGCCTCCTTCCGGGGGGGGAAGAGCAAACCCTGGGGGGATGCGGCGCCATCAATCTCGCCTGGACGGAAGACGGCCCCCTCCCTTCAGAAGCCGGAGCCTTGCTTAACACAAAGTACGATATTCTTGTTAGAACAGGCCTTCACTGCGCCCCCCTCGCCCATAAAGCATTGGGCACGTTTCCTGAGGGAACCATTCGTATAAGCATAGGCTATTTCAACACGGAAGAGGACATCAAAACAGTGATGAAAGCTGTGGAAAATCTTGCGCGGCGAGCTATCCCCTAAGGCGTTTTTTCCTCTTTTCTTCCTCTCATCACTTCTTGAATCTTCTTCGAAAGTCTTTCCATTGAAAAAGGCTTCTGAATAAAACCATTGCAACCTTTCTCCATAATCTTCGAGGCTTGACCACTCAAGCTATAACCACTGGCTAGCAAAACCTTTATGTTGGGATCCAAGCGCCTCAATGCATCAAAAACTTCCGCCCCTCCCATTCCCGGCATAATCATATCCAAGACAACCAGGTCAAATGCTCCCTTCTCTTTCTTAAAGATCCGAAGGGCCTCTTCCCCGCTTTTTGTTGCAATAACATCATAGCCAAGGGTCTCCAGCAACTGCTTACCCACATCGAGAATCCTTTCTTCATCATCGACCAATAATATTTTCCCCTTCCCCGAAACCACCTCGTCTCTCGTCTCCTCTTTTCGCTGAAAAATAACTTTTTCCGTCGCGGGAAGATAAATCGTAAAACTTGTCCCTTGCCCTATTTCACTCTCGACCCCGATAACTCCTCCGTGATTCTTGATGATCCCATACACCGACGCCAGTCCCAATCCCGTTCCCCTTCCTTTCTCTTTCGTCGTAAAAAAAGGCTCGAAAATCCGCTCCAAGGTCTTCTTGTCCATTCCCACCCCCGTATCGGCGACGACAATCTTGACATATCTCCCCGGTTTCAGAGTAGGATAACTCTCGAGCCCCTTTTCCAACATCAGATTTTCCGTTTGGACAAATATACTCCCCCCTTTGGGCATGGCCTGCCAGGCATTCACGAATAGATTCAAGAAGACCTGCCCCATTTGACCTTGATCCACCTCCACCGCCCACAAATCCTCCTGGAGCTTCACGTGAATCTCGATCTCCTTCTTTGTCCGTCCAAAAAGTTCTACTTCTTTATCGATCAAGGCATTCAGGTTCGTAGCTTTTATCTCGTATCTCCCGCCTCGTGCGAAACCGAGCAGTTGCATGGTCAGATCCGAACCGCTTCGAATATACTCCTCAATACTTTTCAACCTCTTATACTCCTCGCTCTGAGGATCTGCCTGCATCTTCAAAAGGGACACATTACCCTGGATACCCATGAGAAGGTTATTGAAATCATGCGCAATTCCTCCCGCTAGGGTACCGATGGCCTCCATTTTCTGCGCCTGTAACATCTCTTCCCTCAGCCTTTTGATCCGGCGATCCGCACGGATCCGATCCGTCACGTCTCGCGCAATCCCACTGATATAGGGAACTCCGTCCTTGGTTTTTACCAAAGTGCTTCGGTACTCGAGATAGACCTTACGCCCATCCTTGGAGAAATATACTCCAACCCCCTCATGGTGGCCCTCTTTCTTGATTCCTTCCAAATACTCTTTTTCAAACCTTGGCTTCATCCCCTCTTTCATAAAATCGGAGGTTGGTTTTCCGATACACTCCTCCGGCGTCACTCCAAGGATATCCACAAGGGCACGGTTGGCTGAGAGAAAACGGCCCTTAAGATCCTGTGTGTAAATCAGATCAGAAACAGAATCATAAAGATCACGGAATCTTTTTTCAGATTCTCGAACCCTCATCTCGACTCGCTTCCTTTCCGTCACATCCCGAAGCACCACCAGCATCCCGCGCCTTTTCCCTTCATGGTCGTTGTAACAAGACGCACTGATACTCACATCCAAGATCCTGCCATCCTTTGTCAAACGACGCGTTTCAAAACCATGAACAGGCTGACCCGTTTCAAGAAGGGTATGAATGGTTTGCAAGGAACTCACTACCTCCGATTCCGGAACAAAGGGGATCCGATTCCCCTTTAGTTCATCAAACGTCCATCCAAAGATTTTGGTAAAAGAAGGGCTTATGAATTCCACATTGCCTTTCAAATCATAGATTACAATGGCATCGGCGGATGAGTCCAACAAAGAACGATACAACCCCTCCTGACGCTTCGCCTCCCCATAAAGTTTTCTGTATCTTTCTTCCTCCCTCTTTAATCTCTCTTCCGTCTTTATCTTCTCCGTTACATCCAAAAATATCGACATTACCGAGCGTTTCTCGTCAAAAACGACGGGAATAGAATAAACTTCCACAAACTTTTCATTCCCTTTCAGGGTAAGCGCCTTAAAGATAATGGGAGGTAGATTTCGATCACCCTGAAGTAGGCTGGCAATCCTTTTTTGGGCAATGGGGCGAAATTCCGGAGCCATAAAATCCATCAAGGACTTCCCCACATAGTCCTCTTCCGATTCCGCCTCTATTAATCGAACAGCCGCCGGGTTGCCGAAAAAGATTCGGTATTCTCTATCAAAAACACAAATCGGGAGAGGAGAAAAATTGACCAAGAGCCGATATCTTTCTTCACTTTCCCTAAGCCGCCGCTCCATTTCCTTCCGCTTCGTGGCATCCTCCGCAATCGCCAGCACTGTTGTTCCCGATTCATCCTCATCCAGCAACGAATACCAAAGATGGCAATCAAAAACCTCTCCATTTTTCCGAACCCATGTCGAATCAAACTCTACAACTCTTCGGTCTTTTCCCAACGATGCCATCATCTTTCCCGAACGTCGATATTCTTTCTCGTTTGGATAAATAATTCGGGCCTCCTTTCCCCGCAACTCACCCGGTTCATATCCAAGCATCCTCGACATCGCCCGATTATGCCACTGCATCATCCTATTTTTAACCAATCCCATTCCCAACGGAGACACCTCCAACACCCGTTTCAAACGCATTTCATTCTCCTGGAGAGCCCGTCGGAGGTATATCCGTTCCGTGATGTCTTGAAAGACAGCCAAAATAGCGGGCCTTCCATCATAACTCAAAAGACTCGAAACAACTTCGATATGCTTTATCCTCCCGTCAATGCTCTTGATCTTCTTCTCAACCTTGGGCTGCAAGATTCCCTTTCTAAACCCGTTGAACCTCGGGCGGATCAAATCGAAAATAGTGGGATCCAATAAATCAAAAATTTTCTTTCCTAAAAATGCCCGTACGTCTTCAATCCCAAACACTTTTGCCGCCGCATCATTCCCAAACAAAATTCTTCCCTCCAGATCGAAAACCCCGATCGCCAAGGGAGATAAATCCACCAGTTTTCGATATCGCTCTTCACTCTCTTTTAAAGCCAATGCCAGTTCCTCTCTTTCCGAAACATCCTGGTAGATGCCGTAGGCCCCCACAACTTCACCATCCACAATCGCCGGAACTGCGAAAAATTCCACGAACATGGATGTTCCATCTTTTCGAAAGCGCATCCCCAATCCACGTACCGATTTCCCCTTCAATGTCCTATCCGTATAACCTCTCGCCTCCGCAATCGCCTCTCCTTTTGCAACAACCTCATCCAAATTTTTCCCCACAATCTCCGATTTCCTGTACTGAAAAAGCTTCTCAAAGACACGATTGCACGATTGGACTATATGATCCTTATCAATCACCACGATCCCAAGCGCCGAATTACGTATCAGCGATTGCAGGGCCTTCCCCTCACGTCTCACTTTTTCCAACCTTTTCTCACAACTGACAAGTTTTCTCTTAAGACGGCGAATTTCTTTTTTCAAATCCTGATACTCTCCCATGCCACCCCCTTTTACTCGACTTTTGCGCCCTCTTTCGGATGCTAGGATTCCAAACACCTGAAAACAATTAAGACATACCATATACTACAGAATATAATATAACCAAAAAACAAGCGTTACTTTTATAGTGATAATTAAGTTACTCAATTTTTATGATTTTAGCAAGGCAAACCATCACATCCAAAAAATCCAAATAATAATGCCTTCTTGACAATCGCACGGAATTTACGTAGAAAGTTTAGACCATCTGAAGGAGCAAAAAACATTGGCCAGGATAAAAATCGACGAAAATTTGTGTAAAGGATGTGCCCTCTGCACCATCCTGTGTCCGGAAAAGCTGATCAAGATCGGCGACAAGATCAACGAAACAGGATATTTTTACGCCGTCTTTGAAGACAACGGATCATGTAAAGGATGTGCCCTCTGCGCTAAAATATGCCCCGAGGTGGCCATTGAGGTGTGGAAATGAGCGAAGAACGCCTTTTTGTCAAGGGAAATGAAGCCGTCGCCATGGGAGCGATTGACGCGGGATGTCTCTACTATTTTGGATATCCCATCACCCCTCAAAGCGACATCCCGGAATACCTTTCCTATCACTTACCAAGGATTGGTGGTGAATTCGTCCAAGCGGAAAGCGAGGTGGCCGCCATCAACATGCTGATGGGCGCAGCGGCAACGGGAGTCCGTGCCATGACTTCCTCTTCTAGCCCCGGTATTTCCCTCATGCAGGAAGGCCTTTCGTATATCGCGGGCAGCGAAATCCCCATCGTCATCGTCAATATGTCGCGGAGTGGGCCGGGACTCGGAGGGATCGCCCCTTCCCAGGGTGACTATTTCCAGGCCGTTAAAGGGGGAGGGCACGGAGATTATCATCTCCTCGTTTTGGCACCCAACTCTGTACAGGAACTGTACGATCTTACCATCCTTGCCTTCGATTTGGCGGAAAAGTATAGAAATCCTGTGATGATCCTCGGAGACGCGATGATCGGTCAAATGAAAGAACCCTTGAAAAAGGCTCCCCCAAAAAGGAGGGAGCCCTCACCCAAAGAATGGGCCCTTACGGGGGCGAAGGGACGCCCCCAACGAATCCTCAAATCCCTCTATTTGAAAGACGGAGAGTTGACACGACACAACTGGAAGCTCCACGAAAAATACGAAAGGATGAAAAGGGAAGAAGTCCGCTATGAGGCCCTTTTGACTGACGACGCCGATCTCGTGGTGGTGGCCTACGGAAGCGCGGCGCGCATCTGCCGCACATCCGTCATGATGGCAAGGGAATCCGGTCTCAAGGTCGGTCTTTTCCGCCCCATTACCCTCTTCCCCTTTCCCGAACCACAACTAAAAGCCATGGCGGAGAAAAAATCATTTCTCGTCGTGGAACTGAATACGGGCCAGATGCTGGAAGATGTAAAGATCTGTGCGTTGGGAAAACCCGTCGATTTCTACGGTCAACCTCCTGGCTCACTCCCCACGCCGGAAGAAATCTTTGAAAAGATCCAACAAACCTATCCAAAATCCCGAAAGAGAGACACACACCATGAGTGAGAAAAAGATCTTCGAACGGCCGAAGTCCTTAAAAGAAACTCCCTTTCACTTCTGTCCCGGCTGTCACCATGGCATCGCCCACCGCATGGTGGCAGAGGCAATCGATAAATTCAACCTTCGGGAAAAAACCATCGGCGTGGCGTCGGTGGGGTGTTCCGTCTTCCTTTACGACTATTTCGACGTTGACGTCATCGAAGCCCCCCACGGAAGAGCCGCGGCCGTAGCTACGGGTGTAAAACGCGCCCAGAAAGACAAGATCGTTTTCAGTTACCAAGGGGACGGTGATTTAGCCTCCATCGGCATCGCGGAAACGATTCACACGGCCAATCGAGGAGAAAACATCACGATTATCTTCATCAACAATACGGTCTATGGCATGACGGGAGGACAGTTGGCTCCTACCACTCTTCTCGGGCAAAAGACCACGACGAGCCCTTACGGCCGAGATTTCATGCAGGATGGGTACCCTATCCGTATGACGGAAATCCTCGCCACGCTGGAAGGCACGGCCTTCGCGGCCCGGGTAGCCTTTACATCTCCCAAAAACATCAATCTGGCCAAGAAAGCAATCGAGAAGGCGTTCCAGTTTCAAAGGGATGAAATGGGATTCACGTTCGTGGAAGTCCTTTCCGCCTGCCCTACCAACTGGGGTCTCAATCCTATCGACTCCATGAAACGTGTCGAAGAAGAGATGATTCCTTACTTCCCGTTGGGCATCTTCAAGGAACGCAAGGCAGCAGACGTCCTCTAACATAAGCAAAGGATCGAGATCATGAAAAGTTCAGTCATTATGGCGGGATTCGGGGGTCAAGGTATCCTTCTCATCGGAAACATGCTAGCCTTCGCCGCCCTCGAAGAAGAAAAAGAAGTCACCTATATGCCGGCTTACGGGGTCGAAATGCGAGGCGGAACCGCCAATTGCACTGTGGTTATCTCAGACGAAGGCCCCATTGGCTCTCCTATCGTTGGCAAGCCCGATGCGGCCATCGTCATGAATCTCCCTTCGCTGAAGAAATTCGAATCGTGGATCAAGCCAGGAGGAAACCTCCTTTTCAACACCTCTCTCGTCCCTTTTGAACAACAAACGAGAAAAGATATCCACGTCTATCCTATCGCCGCCAATGATCTCGCTACCGAAATGGGAAACGCGAGACTCGCCAACATGATCCTCATCGGCGCTTACGTGGAAATAACCCGCGTCGTCTCCCAAGAAGCACTGATCAATTCTCTATCCAAGGTCATTTCGGAAAGGAATGCTCGATTCATCCCCCAAAATGTCCAAGCCATAAAACTGGGCGCCCAACAGGTCAAAACCGCCAATACCCCATGATGGGAGGGAAAAATGGAGAAAACGGACCAGGTCGCGTTAACAAAAGTTGGAGAAAGAATCAAAAAGGTTCGAGAGGAAAAGAAGTTGAGCCTCAAGGATTTAGCGGACAAAACGGGCTACTCCTCGGCCCTCATCTCTCAAATTGAAAACCACCTTGTCTCTCCTTCCCTCGGCACGCTCATCCAAATCGCCAATGCCTTGGAGGTTCCCTTGAGTAAAATCTTTGGTGAGAAGAAAGGACACTCCTACTCCATCGTTCGAAAGAACGAGAGAAAGCTCATTTCTCGCTTCGCCTCCAAGGAAGGCGTCAATTACGGATACACCTACGAATCGCTCGGGTATGACAAGAAGAACCGGAAGATGGAACCCTTCATTGTCACGTTGGAACCCGCTACCGTGAAACACGAAAAACTCTCCTCTCACAGTGGCGAAGAATTTATCTACGTTCTGGAGGGGGAAATGGAAGTGGTGCTCGGAGATTTCAAGGACACCCTCTCACCGGGTGATTCCATCTACTACGACTCCAAACTTCCTCACCGTGTCGCCTGCGCAGGCGACACCCCCGCGAAGATTCTCGCCGTCCTCTTTACCGAAGCCTCTTAAGGGCAAAAAAATCAGGAAAGTCCCTCAGGGGCGTTTCACAATCTCGAAACGCACGAAGGGATTTAATGTGCCTATCAGCACCGTTTTCACCGATAAGGAAGCCGAAAGGACACGCTCGGCGATCCGATAACCCATTTCCCGACGGCGTCCGTCGTCCGCCTGATTCAGGAATGGAACAATCTCCGCATCTTGGGGCGCATCTTTCGCCAATCCCCGGGGATGGAGTATCAGACGCGCCAGGGCTGCTTCATCCATAGGTTCTCCCAGAGCAAGACCCGTTATATCGGCAATCAAGCGCGGCCGAAAGGCATGGGCTTCATCGAGGGGGGCCCCAATGGCCGTCAGCCCCAAGACAGGTAGCACGTGCGTCGTAGAAGCGGGAATGACCGGTTCGTGACTCGCCGGCGCTTTAATGGGCAAGCGGAAAGCCCCGTCCGCCTCGTTTAAAATGGCTCCCTCTCGCACGGTGCTGAAGAGTTCGTCGATCCATTCGGATGATACTCCCTCCCATTTATGATCCCCATAGGGTCTTGCCACCGCCATGCCGAGAATTCCCGGCCGCCATGCCCCCAAAACGAGCCCCTTCAATTCCTTTGCATCCGTTGACACGAAAAAGCGATCCACCTCTATCGGAAATGGATTTTGAACCTTGGTGGTTGTTGTCAATAAAACCGGTGTGCCCCGTGACGCGAACGCTCGTCCCAAAACCCCAAGGAACGTTGTCTTTCCTCCGCCTCCCGTCAACGCAATATTTACTTTTCGCTTCTGGAAAAGTTGGGTAATTAGATCTTCGACCGATAGGACCTTCGCAGAGTCCGGCGCGCCCACGGCATCCCATCCCTTGCCCGTAACTTCTACTCGTTGAAGCGGTGAAGGATTGCCTCGAGGACTCCCCCTCCAACCGCTCGCGCTTTGTCGGAAATGGTAAAACAGTTGATCCGTTGCCCTCTCGGATCCACGTCCCCCGACTTCATCCCTTTGCTAACGGACACGCCATCCCGCAAGATTCCTCGAAGCACGCCCTCAATCTGGGAAATCATAGGGGTTTCACCCACCCATCCCACCGTCTCTCCCGCGGCTATGTGGTCTCCAATAACCTTGACCGATCGAAAAATCCCCTCAGACGGGGCGCGCAGAACACGTTCCACCGTGTACCCAAGAGTACTTCCTGGAATTCCCGTGTCAGGCTCTGCCATTCCTTCTCTGACAACCCGAGCCAAATGATGCCCTCGATTCGTTTCTATGACGCAATCCACATCTCTGCCCGCCGTGAAGCCTGGACCCAAACCTATAACGAGAGGGGCAAAATCCTTGAACGTACCAAGATTTCGTTTCGCCATGGCCGCGTCTACGACGACGTGGAAGGAGACCCTATTCCTTACAGTCAAATCCGGATCAACAAGAACGGGTATCTTCCTGTGGCGCCACACGGTTTCTATCTCTTCCGTCTTCCCAATCCGGACGGCTTTCACTCCTTCCACTTCCGTTTCGCCTTCATATACCGCCTCTGAAAAACAGACCGCACGACGAATGGAGAGGGGAGACGGAATCTCCGTCATGAGAATCGAGAAATGGCTCTGGTACAAACGGTATGCCACCCCGCTTGCCATTTCTCCCGCCCCACGAATCAAGATTTTTAAATCGAGTGGTTTCATCTTCCCAAAGGACAGAAATGATTCAGATCGAGCAGTTTGGCTGCGCCACTAATGGTTATTCCGTAAAAGACCGTTGGCTTGTCAGATACCACAAAATGATCAATCGTATCATTCACCAAGGTCGTCCCCGTGGCAAGAATAAGATCGCACCACGAAACAATATCCGGCCACGCCTCCGGTGGTTCAACCGTCACGCCAGATTTTTGCCGGGAGACCTGATCCGGATCCCGATCACATATTCGGACTTGGAAGCGCTTCGAAACAACTTCCAACAGCCTAGGCTGGTGGCCGATCATACCCACGCGCTGGGGGCCAAAAGCGGCGAGTACCCCCGGGAGTTTTGGCGCGCATATTACCGGATCCTCATCTTTGCAATGACAGCTTTTTTCGATGACACCCAGATGGCGAAGCACGGCGTTGATCGTGGCAACCAACACGGCTCGACGGTAGTTGGAATCAAGAGAAAGCGCCAGCACATCTCCTAAAGTTCCCTCGAAATTCCCAACCTGGTCGGTATAGGCTTGACCCGGCGTACCTCTGAAATGGGCCTCCATCATCCGTTCCTTCCCTTTCAGAAGGGGGTAGTCGTCGTGTTCGGGATGTCCGATAGCCTCTTCCGCCGTGAGGGGACGGGCTATGACAGAAACTCGCTCATCAAGACGAAAATGCGGTGTCATCACCTCTCGGAACGCCTCAAGAACATGTGTCAAAATCTCTCCCATGGTCACACCCCTTTTCCAAACGGGCAAACGGGATAGGTACAAACCTTGCAGTTGAGGCATAACCCCCCGTGCCCCAGGGCCACGACATCATCACGGGTAATGGGGTCATCCGCCATGGCCCGCGGCAGGAAGATATCAAGGACCGTGGCTTTGAAATAGAAAACCGCCGCCGGCACGCCGAGGATCGGAACCTTTCCCAGGTAAGCGCAGGCAAACATGGCACCGGGAAGGATAGGTGAGCCATAAGAAACCACCCGTGCCCCACTCTTTTCAATACCCTCCAAGGTGACATCGTCAGGATCTACCGAAAGGCCGCCCGTTGTGATGATAAGATCGCACGCGGCCCCACGCACCATCCTCGTAATCGTTTCTCCAATAACTTCCGCATCGTCCGGGCACACCGCATGGGCGACGATGCGTCCTCCCAAGGCCTCAATCTTCGGAGAAAGAATCTTTTTGGAACTGTCAGGGATGCGACCTGAAAAAACCTCTTCTCCCGTGACAACCACACCCACGCGTTTCCTTACGAAAGGAAGCAGCCTCAGAAGTGGTCCTTCCGTCTTCACACGACCCAAAACTCGCTTGAACTCCTCTTCATCCATGGCCACGGGGATGATACGGGTCGCGGCCACAATCACTCCCTCGTCACAGACGGTGTGCTGATGAATCGTGGAACAGATGATTTCACCCGACGCATTGATAAATGTCAAAAGATCAAGGTTTATCTTCAAGAGGCCCCGGAACTTGGCCTTGAGGTTGATCCGCCCTTCGCTGGGTCCCACCCGCTCGAACTCTTCACCTCCATAGGCATTGGACAAAGCAATCGCCGCGTCATCCTCGTGGATGTACCCTTTATCGGGATCAAGGACATACACATGGGCTTTTCCCATATCTTTGAGCCGTGGGATGTCCTCTTCCCGCAAGATATGGCCCCGTTTGAAGGCCGGCCCCTTCACCTTACCCGGAATAATTTGCGTCATATCGTTGGCCAATGGTTTGCCGATGGCCTCTTCAATGGGTAACTTTTTCATCCCGTCTTTCTCTCTATCACTTTGAACATTCCTGAAACTACCCCGCTTTTTTACACGAGACAACCATTTTTTCCACGGTTCCCCTCAACCTTTGAGTCCCTCCGCCTTCACTGACAATTCGTAAGACAGCGGCAGGACGGACAATCTTCATTCCCGCAAGCAACGTAACCCCATAGCGTCCCATTACCTCCGGCACAAGGGGAGTAGAAGGGCCCAATAAAACAACATGCCTCGCCTCTCTTGTATACGCCACAACCTCCTCGAAGGTACGATTAATAAGTGTCGTGGCAGAAAGGATAACCACCGAGCATTCCGGAAGCTTTTGAGGAATCTTCTCGGGAGAAAACAATCCCTCTCCCCGCGCGAGATTCTTCTCGAAAATCCTGAGCTCGCATCTCGCCTTACGGATGAGTGGGATAACGGGTCCGAAAAAACCTACCATCCCCACCGTTTCCCCAGCTTGCAATTGGATAATGGGGAAGAAATCTTCTCCCTCCGGCGTCGGAAGACGTCGTTGTAAAAGGGCGTTGAAGGTCGCCAATCCCACGGCCGCGGACACGACATCCCCCTCTTTCATAAAGGCAAGGAGGTGCCCCACCGGTTTGCCCGCGAGTTCTCCCGCCATTTTAACGGCGGTACAGGTATGTCCCGCCTCCCCGCGAAAGGTATAGGCCAGCCCCACTTCACCGCCCTCAATCTGTACAGCAGTGTAACCAAGACCGATCCGTACATCTTGAACCCGAAGACCTGTGTCAAGCTTCATCCCATAGTCAATCAATTCATCAATTACGGCCATTCCCACCCTCCTTCGGCAAAAACCTTTTCCACGTCTGAGGGGGTATCAATATCCATCACCACGGAGGGATCTCCCCATGGAACCGTTTCCACTTCCTCCCAAAAGCGTCGCAAAAGATGGCGCAAGCCCACGTCCCCTTCAATCTCCGCTATCTCCTTCCGAAACGTAGGCTCATGGACCACAACGGGATGCCCAATCTGTCCGCGATATGTTGGAACGAGAATTTTTGCGTTCCTTCGTCGGTATTCCGTCACCACCCGTTCTATCACCGAAGGGGTTATCCCTGGCATATCGGCGAGGGAGATCAAGACACCTTCTTCCTTTTCCTCTTCCGACAACACGGACAACCCCTCTTGAAGAGAACGAGCCATTCCTCTCTCCGGGTCTTCGTTCACCACCAATCGGCCTCTCCCCCACGGGGTGGCAAGAACCAACCATTTCCCCTCTTCCGACTCGTTTGTCTCTCCCCTCTCATGCACGGTAATTCCAATCATCTTTCCATTTTTCATGTTGTCGAGCATACCTTCCGATACAACCACCACCAACGGATCCAACCCCGATCTCAAATGATTGGAAAGAACCTGCTCGAATAAGGTTTTTCCCCCTCCCGGCGAAAAAAGTAGCTTCTGAGAGCCGAATCGTCGTGATAGGCCAGAGGCCAAAAGGATTCCCGCCATCATCCCCCATTACTTCCTCTCAATGAAAAGGAAAGGTACCCTCGTTCCGCCGACAAATCTCTTCGATGCATCTCAACCCTGTTTCGTCCCTTGCTCTTTGCACGATAAAGGGCTACATCCGCATCTTGAAGAATCTGATCGGATGTGCGGCGGTCTCCTTCTTGAGGAAGGAAAATAGTGACACCTATACTTACGGTAAGTTTTTCTTTCTTCTCTTCCGGGCCAGACAGGAGAATTTTGTCTTCGACCGCCTCACGAATACGCTGCGCAATCGTATAACAGGTTTCCAAATCCGTGCCCGGCAGGATAACACAAAATTCTTCTCCTCCGTACCTCGCCACGACATCATAGCTTCTCATTTGACGTTTAATGGTATACGCGACGGTCTTAAGTATCTCATCTCCAAACTGATGCCCCCACGTATCATTAAAGGCTTTAAAATAATCGATATCAATCATCATGACGCAAAAATTTGTCTTTTCTCTATTGGCCCTTTCCCATTCCCTCTTTAAAAGCCCCCTAAAATGGCGATGATTATAAAGCCCCGTCAATCCATCCGTAATCGCCATGTCTGCCAGCAACCTGTTCAAACGATGAAGTTCCCTATTTGCCCTCTCAAGCTCGATACTGCGCTTTTCATACCGTACCTTCAAGACCTGAAGCTCCGAAAACGCCTCCATCAGCTCCCGATTTTTTCTCTCCAATTCCAGATTCGCCTTCGCCAATAGCAGCTCCGCCCGTTTCACAGAACTCAGATCAATAATTCGCCCAAAAAAAAGCTTCCCCCCTCCATCGTCCGTTTTCACCGACATCGTAAAAAGGGCCTCGAATATCTCTCCATTGAAACGCTTCATTCGTATCTGATAATTGGAAACAATTCCCTTCTTCTCCAATTCTTCTATCAAGCGGGCCCCATCCTCCTCACTGGCATAAAAAGTCTTGGCACTCACACCCTTTTCCCTTAAAATTTCCCGAATCGCTCCCTTGTTCTTGCCCTTTTCCCCAACCAATTCCTCCATCTTGAAAAGGGTAATTCCTGCCTGGTTGATGTCGATGATCTCCCCTTCATGGGTGGTGATGAACAGACACTCATTGACACCTTCAAACAGCTTGGTATAACGGCTCCGAATGGAGCGCAACTCTGCACTCCGTCGTCTCAACATCCCTTTGAGCTTCCATAGATAGATCGCCTTCTCTTTTTGCCTTTTCCCCATGACGGCCGCCACCGTCGCCAACACCCATGGGGTATTATCCATAAGAAAAAGGATGGGATTGGCGGCATGAAGGGATTTGAGTGTATCCCAGAAAGAACCATTGGCATTGGCAATGGGAGGCCCTGCAACATATTGGATGACATAAGCCATAAGCACGAGGAAAAGACCTACCGCCAACCCGGCCATAGTGAAAATGAAAGGAATCCTTTTTAAATTCTCTGGTTGTTCTTCTATACCTTCTTTTCTACGATCCAGTCGCATAAATCGATTCTATCACCCTTCTTTTATATGTCAAAACCTGCCAAAGACAAAAATAAGATACCGCTCTTATGGAAAGAGAGGGGGCCACCCCTCTCTTTCTGGAAAAACCTTTTCAATTTTGATCTTCTATCGCTTAAAAATTTTCACACCAGCGAATTCCGCTTCTTCTCCCAATTCTTCTTCAATACGTATCAGTTGATTATACTTACAGATTCGATCCGTCCTCGAGGCGGAACCCGTTTTGATCTGGCCCGAATTGACCGCAACCGCTAAGTCCGCTATGGTTGTATCCTCCGTCTCTCCTGAACGGTGAGACACGACGATACCGTATCCTGCACGTTTGGCCATCTCAATGGTTTTGAGGGTTTCCGTCACCGTCCCTATTTGATTCAACTTGATGAGAATCGCATTCGCCACATCTTCGTCAATTCCTCGCTGAAGCCTTTCAGGATTGGTAACGAAAAGGTCATCCCCAACGAGCTGAATCTTGCCGCCAAGCCGCTGATTCATGATTTTCCAACCTTTCCAATCATCCTCCGCAAGACCATCCTCGATGGAAACAATAGGAAAGTCCTCGACCAACTTTTCATAAAACGTGACCATCTCCTCGGCGTCCATCTCCGGTTTTTCTTCCGCCTTCATCCTGTATTTCCCATCCTCATAAAACTCACTCGCGGCAGGATCCAAGGCAAGAAAAATATCCTTCCCAGGTTCGTATCCCGCTTTCTCAATCGCCCGGATAATCAACTCTAACGCTTCCCGATTGGAAGAAAGATTCGGGGCAAATCCCCCTTCATCCCCCACCGAGGTCACATGACCTTGCGCCTTTAAGACCTCTTTCAAATGGTGGAATACCTCCGAACCCATCCTCACCGCATCCTTTATGGATTCCGCTCCCGCGGGCACAATCATAAACTCCTGAATATCCACGTTGTTATCGGCATGTTTACCACCATTGAGGATATTCATCATGGGAACGGGCAGGAGATGAGCATAAGCCCCTCCAAGATAGCGATATAAGGAAATCTCCAAATATTCGGCGGCAGCCTTCGCACACGCCATGGAAACCCCCAAGATGGCATTGGCACCCAACTTTGATTTGTTGTGTGTACCGTCAAGCTCCAGCATCGCCGCATCGATCTCCATTTGGTCAAGGACATCCATCCCTATCAAATGGGGGGCAATCTTTTCTTCCACATTCTCGACGGCCTTCAAGACACCCTTCCCGAGAAAACGATTCAAATCCCCATCCCGAAGCTCGATTGCCTCATGCTCACCCGTAGAGGCACCGGACGGCACCGCTGCTCGCCCCACGATCCCGCTTTCCAAAACAACTTCCACTTCAATCGTTGGATTACCCCGAGAATCGAGGATTTCCCGCGCATAGATATCAAATATTCCAGACATAACCTACTCCTTTGTTAAGGGTTTAAGATTTTCATTCCCAAATAGATATAATACAACCCTGAGACCACTGTAAAGACAACCGTAACCGCATAAAGCCCCAGGAGATGATGGGATAGAAATGAACAATACTGGGAACCCAACACGGCAAGAACCGTCACAATTTGAAACACCGTCGTAGCCTTGCTAATCAGCCGAGGTCGGATTTCATAGTTGTAACCGAAAATCACGATTACGAGCATCCCCAGGGCAATAATCACATCGCGACTCACCACGACGACCGGCAGCCAAAAAGGCACAAGATGCAACGTACCCAACGTAATATACCCAGACATGAGTAGAAGCTTGTCCGCCAAAGGATCTAAGATGGCCCCCAGTCTCGTCTTTTGTTTCAAAGATCGCGCGAGAAGTCCATCCAGCCCGTCCGTCACTCCCGCTACGAAAAAGATTCCGATGGCATACGTAAAATGACGATAAACAACCGCTATGACAAAAAAAGGGACTAACAGAATCCTTGTCAGGGTCAAGAAATTTGGAAGGTTCATGACCCCTTCATGGAATTTTTAGTTCGTCCATCGTCAATACGGTAATTTGGAGGTCTTTTCCCCGCACCGGTGAACCCGGCGGCACATATTCGATGGAAAGCTCTGACACGTTTCGCAACAAGGAGCTCACAATCTTTCTATCGTAGGTTTTCCGTACGATTTTAACCGCCTCAACTTCCATGCGATTATTTACGAAGACCTCCAAACTTATTAGATTGCCCAAATCCCCTGGGCCCACGTAATTCACATTCAAATTCCAATAGGTCTGCTGGGGACCAGCCATTTTAGGGCCCCGCTGGTAAATTCGAATCTGGTAGATCTTGGCCACCCTCTTGGAGATCACCTTCGCCCTGGTTGGGGGTGCCCCTATCACCCCCAACCCAAGCACGAAAACAAGAACATACACATAAAAGCGCTTCATTTTTCCGCCCTTCTCAATCACCCCGACGGGTGAGAAATTTATAGACCCATCCCATTACACCCGATTCCGTTTGAATATGATACCAGTCACCTTTTTCTTCCAGGATGACTAGTTTCTCTCCGCGTTTCACGGTTGTTACGATGGGACTGTTGGTCGAATTCGATTTTCGGATATTCGCTTTAAAGGCTTTAACCACCACGATATCACCCCCCCCCTGATTTGTTTGCGGAGAGGGCCCACCGGGTCTGTTCAGTTGGTGTTGAGGACGATTTCCGGATGGTGCTCCACCGGCAGCGGATCCCCCTCCGCCAGCTCCATAATTGCCTTGGGGAGCGCTGATAGGCATTCCCTGCGCATTGTAGTGATAGTATTGAGGAGGAGTCCGGCTTACGATAAAGTCAACCGCCCTTTTGATACAAACCCGGATCGCCTTTTCCATCGGCGTATTTTGCCAACCTCCCAGGCCCAACGGCATCCTCGTTTTCCCTCCACCAATAACCGCTCCAAAAACAGCGCCAAAGTCGGTGGACTTCCCCTCGACAGACGTAGCCGCTAATATCCGGGATGTTCGCGTATCCACAATTCTCAGATCGATTGCCATATAGGCCTGTTTCGCACCTGCCCCCAACCCAAAATTCAAGCCGGGAACGACTAAGCCGCCGCCGCCTCCCCGATAGTTGGGTTCAAATGCCGTGACGGCACCATAAACCAGCAGTTCCGCGCCTTCCACCTGTCCGATGGGAGCCGCCGTCTCGGGTCTGACTCGTCCCGAAGCTCCCAGATCCTGTTCTTTTAAGATGTCCTGTAGCTGTTGACGCTCCAACACGATAAAACGGTTCGTGTTGAAAAGCTCCGTGGTCAGCATCTCTGCCAGTCCATCCCCTATTTGGGCATAGCCATAGATATCACGAGCCTTTGCCGCCTTGACATCAAATCGTGCCACCGCAATTCTGGCCTTCGGCCCATTATAGTATTCCGCTTGCGCCTGTCCCATGGAGGGACCTCCCGTCCCACTCGTCACCTCCGCCGTCGGCGCACAGGAAAGAAACACCGTCACTATTCCAATCAATCCTAACAATACTCCAGCCTTCATTACCTTTTTCATAACCCAACCTCCCTATGCGTTATTTATTGCATGATCGATTCCTCTTCCCGTCTAACCGCCAAATTTCGAAAGGTGGTATACTGGCTCAAGAAAGCCAACTTCACAACCCCTGTCGGGCCATTCCTCTGTTTGCCAATAATAACTTCCGCCTCTCCTTTGTTGGGGCTCGCCTCGTCCTGCTTGTACACCTCTTCCCGAAAGATAAACAATATCAGGTCCGCATCCTGTTCTATCGCCCCCGACTCTCGGAGATCTGCCAATTCAGGACGTTTACCTTTTCTGTCTTCCACCCTTCGATTCAACTGGGAAATGGCAATGATAGGAATATTAAGTTCCTTTGCCAAAAGTTTCAGGGACCTTGAAATCTCCGAGATCTCCTGTTCCCGCCGTTCCGCTCCGGCACGCCCCCTCATCAATTGAAGATAATCGATGATGAGAAGACCGATATTCCCTTCTGCCATCATCCTCCTGGCGGTGGCCCGAATCTCCAAAACGGTGGAAGCCGTCTCGTCTATCAAAATCGGTGCCTCCGCCAGCTTCCCCGCGGCCTGGATGAGACGCTGCATTTCCGCCAATTCGATATACCCGCGTCGCAACCTTTGGGAATCCACCTGGGCCTCGGAACACAGCATGCGAGTGACTAGCTGATTCTTCGACATCTCGAGAGAAAAGATTCCCACCCCAATCCCGTGCTGCGTCGCACAGTGTTGGGCCACATTCAAGGCAAAGGCTGTTTTCCCCATCCCAGGACGTCCCGCTACGATAATCAGATCCGATGGTTGAAACCCTGCCGTGTATCTATCCAAGTCATCGAAACCCGTTGGGACGCCGGTGATAAACTCCTTCGCCTGCGTCAGACGCTCGATCTGCTCAAAGCTCTCTTTCACAACCTCCTTGATGGGGTAATAATCGGGATGGATCTTATTTTCCGCGATACTAAATATCTTTTTTTCCACCTCATCCAAGAAGGCATCGACCTCCATATCCAATTCAAAACACCGCGAAAAGATATCACTCGTCACCTGCATCAATTTCCGCAACGTCGCTTTTTCCTTAACGATCCGCGCGTAATGCGTGATATTCGCAGATGTGACAACAATATCCGTAAGCCCCGCGATATAAGGAGCTCCTCCACACCGTTCCAAAAGTTGGCGCGTTTGAAGGCTTTCCGTCAAAGTGATAAGGTCTATTGGCTCACCCCGCTCGAAGAGGTTCAGCATCTGCTGATAGATGGCTTGGTGGGCCTCGTGATAAAAATCCTCCGGTTCCACAAGCTCCAACACCCTTCCCAAAGCATCCGGGTCAAGTAAAATTCCTCCCAAAATGGCCTGTTCCGCCTCTACATTATGGGGAGGAATCCGTTCCGCAGAGGGTTTTGACAAGGGAAGGCTCATTTCTCCTCCGCCTCAACCTCCAACTTCAAGGTTGCCGTAACACCTTCCATCAAACGAATGGGCACTTCAAAAGACCCAACCGATTTGATGGGTTCTTCCAGATGAATCTGCTTTTTATCCACCGGCACCCCATGTTCCTTCAAATAGGCTTCGATTTCCATGCTCGTAACAGATCCAAACAGTTTTCCCGTATCCCCTGCCGCCTTTTTGATAACGCACACGAGGTTTGAAATTTTCTCTTTCAAGGCCTCGGCGTTTTGGTGGGCCTTTTGGATTCGGTGCTGCGCAAGCTGTTTTTCATGCTGCAATCTCTTCAGGTTCCGTGTCGTCGCCCTAATGGCCTTTTTTGCCGGAATGAGGTAGTTTCTTCCGTACCCATCCTTTACCTTAACCACATCCCCAATCTTTCCCAGTTCCGGTATATCCTCCATCAATATTACTTCCATGAACGCCTCCTTCTCAATCTAGTGCATCATAAAATGCCACACTCCACCCCAAAATTCAAGTTGTCCCCCCCTATCGAGGTGTCGCTTCCGGCAATCCCCCGTCCACCGGGAGGGTCGCCCCCGTCGTAGGGGTCTGGCGTGAGGCGAAAAAGACCACCCCATTCGCCACATGCTCCGCTCTAACCTGAATCTTGAGAAGGTTCCTGTTGCGATAATATTCCTCCAACCCTTTTTCGTCGAGCCCTCGACTCTTCATCCTTTCAGGTCCACAAACCTCCCACAAACCCGATTTTCTACCTTCCTCTCCCCTAAAGACGGCATCCGGGGCCAAATTATTCACTCGAATTCCATAGGGAGCCAACTCCAAACTCGCTACCCTCGCCAACTGGTGTGCGGCGGCCTTCGTCGCGCTATACGCACCAAAACTCGCTCCAGGGGCGGGCACATTCTTAGTGGAGATAAAGATAATATCCCCTCCTGTCCCCTGGCTCTTCAGGATCCGCCCTCCCCATTTCAAGAAAAGGAGGGTTCCTTCCACGTTTACGCGGTGAACCCTTCGAAAATCCTCCAGCTCAAGCTCGTCCAGCGGTTTCACAAACGCCACCCCCGCATTGGGCACGAGAATGTCCACTCCTCCAAACTGAAGGAGAATCGTATCGAAGGCCTGCCGAACCGACGCCTCATCCGTCACGTCCATCGGCAACGCAAAGAAATTCTTCCCAAATCTTCCTTCCAATTCCTCCGCCAAACCCCTCAACGGATCCCCTTCCAAATCCGTCCCCACGACGACACACCCCTCTTCCAAAAGCCGTCTACAAATCGCTGAACCAATCGCACCCGCGGCCCCCGTAATCACAGCCACCTTTCCCTCTAACACTCCTCTATTCCCCGCAGAAAGCTTCGCGATTTGGGGCTCCCAATATTCCATCTCAAACAACCTTGCTTCTTCAATCCCTTTGTACACCCCACCCATCGCCGCAATGTCACGTTTTACCCTTAAGGTAGCCAACGCCAAATCGGCCGTTATCATTGCCTCTTTCAACGTATCTCCGGAACAGAAAACCCCCACTCCTTGAATCACAAGGATCCGAGGTTTGGGATTAAACATCGGAAGTTTTCTCCCCGTTCTTTCCCTCCCTCTCTGGTAATAGGCCACATATTTTTCCGAAAACGCATCCACCGCTTCGGTAAGTTGCCGGCGCAGCGCATCCATGTCATCCACCCGAGGATTCTTAACCCATGCCAACCACGGTTTGGTACGGATAAGAAAATCCGCCGTCAAGACTGGTCCTTCCACGATCTTTTCCAACTGGGGATGCGTAACGATGTTTCCAACCTCTTCTTCCACCAGTGTCCGAAGGATCACGGGGGCGTAAGGATGGTCTGGATTCTCTCTCTTTTCCGCAAGAAGCCCTCGAATAATAGGAACAAACTGGGGAAAGAAAGGGGACACCTTTTTTTCTATCCGAACATCGAAAAATGTTTTGGAAGCCTTTGTTCTCAGGTAGGCCTCAGCGCGATTCACCAACTCGATATGCGTCTCGTACGACACGCGGGCATCGTCATGAAAGGTAAAAAGGCCATGGTGCAACAGAACAACCCCCTTGCAATCCGGCACCTTCTCAACCACTTCGGCAAGATCCTTGCTCAGGTGAAAACCGGGATGAAGATACGGACGTATAACGACATCTTCCCCAAGCGCCTCCCGCACTCTCTCCTCCCCGTTTTCCTGATTCGTAAGTGCCAAGATCGCATTGGCATGGGTATGATCCACATATTTATACGGTAACCAAGCATGGGCCAAGGCCTCGATGGATGGATGGAAAGAAAGGATCCGCAACATGGAGAGACGAAACTGCTCAAACATTACTCTGTCTTCTATTGCGGCAAGCTTCCTCAACTTTTTCAGCGCTTTCATATCCAAAGGCACAAATCCTTCAGGTCCCGTCGTCGCCATGTCCCATCCCGAGCCTTTGACATAGACCGCTGGTACCTCTTCCTGCAACAAGGTTGTAAAAGGCGCCTTTACCGACGTATTGCCCCCTCCATGAAGAACGAGCTCTTTGTCCCTTCCCAGCAATTGAGATGTATAAACCCTAATCGCCAACGCCTCTCCCCATTGAGACGCATAACGATCAAGGTACTGTTTCAGTTCTCCTGCAGACCATCGGTTACTTCGCACTTTTTCCCTCCTTTCCCCATTCCATAAAGACAGAAAACCCTTTCGTCTCACCTCAAGGGTTCTCTTCTCTTTAACAATCCCAAACTTTATAACAGAAATATTGACAAAAAGATATGAATCTTACGTCCTATAGTGACCCTTTTCGTATTCCAACCGTGAGATCTGCTGAATCAAAATAATTCCGCGACGCCGCGCCTTTTTCTTTACACGAGGGAAACGATGCGCCTTCTCAAAGACAGACAGAATGTCCCCCCCCCGGCAATAGGCAACCCTCTCCAGGCTTTTCCCGGCTCCCACATGACCTGTCTCTAAGATCACCTTATAATACACTTCTTTTCCTCTCCTTTTACCAAAAGTGTAGCAAAAGAAAATTAGAAGACGATTAAAAAAAGATTAGAATTATTTAATATTATCTGTAAAGGTATCAGAATTTCCCCTGGTGAAGGGGAAGCCAAACGGTAAAACAACTTCCCTGATCCACGACACTTTCTACAGTAATCCTCCCCCCATGAGCTTCTGCAATCCATTTGCAAATGGAAAGTCCTAAACCGGTCCCCCCCGCTTCCCTGGATCGCGACTTGTCCACCCGGTAAAACCGGTCGAAGATGAAAGGAAGATCCCCCTCCGCGATCCCAACACCTTCGTCCCTAACTGAAACCCTTGCGTACGATCCGTTTCTTTTAACCTCTATCTCCACCCGTTTCCCCACGTTCGAGTATTTGATCGCATTCTCAATCAGATTGTAAAACATTTGTTTCAGACGGTACCGATCTCCAACCACCCACACATTCGGAGATTTTCGGAAGACAATTTGAATTTCTTTCTCTTCTCCCAGGAACTTACACTGATCACAACAGGAATCGGCCAAGGCAACCAAGTCCACCGGCTCTCGATGCAAGGTCAGCCGTCCCATATCCGCCTTCGACAAAATGAGCAAATCCTGCACCAGTCGACTGAGGCGATTAATCTCTTCCAAGCTACTCTCCAAATACTGGCGATACTCTTCCGGTTTCCGCTCCTTTCTCAATGCCAGTTCCGCCTCTCCCTTGAGAATCGTTAACGGCGTTTTCAGCTCATGTGAGGCATCCGCCGTAAACTGCTGGATCTGCTTGAATGAATTCTCCAGGCGCTCAATCATGCCATTGATTGTCTCCACCAGTTGTCCCAATTCATCATGGGTGGAGGGCTGAGGAACTCGAAGCCCCAGGTTCTTGGAGGTGATCTCTTTCGTTATTCGGTTAATCTCATCAATGGGTTTCAAAACCTTGTTTGCCAAAAACGTCCCACCGATACTCGCTATTATCAACGCCAATGGAACCACGGAAACGAGAATCAACACAAGCTTTTTCAACGTATCCCTGACCTCGGAAAGGGAAGTTGCCACTTGGATGATGCTTCGCACATCGGTTCCCTTTTGTTTAACGGGATACGTGATAATCCTTAAGGGCTCTCCAAACACCTCTTTCGTTTCATAGGTAATAATCCCATTGGAGGCATTCTTGAGAGCCTCGAAGCTAACCGGCAAACGCCTGTTCCTCAGGTTGAGGGACTTACTCCCGATATTTCCCGACCGGTCAAGGAGTTGAATGAACTTGGCAGAAGGCTGACGCCCTACCTGTTTGGCCAATTTCTTTTCAATGTCTGAGAAAACACTCCGGCTGTTCGGGGCGATGGAAGAGGCAATAATTTCCGAGATAGTCAAAATTTTATGATCCACACTTTTATAGAGGCTTCGCGACATCTGATAGTAAACGATGGCGCTAAAAAGAACGAGTGTACACCCCAGAATAACAATGTACCACAAGGTTAGACGGGCGCGAACGGATTGAAAGAACTTCATCTACCCCTCTTTCATCATATATCCGACACCTCGAACCGTGTGGATCAACTTCACGCTATTTCCTTGGTCGATCTTTTTTCGCAAATAATTCACATAGACATCAACGACATTGGTTAGAGGATCAAATTCATAATTCCAAACATGCTCAGAAATCAACGTCCTTGTCAGAACCCGATTCACATTCCGCATAAAATACTCCAGCAACGCATACTCCTTGCTAGTCAACTCTATCTCTTTCTCTCCCCTTTTGACTTCACGCGTTAATGGATTTAACGTTAAGTCACCCACCTTCAAAATGGGAACCTTTTGTTCTTGTGTCCTTCGCAGCAATGCCTTGATACGGGCCAATAATTCCGCAAAAGCAAAGGGCTTCGTCAGATAATCGTCACTCCCTCCCTCAAATCCTGCCACAATATCTTCAACAGAATCTCTTGCAGTCAATATGAGTACAGGAAAGGCTTTTCCGGCCTCCCTCACCCTTCTCAATACCTCCATTCCACTAAGTTTTGGGAGCATTAGGTCGAGGACCATGAGATCATAATCATTCTCCAATGCCATGAAAGCCCCTTCCTCCCCGTCGTAAGCCACATCCACGGCGTAACTTTCTTCCGTCAGACCTTTGGCAATAAAAGAGGCAACCTTCTTCTCGTCTTCCACCACAAGGATTCTCATAGGATCCATTATAAAATTTACCGGAAAAAAAGCAAGCTCCCACAAACAACAATTGACAACTTCCCCTCGCTATGTGTATATTAGCCAAAACTCCTGGAGGTGAAAAAATAAACAGAAAAAACAAAATCATACGGAATTTTATCCTGCCTCTCTTCGTTTTCTTTGCCGTATTAGCCGTCTCCTCTATCTCCGAGGCGAAAGTTTACCTTGACATCTTTTCCCCGAATATCCGAAAGATCAACATCGCCATTCTACCTCCCCGGTGGCACGACAATTTCGTCCCAAAGAAAATAACACCGTTTCTTTTCGAAAAAAGGATTACTCGCGACTTATGGATCACCGGTTTTTTCAACGTCATTTCCGGGAAAGAGATTCCGTCACCCGTAACAGCAGCCTATCTCTACCATAACCATATTGACTTAAAAAAATACAAAAACCTAGGAGCCGAATTTGTCCTTGCAACTACAGTGGGAATTGTCCAAAACTCCCTTTCCATCGAATATCATCTCTATGACGTTGCCCTTTCAAAGGAAATAGCAGGGGCCCGAATTAAGGGTTCCATCAAGGCATTAGACAGGGTTTATCACGCCTTTGAAAACAAAATCATTTACCATATTACAGGTAGCGACGGCCTTTTCGATACAAAAATCGCTTTCATTTCCACACTTCCCGGCAACAAAGAAGTCTACACCATTGACTTCGATGGACGAAATCTCAAAAGAGTCACGCACAACGGCTCCATCAATCTATCTCCACGATGGTCTCCCGATGGAACGAAAATCGCTTTCACGTGTTATTTGAGGAGAAACCCCGACCTCTACATCATTGACTTCATACGGGGAAAAATCTCTCTTTTCTCCCATCGCACCGGTCTTAATACCGCGCCTGCATGGTCGCCGGATGGTCGGTATCTCGCCGTTACCATGCGAACCCCCTCCGGATCCGAAATCTTCCTTCTTGACAGAAGGGGAAGAAAAGTCAAACAACTCACGAAAGGATGGGGAGACAATCTCTCCGCTTCATGGTCTCCCGATGGCAAGAAAATCGCTTTTGTTTCCAATAGAACGGGACATCCCCAGATATACACTATGAACGTCGATGGAACAAACGTGAAACGACTTACCTTCCGCGGCTCTTACAACGTTTCTCCCGCCTGGTCTCCAAGAGGCGATAAAATCGCCTATAGCGGAATCCTTGACGGCAAATTTCAAATCTGTACAATTTCTCTTGACGGAAACGCGATTCATGTGCTAACGTTCGTAGGCAATAATCAATCGCCGACATGGTCACCAGATGGGAGGTACATCGCTTACAGCCAAGCCACACGTCAGGGAGTTGACATCTATATCATGAACTTTGATGGGAATTTCAAGCGAAGGCTAACGCGGGGGAGGGGGAAAAACACAATGCCGTCATGGTCCCCGCATTTGGAAAACCTTAAGAAATGAAAGGAGGTGAAACAATGAAGAGGAGAAACCTAGGAGTTTTTATTGCCCTTTTGGTGCTTCCCTTGTTTATCACGGTAAGTTGCTGTAGCAAGAAGGCGGTAAAACCAACAACGGGCGAAGGACAGGGGAAACAGGTAAGCACAGAAAAACAGGGTGTCCAAGAAGAAGGCCTGGAAAAGAAGAAATATCCGGGCATCCAAGGGGAATTCATGGAAAGCAAATATTTGAAGGACATCCACTTCGATTTCGACAAATACAATATCAGGCCTGACGCGGCGGCGATCCTGAAAAAGAACGCCGAGTTCCTGCTGGCGCACCCAACCTACAAGATCCAGATAGAAGGACACTGCGACGAGCGGGGATCGGTAGAATACAACTTGGTATTGGGCGAAAGGAGAGCGGAAAGCGCCAAGAAATACCTCATCAACCTTGGCGTGGACGCCAACCGTCTCTCTACGATTAGCTATGGAGAAGAAATGCCTCTGGATCCACGTCACAATGAGGAGGCATGGGCCAAAAATCGTCGGTGCCACTTCATTATTTTAGCAAAATAAACAAAACAACAGCTCGGGGTACCGTAACGGCACCCCGAGCCAAATCCTCCGGACATCGTGAACACGCAACGGCTCAAATATGATATACGAAGAAGAAGGATTCTCTTCCTTCTTCTTTTCTTTGTTGTCCTCCTGACGGGATGTGTAACCAGCGAGGATCCCCTTCAGCGCGATATTGCCCGTCTTAATGCCGAAATTTCCCAACTAAGAGCTGAATTAAAGGCGCTGAAAAGCAAGAACGAGATAAAATATGCTGAACTACAAAACCGTTTCGATTCCTTAAGTACCGAGGTCAAAGCGGTCGACGCGAAAGCGGAAGATGTGACACAACGCTTGGGCGAGAATGACGCCAAGATAGAAAAGCTGCGCCAGCAACTTCAAGTGCAAAACCAGCGAATTTCGGAGATCGAGAAATCCGTCCACACCCAACGGCAAAAACCCACAAGGCCCGCTCCCATTCGGAACGACATCACGGGAACGGCATCACCCATGGAAACCATGTACGATGATGCCTATCAGAGTTTCACACAAGGGAACTACTCTGAAGCACGGGAAAAATTTCGGGCTTTTCTTAAAAAATATCCGAAAACGGTCTACTCCGACAATGCCCAATTCTGGATCGGGGAAACCTATTTTTCGGAAGGCGATTTCGAAAGCGCAATCCTAGAGTATGAAAAGGTTATCCGTTCCTACCCTCGAGGAGACAAGATACCTTCCGCCCTTCTCAAAGAGGGTCTAGCGTTTTTGAAACTGGGGGATAAAACGGATGGAAAACTCGTTTTGAAAAAACTGATCAGAAAATTCCCCAGGACAGATCAAGCAAAAATTGCCAAGCGTGTCCTCCGAAAAATCAGATAAGTCTCTCTCTGATAAGCGAAAAAGCGGGAGCCGCTGGCTCCCGCTTTTTGTTTTGTAAAAAACTTTCTAATCATCTAAACTCAATGGGCGTTATGCTGTCCGTCGAGCCATCTCCGCCACTACTCACCGGCGAAGGGGGTGTCGCCACAAAGGCATCAAACGCTTCCAACTCTCGGGTTGCATCAAATTTTGGTCCAAACTCCCGCTCTCCCGTCTCCGTTACTACCTCCAGTTCCTGATACTTCCGAAAACCCGTACCAGCCGGAATCAACCTTCCCACCACTACGTTTTCCTTCAAGCCTTTCAAGTAATCTATCTTTCCGGCGATACTCGCCCCCGTGAGAACCTTTGTCGTTTCTTGAAAGGAGGCCGCCGAAATAAAGCTATCCGTAATCAACGCCGCTTTCGTTATGCCCATCAGAAGCGGTTCCGCCACGGCAGGTGTCCCCCCTTCCTGCAACACACGCTCGTTCTCTTCTTCAAAAACATGTTTTTCCACCACGTCATCAATCAGAAATTTCGTGTCTCCCGATTCTTTTATCTTCACCCGTTTGAGCATCTGACGCACAATGACCTCAATGTGCTTATCGTTTATCTCGACGCCTTGGAGTCGGTAGACTTCCTGAACCTCGTCCACCAGATATTTTGCCAGTTCCTTCTCCCCCTTCACTCGCAGGATATCGTGCGGATTGATGGGGCCATCCATCAATGCCTCTCCAGCCTTGATAAAATCACCCGAATGAACACTGATATGCTTCCCCTTCGGAATCACATACTCTTTCGGCTCCCCGACCTCGGGGGTCACAATAACCGTTCGCTTCCCCTTGATATCCTTTCCAATGGAAACAATCCCATCGATCTCGCTAATAACGGCACTCTCTTTCGGCTTTCTCGCTTCGAACAATTCCACAACCCGTGGCAATCCGCCGGTGATGTCCTTTGTCTTCGTGGTTTCCCTTGGAATCTTGACGATGACATCTCCCGCCTGCACCTCATCACCTTCGGCAACCTGAATAATCGCACCCACCGGCAAGAGGTACCGGGCCATGCTGGAGCTACCTGGCAGTTTCTGCGTTCTACCTTTTTCATCCTTGATGGAGATCCTCGGTCTCAGGGAAGGATCTCGGGACTCCACGATAACCTTCGTCGAAAGCCCCGTGATCTCATCCACCTGCTCCTGCATCGTAAAGCCTTCGATCACATCGCCAAATTTGACCTTTCCCGACACTTCCGTCACGACCGGTGTGTTGTAAGGATCCCATTCGGCGATAAGTTGCTTTTCCTTGACCTTTGCTCCATCCGCAAGTTTCACCCGCGTCCCATAGATGAGAGGATACTTCTTCCGTTCCCTCCCCTCGGCATCCAGAATGGCAATCTCCCCATTCCGATTCAAGACAACATGCTCCCCTCGCCGATTTTTGACTGTCTTGAGGTTCACATACTTTATGGTTCCATCTATTGGCGACTCCAACGTGTTCTGCTCGACCCGACGACTCGCCGTACCGCCGATATGAAACGTCCGCATCGTCAACTGGGTACCAGGCTCACCAATGGACTGGGCGGCAATAATTCCAATAGCCTCCCCCACGTTGACCAATCGCCCCCTCGCGAGATCACGTCCGTAGCAAAGAACGCAACATCCGCGTTTCGATTTGCACGTGAGAACCGAGCGGATTTTCACCGAGTTAATTCCACACTCGTTGATCCTTTGAACGGCTTCTTCATCAATCTCCTGGTTCGCCTCGACGATAACTTCCCCACTAAAGGGATCCACGATATCTTCCAAAGCCACGCGTCCCAGAATCCTTGCCCCAACCGGTTCTATGATCTTTCCACCCTCAATCAGGGAGGTCATCTCTATCCCATCCAAGGTTCCACAATCGTACTCGGTAATCACGGTATCCTGGGAGACATCCACGAGGCGGCGCGTGAGGTAACCGGAGTTCGCCGTCTTCAAAGCGGTATCCGCCAACCCTTTCCTGGCGCCGTGCGTCGAGATAAAATACTGCAACACGGTCAAGCCTTCACGGAAATTGGCGGTAATCGGTGTTTCGATAATTTCTCCCGTTGGTTTTGCCATCAACCCTCGCATCCCGGCCAACTGGCGGATCTGCTGCGCGCTTCCTCTCGCGCCCGAATCCGCCATGATAAAGACAGGGTTAAGGCTTTTCGTTTTCGCCTTTTTCTCGCCATCCACATCCTCTACGACCTCATAGCGGAGCTCTTCCATCATCTCTTCCGCCACCTTTTCCGTCGTATCGGCCCAGATGTCGATAACCTTGTTATACCGCTCACTCTCCGTGATGATCCCTTCCCTATAGTGTTTATACACCTCTGCCACTTCCTCATTCGCCTTGGCCAACAACTCTTCTTTTCGCTTGGGAATCACGAGGTCATCAATGCAAATGGAAATTCCCGCCTTTGTGGCGTAGTAATATCCAAGATTTTTCAATTTATCCGAAAGGATGACGGTCTTTTTATCTCCCGCCTTGCGGAAGGAATAGTCCACCAACTTCGCCACTTCCTTCTTTGTCATCGGCTTGTTGATGAGATCAAAGGGTATATCCTCCGGGATTACTTCCTTCAAAAGGATCCTTCCCACACTCGTTTCCACAATCTGACCATCCATCCGGACCTTGATGGCGGCATGAAGATCCGCTTCTCCCTGATCATGAGCAATTCGGACCTCCTCAGGATTCGCGAAAACCTTTCCTTCCCCCTTCACAAAGGGACGGGTAATGGTCATAAAATACAAACCAAGCACGATATCCTGCGTAGGCACAATGATGGGTTTTCCATTGGCGGGGGAAAGAATGTTGTTGGTAGACATCATCAAAACCCTCGCCTCCGTCATTGCCTCGATCGAAAGAGGAACATGAACGGCCATCTGGTCCCCATCGAAGTCGGCATTATAGGCCGTACAAACAAGAGGATGCAACTGTATCGCCTTCCCCTCGATCAAAATCGGCTCAAACGCCTGAATCCCAAGCCGGTGGAGGGTAGGGGCACGGTTCAGGAGAACAGGATGTTCCCGGATGATCTCATCGAGGATATCCCAAACCTCGGGCCCTTCTTTCTCAACAATCTTTTTAGCCGCTTTGATGGTGATAGCCAGCCCCTTTTCTCGGAGTTTCCCATAGATAAACGGCTTAAAAAGCTCCAAAGCCATCCGCTTCGGAAGGCCACACTTATGCAGTTTGAGCTCCGGGCCTACAACGATCACGGAACGTCCCGAATAGTCCACCCGTTTCCCCAGCAGGTTCTGACGGAACCGTCCCTGCTTTCCGCGAAGCATGTCACTCAAGGATTTCAGCGGCTTTTTATTCGCTCCCACGATCGCGCGTCCCCGCTTGCCATTGTCAAACAAGGCATCCACGGCTTCTTGGAGCATCCGCTTTTCGTTGCGGATGATAATATCAGGGGCATCCAACTCGAGGAGACGTTTCAAACGGTTGTTCCGGTTGATGACCCGCCGGTAGAGGTCATTCAGATCCGATGTCGCGAACCTTCCTCCATCCAAAGGAACAAGGGGTCGCAAATCGGGAGGCAACACAGGTATGACGGTTAAGATCATCCATTCCGGTTTGTTCCCCGATTCAAGGAACGCCTCCACGATCCTCAGGCGCTTCACGAGCTTCTTCTTCTTCGTGTCAGAATTGGTATCCGCCAGCTCCGCCCTCAGTTCCTTCGCCAAGGCCTCCAGATCGAGGTCTTGAAGAAGCTCGCGCACCGCCTCCGCTCCAATTCCGGCCCTAAAATCCCATCCTTCTCCATCGTAGAGATCTCTGTACCGTTCCTCGGAGAGGAGTTCTCCACGTTTCAAAGATGTCTCTTTCGGATCCAAAACCACATAGGACTCGAAATAAAGAATGCTCTCCAGCTCACTGATGGACATATCCAACAACGTCCCAATCTTGCTGGGAATACTTTTCAAAAACCAGATGTGGGCCACGGGGCTCGCCAGCTTGATATGCCCTAATCTTTCCCTCCGCACCTTGGACTGAATCACCTCGACGCCACATTTTTCGCACACAATCCCGCGATGCTTCATCCGTTTGTACTTACCGCAATTACATTCATAATCCTTGACGGGTCCGAAGATCCTCGCACAGAAGAGCCCGTCTTTCTCCGGTTTAAATGTCCGATAGTTTATCGTTTCAGGTTTCTTGACTTCACCGTGAGACAGGGCTTCAATCTTTTCGGGTGAAGCCAGACCAATACGAATGGCATCAAAATCCAACGTTTCTTTCGATTCTGAAAACCATGAAGAGGCAAAACTTTGCAAGGTTATCCCTCCTTACGCTTCATCTTGGATGTGTTGATCAACTCCACATCAAGACAAAGGCTTTGCAGTTCTTTCACCAAAACATTAAACGATTCGGGGATACCCGGTTGGAGTACGTCCTCCCCTTTCACAATCGCTTCATACGCTCGGGTCCTTCCTCCCACGTCATCCGACTTGATCGTGAGAAACTCTTGGAGAGAATAGGCGGCTCCATACCCCTCCATCGCCCACACTTCCATTTCGCCAAAGCGCTGTCCTCCAAACTGCGCCTTTCCACCCAAAGGCTGTTGAGTAACCAGCGAGTACGGACCAATAGAGCGGGCGTGTATCTTATCATCCACCAGATGATGAAGCTTCAACATATACATCTTCCCAACCGTCACTTCATGCTCAAACGGCTCTCCGGTCCTTCCGTCAAAAAGGATCGTCTGGCCCACCTTGGGCACTCCCGCTTTCTCCATGTATTCCTTAACTTCCTCTTCGGATGCCCCATCGAAAACGGGAACAGAGACATGGACTCCCTTCGACATCTTCTGGGCCATCTCAAGCACTTCCTCGTCCGTGGCTTCATCGATAAGCTTATCGATCCGTTCCGACTGAAAAACCTCTTTCAGATGTTTCCGGATACCCTCCATGGGATAATGTTTCTCCAGCATCTCCTCAATTTGCCTTCCCAATTCGCCAGCAGCCCACCCAAGGTGTGTCTCCAAAATCTGCCCCACATTCATTCGGGAGGGAACACCCAGAGGGTTCAACACGATGTCCACCGGCGTTCCATCCGGGAGATAAGGCATGTCTTCTTCCGGAAGGATTCGTGAAATGATACCCTTGTTTCCGTGGCGCCCCGACATCTTGTCTCCCACCGACAACTTCCGTTTCATCGCGAGATAGACCTTTACCGTTTTCAACACACCTGGGGGTAGCTCTTCCCCTTTCGAGATCTTTGAAATGCGAGACTGATAGAGGCTTCGGATAGCATCAATCCTTTCCTGCATCCGATCCAACATCGAGCGAACTTTAACCGTATCCACATCCGCCGCGGCTATCTTCTCAAAATCTCGAACATCTATCTCGTCCAGCACCCCCTCATCCAAGGTCATCCCTTTTTCCAGCTTCACGCCACAGGGAAGCTCCGTATCTTTCTCCACGGTTTTCCCAATAAAAAAGGAAGACAATGCCTCTTTGGTCGCTTCCAAAACCACTCTAATCTCATCCGCTTGATCCCTCTCCAGGTTTCGGCGCTCTTCTTCTTCGATGGCCCGGGTCCGTTCATCGATTTCTTGACCCCGCCGGGACAAGACCTTCACATCAATCACGACGCCTTCCACCCCATGGGGTACCCGCAACGAGGTGTCCCGAACATCCCCCGCTTTTTCGCCGAAAATCGCCCGTAGGAGTTTTTCCTCAGGGGAAAGTTGGGTTTCTCCCTTGGGCGTGATCTTTCCCACCAGAATATCACCCGACGAAACCAGTGCCCCCAATCGAATGATACCGCTCTCGTCAAGGTCCTTTAAGGCCTCCTCTCCCACGTTTGGGATATCCCGCGTTATCTCTTCCTTTCCCAATTTCGTATCACGCGCCGAAATCTCGAGTTCCTCGATATGAATGGAGGTATAGATGTCTTCCTTGAGGATTTTTTCGCTTACGAGAATCGAATCCTCAAAATTGTACCCGCCCCATGGTAAGAAAGCCACCAAGACATTTCTCCCCAAGGCGAGTTCCCCATGATCCGTCGCGGGACCATCGGCTATAATCTCTCCTTTTGCAACCTTTTGTCCCTTTTTCACGATGGGCTTTTGGTTGATACAGGTATTTTGATTCGACCGCATGTACTTTGTTAACGGATAGACATCCAGTTCAAAATCCCCATCACCGTTTTTAGCGTGCTTGATAATTATCTTTGTGGAATCCACAAACGTAACGACTCCATCCCGTTTCGCCGAGACGACTACCCCTGAATCCCTCGCCACAATCCATTCCATCCCCGTACCAACCAAGGGGGCCTCCGCCTTCAACAGGGGAACGGACTGGCGCTGCATGTTTGATCCCATGAGGGCACGGTTTGCATCGTCATGCTCCAAAAAAGGAATCAACGCCGCCGCCACACTAACGAGCTGCTTAGGAGACACATCCATAAAGTCCACCTCTTCGGGAGGAACCATCACGAACTCCCCCCCCTTCCTGGCGGAAATCAAATCGTTCACAAAACGGCCATCCTCGTCCAACGGGGCATTCGCCTGGGCGATTACGTGATCCTCTTCATCCAAGGCGAAAAGGTATTTGATCTCGTTGGTAGCCCGCCCATTCTTCACGACCCGGTAAGGGGTCTCTATAAACCCATACGGGTTGATACGAGCAAAGACACTCAAGGAAGAGATCAACCCGATATTGGGACCTTCCGGCGTTTCAATCGGGCAAATCCGTCCATAATGGGTTGGATGGACGTCACGCACCTCAAATCCTGCCCGTTCACGAGTCAACCCCCCGGGCCCCAACGCACTCAAACGCCGCTTATGGGTAATCTCGGACAGTGGATTCACTTGATCCATGAACTGAGATAGCTGGCTGCTCCCAAAAAACTCTTTCAGTATCGCCGTCAGGGGCTTGGAATTGATGAGATCATGGGGCATAAGCGTCTCCACATCCTGCAAGCTCATCTTTTCCTTGATAGCCCGCTCAAGCCGCACCATCCCGATATGGAATTGGTCTTCCACCAACTCTCCAACCGTTCGGACGCGTCGATTCCCTAAATGATCAATATCATCCTCTACCCCATATCCATCACGAAGTCGAAAGAGATATTTCACGACGGCAAGGATATCCTCTTCCGTCAGCGTCATCTCATTTTCATCCACGTCGATGCCCAATTTATAATTGAGTTTCATCCGCCCCACTTTTGAGAGATCATACCGATCGGGGTTGAAGAAGAGATTTCGGAAGAATATCCGCGCCGTTTCGAGCGTGGGGAGATCTCCCGGACGAAGGCGTTTATAAATCTCTATCATAGCCTTGTCCCGTTCCAATTCTTTCATCCCCTTTTCAATACCTTCCTCCTGAAGGCTCTCCACATCCTTTTCCGTGATCGTTAGTTTATCAATCAAGAATGTTTGATGAATCGACGGATTCACATTGATATTGTCGATAAAAAGGATAGGAAATTCTGAAACCTTCGCCTCCAAGATCTTATCAATGGTTTCCTCTGTCAACTCTTCATTACAAGGAACAATGACCTCTCCTGTCTCTTCATCCACCACATCTTTTCCAACGGCCTTTCCTATTAGAGATTCCCGGTCAATCGGTATCCGATTAATTCCTGCAGCCTCGATCTTTCTGAGGGTTGTCCGGGTTACCTTTCTCCCTTTTCTGGCAATAACCTCACCCGTCTCAGGATGCAAGACATCCTGATCCAGCCGCTGCTTCAAAATAATATCTTCTTTCAGGCGCTTATAAAACTGTCCGTTCGAAACCTCCACGATTTCACTGTCGTAGAAAAAATTTAAAATCTCCTCCTTGCTATATCCCAACGCCCTCAAAAGGATGGTAACGGGAAGCTTCCGGCGGCGGTCGATGCGAACATACATATAATCTTTCGCGTCAAACTCAAAATCGAGCCATGACCCTCGGTAAGGAATCACCCGACAGAAATAGATCTTCTTGCCACCCTGTTTTTCCGAACTAAAGAAGACCCCAGGGGAACGATGAAGTTGGCTGACCACGACCCTTTCCGTTCCGTTGATAACAAAGGTCCCGTGGTCCGTCATAAGGGGAATTTCCCCGAGATAGACATCTTGTTCCTTAATAGCCTTGATGGATTTCTCTTCCCCTTCCGTATCCCATATAACCAGACGAATGATGACCTTCATGGGGGCTTCATACGTCAATCCCTTGAGGATACACTCCATCACATCCGCCTTCGGCTTTCCAATATGATATTCCACAAACTCCAATGTGGCCGATTCATAAAAATCGTGGATGGGGAAAACCGTATTGAAGACCTTCTGCAATCCAACATCTTTTCTCTCTTCGGGAGGAACATCCATCTGCAAGAAGTCCCGATACGACTTCGTTTGAATTTCAATCAGATTGCCAACTTCAATGACCTCCCTAATCTTCGAGAAATCTTTACGAATAATTTTACCTTTCATCGGCTCCCTACCTCTATCCCGATTGGGCGGGGGACTGTTCTCCCCCGCCTCTCTATTGCCTCTTTCGATACCTACTTGATCTCAGCCGTACCGCCCGCCTCTTCAATTTTCTTTACGATCGCCTCTGCTTCTTCTTTCGGGATTCCCTCTTTTACAGGCTTCGGAACACTTTCAACCAATTCCTTTGCTTCTTTGAGACCGAGGCTTGTCACCTCGCGGACCGCTTTAATAACCTGAATCTTTTTCTCACCAAACCCAGTAAGAATCACGTCAAACTCTGTCTTCTCCTCCGCCGCTTCAGCCCCCGCAGCCGCGCCTGGTGCCACCGCCGCCACCGCCATGGGAGCCGCCGCGGACACCCCAAACTTCTCTTCAAGCTCCTTCACAAACTCGGAAAGCTCGAGAACCGTCATGTTCTCAATAAATTTGATGACATCTTCCTTTGTTATATCAGCCATTGATTCCTCCTTTAATTCTCTCTAATTTTACGCGGCCTTTTTCTCTTCAACCGCATGCAACACATTCAGAAATCCCCGGATTACACCGGCCAAAACATTCACCAATCCAGATTGAGAAGCGTTGAACACTGACAGCAACTGAGCCAACAAGACATCCCTGTCCGGCAAACTTGCCAATCCTTCCACGTCTGCCACGGTCAAAGGTTTCCCCGAAAGGATTCCACCTTTGATTTTCAACGCTTCGTTGTTCTTGGCAAACTCCTTCAATACCTTCGCAGGCGCCACCGGATCATCATCCGAAATCACAATCGCCGTCGGTCCCACGAAGAGGTCCTGAATCTGCGCCACATCCGTCTCTTCACTCGCTATTCGCAAGAGGGTATTTTTCACTACTCTCAACGTCACACCGCTCTCCCGCAGCTGCTTGCGAAGCGCGTTCATGGCTTCTACGTTCAGTCCACGATAATCCGCAAGAATCAGAACCTTGTAATTTGAGAATGCCTCTTTTAGTTGTGAAACAACCGCAGCTTTTTCTTCTCTATTAATCGTCTTCACCCCCTTCCTTTTGATATTTCCACGCCCATCAAAGTCAGAGGGTGACCTTTCTATCTGGGAGATGAACTCTCCTTTACCCTCATCCCGTCTCGAGAGGTGGCATGAAGCCTTTACGCCGAAGCACCGTCTGTCTTTGACAGGGGGATAATGCCTGATGTTTCCTTTTATTAAGTTACTTCAAAAGATTCCGCACCTGTACCGGATCGATCTTGATGCCAGGACTCATCGTCGTCGACAGGGCAATTCCCTTCAAATAAGCTCCCTTGCTAGCTGCTGGTTTCAGGCGGATTAAGGTATCCAAAAGAGTCAGGAAATTTTCCTTCAATTTCTCCTTCCCGAAACTCTTTTTCCCTATGATGGTATGCACTATACCCGTCTTCTCAGTTCGGAATTCGACTTTACCGCCTTTAACTTCTTTCACCGCTTTTCCAACATCAAACGTAACAGTTCCTACCTTGGGATTGGGCATCAATCCCCGCGGCCCTAAAATACGTCCAATCTTACTCACAGCCCCCATCATATCAGGAGTCGCAATCGCTTTATCGAAATCCAACCACCCGCCTTTGATCTTTTCAATAAGATCTTCGGCACCCACGAAATCCGCTCCCGCTTCCGCAGCTTCTTTCTCCTTTTCACCTTTTGCGAAGACAAGGACTTTCACGCTCTTTCCCGTTCCATGGGGCAATACCACCGTCCCACGTACCATTTGATCGGCGTGACGAGGATCCACACCAAGTCGAAAAGCGGCTTCCACACTCTCGTCGAAATTCGCATACGAGACCTTCTCGAGAAGTTCCAACCCCTCATCCAAAGAGTACCGCTTCAATCGATCAATCAGGTTTAATTTTTCTAAATACTTTTTCCCTCTTTTTGGCATTTCGAACTCCTAAACGATTTCTATTCCCATGCTTCGAGCAGTACCTTCAATCACCCGGATGGCACCCTCCAAATCTTTACAATTCAAATCGGGCATTTTCTTCTCCGCGATCTCACGCACCTGATCCTTTGTCACCTTCCCCACCTTGTTTCGGTTGGGTTCCCCGGACCCCTTCGCGATCTTCGCGGCCTGTTTCAACAAGAATGAAGCAGGAGGTGTTTTAATCTGAAAAGTAAACGATCGGTCCGCGTATACCGTAATCACAACCGGTATGATAACTCCCGCATCATTCTGCGTCTTGGCGTTAAACGCCTTACAAAATTCCATGATGTTAACCCCATGCTGACCCAGAGCCGGGCCCACAGGGGGAGAAGGTGAGGCTTGGCCTCCCGGAATCTGTAGTTTGATCATCCCTATTACTTTCTTCGCCATAGTTCAACCCTTCCTTGTTCTTTTAGGTCTTTTCCACCTGAGAAAATTCTAATTCCACCGGAGTCGAGCGTCCAAAAATACTTACCAAGACACGCAATTTTCTTTTATCAGGCTTGATTTCATCAATCGTTCCCGTAAACCCGCTGAAAGGCCCATCAATGATCTTCAAGAGATCCCCTTCAGAAAAATCAATCTTCGGTTTGACTTTGCTTGCTCCTTCGTGAATCTGTTTCATCAAAGAAGCAACCTCACGCTCCGTCATCGGTTTGGGGCTTTTACTATTTCCTGCAAACCCCATAATTTTGGGAGTATCTTTGACAAGATGCCATGTCTTATCGTTCATCTCCATGTGCACAATGATATAACCGGGGTAGATCTTGCGCTGGGAAGTTTTCCGCTGTCCTTTCACCACCGCCACCACCGTCTCTGTCGGCACCAGAATCTCCTCAAAGAATGACTCCATCCCTTCCTGCTTAATCCGGCTCTCCAGCGCTTCTTTCGCCTTCAATTCATAACCAGAATAGGTATGAACCACATACCACCCCTTTGCCATATACCTGATGCTCCCTGAAAATAATTAATTTCTACAGGCTTAGAAACAGCTTCACAAGCTTCGTTAAGATGATATCAACCAGCCCAAGGTAAAACGCCGCAATGAAGGTCACGATGAGGACAACCGATGTCGCCGAAATCGTTTCTTTTCTTGAAGGCCAGGTCACCTTTTTCAGCTCGACCTTAACCTCCCTCAAAAACTGCTTCACATCTTTTGGCTTGATCATCTCTATCCTCTTCCACGCTGGCAGGCCAGGAGGGATTCGAACCCCCAACATCCGGATTTGGAGTCCGGCGCTCTATCCGTTAGAGCTACTGGCCTACTTGACCTCCTTATGAAGGGTATGTTTTTTGCAAAACCGGCAGTATTTCATCATCTCCAACTTTTCCGTCGTCGTCCGCTTATTCTTCGTCGTACTGTAGTTCCGCCGCTTACACTCCGTACACCCCAAATGAACTGTTACCCTCATCTATTCTTCTCCGTTTTCCTCTAGCAGTCGATCATCCTTTTATTCAATGACCTTACTGATGACGCCGGCTCCAACCGTCCGTCCACCCTCTCGTATCGCAAAACGTAACCCCTCCTCCATCGCTATCGACGTGATCAACTTCACCTCTATCGTCACGTTGTCCCCCGGCATCACCATCT
>CAZOBB010000067.1:0-27997 GCA_964577975.1 uncultured Thermodesulfobacteriota bacterium | reverse complement strand
CTTCATGACGTCAAGAGAAGAGATCAGGCCTTTGACGACCCCTTTCTGGAGGGATTCCGGAACGCTCGACATGGGCATGGCCACGGGGGTAGCCCCGATGGCCCCAAGGAATTTCCCCGAGATCCCCGTTCCCCGGATCTCAAGTTTCTTCAGGTCCTTGAGGGACTTGATGGGAACCTTCGACATGATGTTTCCCGGGGCGCAGCAGAACATGGTCAGGACCTTGACCTTGGAAAAAGAGGCGGGTTTATACTTCTTGTAGAGGGCGGCCGTGACCGCGCTGGCCACCTTGGAGCTTTTGAATCCCACGGGGAGATCGACCGCTTCCATCAGGGGGAAGCGTCCGGGCATGTACGGCGGGCAGAAACACCCGATGTCGGCCACGCCGGAGACAACCCCGTCCAGCATGTTCTTGGCGCCGAGCAGGGTACCGCCGGGATAGGTGTTGACCTTGACCTTGCCGTTGGTGCGCTTTTCCACTTCCTTGGCCCACCGCATCATCTGAACGCCGGGAAAGCTGCGGGCCGGGGCGAAGAAGGCGTAACTTAGCTTGATGGTCGCCGCCTGCGCGGAAATGGTTAAACCTCCGATTACATAGATTGCCATGAGCAACACGCCGATAATTTTGAAAAGATTTCTTGTTTTCATTTCTCCCTCCGTTTTTTATGATTTAGAGACGATATTAAAAGCGGGCCACCTCCTTTCTTTTTCAGTTTTCTTCACTTTTTGAACTAGAGATCGCTTTTTTATGATTACCATGAAGAAAGGAATATTTGCCTTATGATGTTTCCTTCTTTCACAACTCCTATGCTAAAACAGCAAAAGAGGGTTGTCAAGGAAGAATGAAAGAAAAACGGTGGGTAGAGTCCTTTCAAAGGAGGCGGATCCTTTGTGACGGATTTCCAACACAAATACTTATTGGAGTCAGTGGATAGAACTGTATGGCAGATGAGCGGTGACTGCGAGAAGGCCCTTCATTCCATGTCGGTTTCTACCGTGGTAGCTCCTGGCGATGTGGTAATAATATTTGTATGCGATATTTCCGCAAAAGGTAGAATATGAGGGAGCTTTGGGGAGAGTCCATAAACGTTTTTGGATTTTTTGCTTGAAGTTTGACCTCACATGATATAAGAAACGGTAGAAAATTAGTTGTTGGAGCTTCAGATTCGCCCGCAATATCCGATAAATATAGCGTGGAAAGAGGTACTCCTTCCAAGATTAGGTGAAGTTGTGATCTGTGGGACGAAGGGGGGGATATGTGCCATTTCTTTCCGAAGGGGGAAAAAAGGAAAGTTGGGTGACATCGTAAGAGGGTGGTCCGTCGAATACACCTTAAAGGAAGGTGCAACACCTTTGTTATATAAGGCTGCCACTGAGCTGTCAGAATATGTTAGGGGAGAGAGAAAGAGTTTTACGTTGAAAGTGGATTTTCTTTCTGGAACTTTGTTTGAGCGGAAGGTTTGGAGTATTCTTCAAACGATACCGTACGGGAAATGTGTGAGCTATCAATGGGTGGGGAAGATGTTGGGAAAACAAACAGCGAGCCGTGCCATAGGGAATGCGATTGGAAAGAATCCAGTTCCTATTCTCGTTCCTTGCCATCGGGTGATAAGAAAAGATGGCACCCTGGGAGGGTTTTCCTCCGGCATTCCGACAAAAAAAATCCTTTTGAGTATTGAAGGATGTACTTCGTATAAGGAGAAAGAGTGACAGTAAAAGAGAAATTAGAGCGTCTTCTTCGTGAAGAAAAGGAATCGCCTACTCTACCGGAGGTAGGTATTCAGGCGATGCAAATCGCCTTAGATGATAGTCTTGCCCAGAAGAAACTGGTGCAGTTGGTCATGCGGTATCCTGATATTGCTTCGCGGGTTATCCATCTTGCGAATTCACCCCTTTTCGGTTTGTCAGGAAGGATTTCTTCCATTGAACGTGCCGTCAACCTTTTAGGGATTGCACCGATACGAAGTCTGGTCTTGAGTCTCTCTATCCTCATTGCCATGAGCAAGCAGAAAAGAGAGATTTTGGGCCCTATTTTCAGGAAGATACAAGACGATTCTTTTGCATGTGGCATAGCGGCAAAGCTTATTGCGGAGACGGCCGGGTATCCTCAACCGGACGAGGCCTTCCTTGCTGGGTTGCTTTATCATATCGGGTATTTTTTTATCCTCCCACAATTGGAGGATGCGGAGCACTTCAGGCTGATTGAGCACCATCTGGAAAACCCTTTTGGGGAAGAGATAGAGGTTAAAGAAAAAGAGGTTTTTGGATATGCGCATACGGAGTTAGGAGGGCTTATCGGTGAACAGTGGTTTTTGCCTTCCCATATTAATGCGGTGATCAAGTCTCATCATGAAGATTATCTCGATAGTATAGGGCAACGTGATGCCCGAAAGCTCGTTCGGATCGTACAAGGTTCGCTCCTGCTCAACCATATTTTTAACCAGGGGGAACGGAATGGTAATGGAATCAAGCTAGTTCGGTTTGTGGAGAAACATTTAGGGATTCCCGGCCACGCGTGTGACAAGGTATTGTTGGAATTTAGTGAACGTCTCGCAGAAGAGAGCAACATCTTTAAGCTTCCTGTCAAACCGAGGAAGAATTACCTTAATATTTTGCGGGAAAGCAACCGGAAGCTCTACGAAATAAGTTTGGAATATTTGCGTACGTTGGATGAGAAAAAGAAACTCGCAGAGGAAAACAGAAAATTTACGGAGGTTCTGGATGCCATTTTTGCTCACTCCCCTGACATTATTGTGGCATTGGACGGGCAGGGAAAGCTTCTCATGATCAACGACAGTATCGAAAAGTTGATCGGTGTGCCGGCGGAGGAATTTCTATCGGGCAGGCAGAATATTTTAGACTATTATCCGGCGGGATTGGCAAATAAGATTATGGAAGTGCTGAAAAGCAATCAGTACGGCCCTCCTGGGGTTATCGTCGATTATGAGGCATTTATCATTGATCGGAAGGGGCAGAAGGTTTCCGTGAGTATTTCTGGGACGCTCATTCAGAAAAGCGGGGAAGTGAAGATGTCGATCGTCTTTTTGCGTGACATCCGGAAGCGGAAGACGATTCAGCAGGAACTGTTGAATGCCCGGAAATATCTCGACCTTATTTTCAATACCATAACCGATGGGATTCGGGTCATCGACAGTTCCATGACGATTGAATATGAAAATAAAAAGTTGGTGGAAATTTGGGGGAAAGGGATTGGAAAAAAATGCTACGAAACCCACATTCGTGCTGGAGAGAAGAGGAAGAAGCCGTGCGAGGAGTGTCCAATCTTTCCCTTTGCTCCTGACAAGACAGCAACCCATGAAGTAACCGGAAAGGATGGGAGGACCTTTTTGGTTTCTTCCACAAGCCTTGACATAGAGGGGAAACCACCCTCGGTGGTTCAAATCATCAAAGATATCTCTCTTTTTAAAGAACAGGAGCGTATCAAGGCGGATCAGCAAAAGCTGAAAGCGATTATGGAATTGGCTGGAGCCACGGCGCATGAGTTGAACCAGCCATTGACGGCAATTATGATGGGGATTGAGTTGGTTTCCCGTCAGCTTCAGCAAAGACGCGTCGTTCCTGAAGAGGTCATCAATGAGATTATTGGCAATGTGGAAAAGATGGGAGGAATCATCAGTCGCCTCTCCAAGATTACCAGGTATGAGACGAGAGATTATCTCAAGACGATGAAGATTCTCGATCTTGATGGCTCGAGTAAAGAAGAATCTTAAGATGGGAGAGTTTTTCGAGCACTTTTTTCAGGTAAAAAGCCGAAAAGAAGTAGAGGATGTTATCACGTCTTCTTTACGCTCATTGGATACAGAAGAGGTGCCGTTGGATTTCCTGCTGGGGAGAGTGGTAGGGAAGACCGTAATTGCTCCGGAGCCGCTCCCCCCTTTTTCTCGCTCGACGGTGGATGGCTTTGCCGTCATAAGCGAGGATACGTTCGGTGCTTCGGAAGGATTTCCCGCCCTTTTGAAGGTGGTAGGATCGGTTTCGATGGGTGCCCTCCCTTCCTTCCGAATTCAGAGGGGAGAGGCCTGTGATATTCCCACGGGAGGGGCATTGCCGGAAGGGGCGGATGCCGTTGTCATGGTTGAACATACGGAATCCCCGGATCCATCTCTGGTTGAGGTTTTTCGCCCCGTTTCCCCTTTGGAGAATGTCGTGCGGGCGGGTGAGGACGTGGACAAAGGCTCGGTTGTGCTTACAAGGGGTCAAAGGATTCGCCCTCAGGAATTGGGGTTGTTGTCGGCTCTTGGGATAAAGGAGGTTACGGTAGTAAAGATCCCCCGGGTTGGGATCGTTTCGACCGGTAACGAAATCGTCGATCCGAGTGAATCGCCTCGCCCGGGGCAGATCCGGGACATAAATCGGTTTACTTTAAAAGGGTTGGTGGAACGGAGTGGAGCCCAGGCGGTTTTCGTTGGTCTCGTGCCGGATGAAGAAGCAGCGTTGAGAGAGGCATGTCAGAAAGGATTGGAGGCATGCGATCTCCTCCTTTTGTCGGGGGGGAGTTCCGTTGGAACACGAGATTTGACGCTGAAGGTTTTGGAGACGTTCGAGGATTTTGAGCTTCTGGTCCATGGTGTTGCCGTGAGTCCCGGAAAACCTACCATCATTGCAAGGGTGGGTGAGAAAATGATCTTTGGATTGCCCGGCCATCCCGTGTCAACGTGGATTATCGCGTATCTTTTCGTTTCCAGGGCGATTCAAGCCCTGACGGGGGCGTATGAAAACCCGAGCGTGCGATGGGATCAGGCCATCGTGGACCAAAATGTTCCCTCGGCCCAAGGGAGAGAAGACTTCGTGCGGGCGAAGGTTCAAGGGAGAGGCAGAGCGAAAACGGTGACACCCGTTTTCAGCAAATCGAGTGTGATCTCTTCCCTCGTGGAGGCCAATGCCCTTATACGGGTTCCCCTTGAATCGGAAGGGGTTTACAAGGGGGAAGAAGTCGATATACTAATGCTCCTATGAAACGTTCCGTTTATCTATCTCTAATTCCCTTGCCGGAGGCAAGGGGGCAGGCTTTTGCCGCATTGGAAAGGATTGCCGTCCGAAAGGAAGAGACGGTTCCAGTTTCGAAGGCGGTGGGACGGATCGCGAGTCGTGAGGTTTTTGCGCGGCGCTCGATCCCCTCGTATGCGGTGGCGGCTATGGATGGAATCGCGGTAAATGCGGCGGATACCTTTGGGGCTACCGAAACGCGCCCCTTAGTCCTTGAGGAGGGTAAGACAGCTTTTTGGGTTAACACGGGGGGGGCGATGCCGGCGGGAACCAATGCGGTGATCATGGTGGAACACTTGCAGGAACAGGGCGGAGGAAAGATTCAGATCTTTGAGGCCGCCCATCCGTGGCAGCATGTTCGCCCCGTAGGGGAGGATATCATCAAAGGCGATTTATTGATCATGCCCTATCAAGAGATTCGCCCCATCGACGTGGCATCTTTGCTGAACGCTGGAGTCTTTTCTGTTACCGTGTTTCCGCGGCCGACGGTGGCGATCTTGCCGACGGGATCGGAATTGATTCCGCCCGAATCTACGCCGGAGCCAGGCCAAGTTTTTGAGTCCAATAGCCAAATGATGGCGGCATATCTTTTTGAAGACGGAGCCGATCCTCAAATCCTTCCGCCATGCAAAGACGAGAGGGAATCCCTCCTCCGGGCGGTTCGCGACGCGCTGGGAACGTGCGATATCCTTTTCGTCCTTTCGGGTTCCTCGGCGGGCAGTAAGGATCTGACGCGGGGAATCTTGGAGGAGTTGGGAGAGGTTATTTTCCATGGGGTGGCGATGATGCCGGGAAAACCTGCGCTTTTTGGGCTCATTCAGGACACGCCTGTTTTTGGCATTCCGGGGTATCCCACCTCGGCGGCGCTTTTTTATGAAGAGGTCGTACGCCCCTTTTTGGAGAGGATCACGGGACGTAAACCCGTTCCTGCCTCTTCTCTGGAGGCGCGCGTTTTCCGGAAGGTTCCTTCCAAACTTGGCCAGGAGGAGTTTATCCGGGTTCGTCTGGGAAAGATAAAGGGAGAGTGGATTGCCGTGCCCCTCCCTCGTGGAGCGGGGGTTCTAAAGAGCTTGAACGACGCCGATGGCATTATTCGGGTGCCCATCAATGAAGAGGGGGTTTCGGAGGCCTCGTTGTTTCCCGTGACACTTCGAAGGGATCTTGCCGAGTTGGAGGGACAGCTCCTTTTTATCGGAAGCCACGATCTGAGTCTGGACCGTCTTAATGTCCTATTGAGGAAGGAAGGGAAGGATGTGGCGCTTGCCATAGGGGCGGTGGGGAGCCTTGCCGGGTTGTTCGCCTTAAGGCAAGGGAAGGCGCATCTCACAGCCATTCATCTGCTGGATCCTGAAACCCAGACCTACAATCTTCCGTATCTCAAAAAATACCTTGGAGAATGGAAGGTGCGTCGAATCCTCCTCCTCAAGCGGACGCAGGGACTTATGGTCCGCAAGGGAAATCCCAAAGGGATTCGTTCGATTCGCGACTTGGCTCGCGAGGATGTGCAATTTGTCAATCGTCAGCGGGGTGCCGGGACACGGGTTCTCCTTGACTATCTCCTGGAAAAAGAAGGGATTGCGCCAGCCTCCGTGGCGGGATACAGGAATGAAGTGGCGACCCACGCCATGGTGGCGGCGGAGATTCGGGGGGGGATGGCCGATTGCGGCATGGGGATTCAGGCGGCCGCCCAAGCCCTTGATTTAGACTTTGTTCCCCTTGCCGAAGAACCTTATGAGTTGATTATACCCGAGGATATTTTCGGGGATTACCGAATCTCGGTGCTTCTGGAGGCGATACGTTCGGAAGCCTTCAAGAAAGCCGTCGAGGCCTTGGGGGGATACGATACGCGTCACAGTGGAGAGGAAATGCCCGTATGAGCTACCCGCTGAAAGATAGATTTGGACGGGTTATCGATTACCTGAGGATTTCCATTACCGATCATTGTAATCTTCAGTGTGTCTATTGCGTGACGGACGCCGTGACGTGGGTGCCCCATGACGAAATCCTCCGATTTGAAGAGGTGGCGAAGATCGTTTCCGTCTTTGCGAAGGAGGGGATTCGAAAAGTCCGTATCACGGGAGGGGAGCCTCTCATGCGGAAAGGGCTTCCCGATTTTGTTCGTCAACTCTCTCGAATTGGGGAGTTGAATGATATCAGCGTGACGACGAATGGCGTTCTTCTAAAAGGACTGGCGGGGGAGTTGAAAGAGGCGGGGCTCAAACGAATCAATGTCAGTTTGGATACCCTTAAACCTGAGCGTTACAAGGTTATCACGGGAAAAGATTTTTTTTCTCAGGTGTGGGAAGGGATTCATGAGGCTCGGCGGGTTGGATTGGAACCGGTGAAGATCAATGTCGTTGCGATGAGAGGGTATAATGACGATGAAATCCTCGATTTCGTGAGATTGACCCTCGATCACGCGTATGTGGTGCGTTTCATTGAATTCATGCCGTTCAACGAGCAATGGGACGATCGAAATTTCCTGAGCGTGGATGGGATCAAAGAAATCATCACGCGTGAGTATGGGCTCGAACCTGTAGCGGGAACCCATAACAATGGACCCGCAAGGGTTTTCAAGATTCCCGGAGCTAAAGGGGAGATTGGACTTATTAGCCCCCTGAGTAACCATTTTTGCGGAACGTGCAATCGTTTGAGACTCACGGCGGATGGCCATCTCCGCCCCTGCCTTTTCTCGGATGAGGAGATAGATCTAAAGACCCCTTTAAGGGAAGGGGCGGATGAGGAAAGGTTGCGCGAGTTGTTGTATGCCACGTTGCGCCTAAAGCCGGAGCGTCACCATGTGCAGACGGTTTCTGCTCCCAAGTGTCATCGGGGAATGTGGAGCATAGGGGGATAGTTTTTAAGGAGAAGCAAATGGATGAGAAGCTGACCCATTTGACACCGACTGGAGAGGCTACGATGGTGGATGTTTCGGACAAACCTGAAACCCTTCGTGTTGCCGCGGCCCGTGGCCGGATTCGCATGAAACCGGAAACCCTCGCCTTGATTCGAGAGGGGCAAATGAAGAAGGGGGACGTTTTGGGGACCGCTCGCATAGCGGGAATCATGGCGGCCAAACGGACCCCTTTTTTGATCCCCCTTTGTCATCCCATTCCCATCAGCAAGGTGGCCGTGGAGTTTGATTTTGATGAAGTGAGTTCGGCCATAACCGTCGTTGCCGAGGTAAAGAATCGCGCCGCAACCGGTGTGGAGATGGAAGCGCTGACGGCCGTGACGATAAGTTTGCTTACCATCTACGATATGGGAAAAGCCGTTGATCGGGGTATGGTTATCGAAGACGTCCGACTAGTAAGAAAGAGTGGTGGAAGAAGCGGTACGTACCAATTGACGGAAGAGACCTGAAGTAAAGGAGCTATACACATGCACGGGCATCTGGTGTCTGTAAATGTGAGTAAAGTTCGGGGTGTTCCGAAGCGACCCGTAAAGGATGGAATCCTTCTTCCCACGTGGGGGTTGAAAGGGGATGCCCATGGAGGGGACTGGGATCGGCAAATCAGTCTTTTTCCGCTGGAAACGCTGGCCCTGGTTCCGAAAACGGTTCGGATGCTTTTCGAGGAAAACGCCTATTCGGAAAACTTAACGATAGAAGGGATTCCGCCGGAGAAGCTCCGAGTGGGGACGATTCTTGCCGTGGGTGCTGCTCGGATCAGGATCTTGCACATAGGAAAGGAAACCTACGAACCTCCCGACAGTGGACGTCCGTATATCGTGAGCCGAGAAGGACGGTTTGGCCGGGTTCTGGAAGAGGGGGCCATCGCCGTGGGAGATGTCGTGGCAATTGTGGAAGAGGGAATCCCTCCCTTGGAAGCCCCAAAGGTGGCCTTGATTACCCTTAGCGATAAGGGAGCCCGAGGTGAGCGTGAGGATCTCAGTGGAAGATTTTTATTGTGGTACATGACCCGCCTAAATGCGAACGTGTTGTTCCAAGAGATAATTCCAGACGAAAAGGAAACGATCAAAGAGAGATTGCGTCAGGGGATTGCGGCGGGGGCGGATCTCATCCTTACCACGGGGGGAACTGGGTTGGCGCCTCGGGATGTGACTCCCGATGCGACCCTCGAGGTCATCGACCGAGAAGTTCCGGGATTTGTCGAGGCCATGCGGGCGGAAAGCCTTAAGAAAACACCTCACGCCATGATTTCTCGAGCGGTGAGTGGGATGGCGGGGCGAACATTGATTATCAATTTGCCGGGAAGTCCGAAGGCGGTGGCCGAGTGTATGGAGGTAATCTTTCCCGCTTTGAGCCACGCCATTGAGAAGGTTCGGGGTGAACCAAGCGATTGCGCGGTGGAGCTTTGATCAAAGACAGGAGGTTTGGTTTGACATTTTTCTTTCCCTTGTTAGTATATTAAAAAAGGAAACCACAGAAAAGGACGGGAAAAATGCATCAGATCCCAATGATTAGTTCTAAATTGTTCGGAATTGCCATGATGACCTATATCGTGGCGACGCTTTGTTATCTGGCGTTTTTGGCTTTCAAGAACAAGAAAGTGGGAATCATGGCAACGAGTGTTCTCGTTTTGGGCTTTCTTGTTCACACGGCGGGAATCGTGATGAGGTGGCGGGAAACCCATCTCACGGGTTACGGATACGTTCCCTTGTCCAATATGTATGAATCGTTGATCTTTTTTTCGTGGACGATGGTGCTGATTTATTTGATCTTCGAGTGGCGGTACAAGCGAAAGATTATCGGGGTGTTTTTTATTCCCCTTGCCTTTCTTGCCATCGCGGCAACGTCGATCATCCCAGGCGTGAGCGATCGGATCACCCCCCTCATTCCGGCCCTACAGAGTAACTGGTTGACCATTCATGTGACGACCTGCTTTTTTGGGTATGCGGCTTTTGCGGCGGCTTTCGTCGTGAGTCTTCTCTATTTGTTGCAGAACAGGCGGGATCGGGCTGGGAATCCGATTTCATGGCTTCCAGAGGCCCGTGTCCTGGACGATGCGAACTATAAATCGATCATTATCGGCTTTCCTATGTTGACGATTGGTATAATCACGGGGGCGATGTGGGCGAATTACGCGTGGGGAAGTTATTGGAGCTGGGATCCCAAGGAAACGTGGTCGCTCATTACCTGGTTCATCTATGCGGCCTTTCTCCATGCCCGGTATACGCGGGGATGGCACGGAAGGAAGGCCGCCTACCTTTCCGTCATTGGCTTCGTGGCCGTGCTCTTCACCTACTTTGGGGTGAATTACCTTATCTCGGGATTGCATAGCTACGCCTAAGAAGCGGCGAAGTTACTATAAGTTGTAGAGCTCTTCTCCTATAAGCTTGACCCAATTCTGACGGAGAACTTCTTCTGCCTCCTCGAGTCGGTCGACACCCACGATGAGGACCGTTTTGTCTTTTGTCCCCAGACACGGATAAAGATAGGAAACATTGATGTTTTTTTCCTTCAAAGGCTTGAGTATGGCGTTGAGCCCGCCGGGATGATGGGGAGCCTCGGCCGCCAGCACCGCCGCGGGGCGGATGATGTAATGATGGCTTTTCAAAACCTCCATGGCTTTTCCAGGATCGTTGACCACGATGCGTATGGAACTGATATCAGCAGCATCCACCACGCTGATTGCGATAATGTTGATCCCGTTTTTCCCTAGGAGTTCACTGACTTCTGATAGCTTCCCGGGAATGTTTTCCAGGCTGATCGAGATTTGCTGGATGGCCATTAAGTATTTCCTCCATTCTTCTTCATGTAATCAAAGCCAAGCTGAAGGGCCTTCAGGTTTGTTTCCAAGGCCTTCTTTTTCTCTTTGAAGACATCGTTGATGGCGTGTTGGACGCTTTTCATCTTCACCAATCGCGTCTTTTCGATGAAACCGCCTAGCATGACCATGTTGGCGCTTTGCTCGCTGCCGAGCTGGTGTGCCAGATCGTTGCATGGAATCTCATAGAGGACGATATCACCCCGCACCGGCCGCTGTTCCACGAGGTTGCTGTTGACAAACATGACCCCCCCCGTAAGGATTTGGTGTTGAAACCTTTCCAAAGAGGGATTGTTCATCACCACGACATTGTCGGGGGCGGACGCAATGGGAGAGGCAATCTCTTCCGTGGAAATGGCGACGGTGCAGTTGGCGGTTCCTCCCCTTACCTCGGCTCCGTAGGCAGGCAGATACGTCACGTGAAGTTCTTCTACCATAGCGGCATAGGCTAGGACGTATCCCATGGATAAAACGCCTTGGCCTCCAAAACCGGCAAAGATGGTTTTAATGAGCATGGCCGTGTTCCTCCGAAGCGGTGATGTCTTTGATGACACCGAGGGGAAAGAAAGGAACCATCTCACGATCGACCCATTTACACGCCTCCACGGCGTCCATCTTAAGATTCGTCGGACAGGGAGATAGAACCTCTATGAGGGTGAATCCTAGGCCTTCAAGTTGGATTTCGAAGGCCTTCCTGACAGCCCTTTTCGTGGCTCGGACGCCGGCAGGGGACGTGACGGAGGTTCGTTCGATATAGGCGCTTCCCCGAGTGATTGCCAGCATCTCGCTTAAGTTTAGGGGAAAACCGTCCCGATTCCCCATTCTTCCGCCAGGGGATGTGGTGGTGGGTTGCCCGAGGATCGTTGTGGGAGCCATTTGCCCTCCGGTCATTCCGTAAACCGCGTTGTTCACGAAGATACACGTAATTTTTTCTCCCCGATTGGCGGCGTGGATGGTTTCCGCCGTTCCGATGGCGGCGATGTCTCCGTCTCCTTGGTAAGTGAACACGAGATGGTCGGGAAGGACGCGTTTGATTCCCGTCGCGAGGGCGGCTCCCCGCCCATGAGCCGCTTCGCCCATGTCGATGTCGAAGTAGTTGTAGGCCAAGACCGCGCATCCGGCGGGTGGCACACCGATGGCGATTTCCTCCACCCCCATCTCTTCTATGACTTCGGCGACGATTCGGTGGAGGATGCTATGTCCACACCCGGGACAATAGTGGAAGGGATTGGTTTTGAGGGTTTTAGGCCGTCCAAAAACCTTTTTCATTTAGACGATCTCCTTTTGAAAGAACTGTCGGGAAATGATTCGCGAGATTTCAGCCGGGTTGGGTACGACACCGCCGGGTCTTCCGTAAAAGAAGACGTCCCCTTCCCCCTCCAGGGCCAGTTTGACGTCTTCCAGCATTTGGCCGGCGTTGAGCTCGAATACGAAGAAATGCTTGATGGTTTTGGCGAGGCTTCGGAGCTGCTGAGACGGAAAGGGCCAGAGGGAAACGGGTCGGAAGAGTCCGACGTTGAGACCATCGTTTCTGGCGCGTTTTACTGCCGCCTTGGCGATACGTGCCGCTGTTCCGAAGGCCACGATGGCCAGATTGGCATCGTCCAGCATGAAGGACTCAAATTGGATCTCGTTGGCTTCTATCTGTTCGTATTTCCGGATCAACTTCCAGTTGTGTTCTTCCATTTGGGCTGGGTCGAGGATCAGCGAGCGGATGAAATGGCTTTTTCTCCCTTTGGCACCCGTGATTGTCCAGGGTTTTTTTGGCAGTTTTCCTACATCCCGCATGACTGGGAATCGCACGGGTTCCATCATTTGACCCATCATGCCATCTGCGAGGATGAGCACGGGGGTCCGGTAATGGTCGGCCAAATCGAATGCGTGGTAGGTAAGGTCACACAGCTCCTGTCCCGATGCGGGGGCGAGGACGATGGTTCGATAATCCCCGTGCCCGCCTCCGCGGGTGGCTTGAAAATAGTCTGACTGGGATGGGGCGATATTCCCTAACCCGGGGCCTCCCCGCATCATGTTCACGATCACGGCCGGAAGTTCCAGCCCACCAAGGTAAGAAATTCCTTCCTGCTTGAGGCTGATGCCGGGGGAGGAAGAAGAGGTCATGACACGAGCGCCTGCCATGCTGGCTCCGATGACCATATTGATGGATGCAATTTCGCTTTCGGCCTGGACGAAGACACCCCCTACTTCCGGTAGACGTTTTGACATATATTCCGGCAATTCGTTTTGGGGTGTGATGGGGTAGCCAAAATAGTAGCGGCAGCCCGCTCGAATGGCCGCTTCCGCAACAATGTGGGTTCCACGCATCAGGGAAGGTTTTTCATCTCTTTTCACGATACACCTCTATGGCGACTTCTGGACACATCAAGGCGCAGAGCGTGCAGCCGGTGCATCCCTTGCCGTCTTTTGTCTTTTTCTTTTCCTTCTTTGTCACGGCAAAGAAATACCCCATCGCATTTCGCTGCGTTCCTATCTCAATTACGCCGTTTGGACACACCTCAACACAAAGGGCGCATCCCTTGCACAAATTCGAATCGATTTTAATGGAACCTTTCAACGAATTCCTCTCCTTGTGTCCGATAACAACTATATTTTTTCCTCAAAGTCAAGAGATAACACCCCTCTATTCCCCGATAATCTTTACGAGAACGCGTTTCTTTCGGCGCCCGTCGAACTCGCCGTAAAAAATCTGTTCCCATGGCCCGAAATCGAGACGGCCTTTCGTGATGGCTACCACGACTTCTCGTCCCATAACTTGACGTTTCAAGTGAGCGTCCCCGTTGTCTTCACCGGTCCGGTTGTGATGGTATTTCGAAACAGGTTCGTGAGGGGCCAACCACTCCAGCCAGCGTTCGTAGTCTTCATGAAGTCCTTTTTCATCATCATTGATGAAAACAGAGGCGGTTATGTGCATGGCATTGACGAGACATAAGCCCTCCTCAATTCCGCTCTCTTTCAAACAGGCTTCCACTTGAGGGGTGATATTGACGAAGGCGCGTCGTGTGGGGATATTGAACCATAGTTCTTTTCGATAGCTTTTCATTTCCTCTTCATCCTTTCAAAAATGTTACACAATCCCTTCTTTCTTCACAATCATCAGGGATAGATATTTTTCTTGCTCTTCTTCCAGCATGGAAGCGCTGAGCTCTTTGACGATTCGCTGATCCGGGAGACAGCATTTCTGAATCCAGATGGCATGGTGAAGGAGCCCGCTTTCTTCAAGGTTTTTGACGAGATCTTGGGCGTCACTAGGGATTTTCATGAAAACGAGGTTGTCAGAGGCCTCGATGAGTTCGTGTAATTGCTCCGGCGTGATCTGGGCGGAAGGAATGAACGTAAGGGTTTCCCCATCGATGGCAAGGGGCGTGTTCAAGAGGTTGGCGGCTGCCGTCACCATGGAAACCCCTGGAATGATGTCTATTTTAAGACTTGGCTCTTGTTTCCGCAGGTTTCGCGTCAAGTGGGAAAATGTGCTGTACAAAGAGGGGTCTCCCAGGGTAATGTAGCCACAATCCTTTCCTGTTTTGAGAACCTCCATGACCTTTTTGGCGTTTTCCGCCCACTGCGCGTCAAAGGCCTCGCGGTCATAGGTGGCTTCGAATTCGAGGAAACGCACCTCAGCGGAAGGAGATAGAAATTTTTTTGCCACCGAATATGCGATGCTTTCTGCCACCTTTGCCTTTTTCGAGGCGAAGACGATGTCCAGCTTTTTCAGCCGTTCGATGGCTTGGAGGGTGATCATGGAAGGTTCCCCTGGTCCCACACCGATGCCGTAAAGGGTTCCAAGGGCCATTTTCTGTTGGGAGCGCTTTCGCCTTCGGTTTTCTTTTCCGATTTCGTTGATGAGGCACGATGGGCGAAATTTGCAGTATTCATGGGGATGAACACACGCAGCGTTCTCGTCCAGAAGGATTTTTTTGTTGTATTTTTGACAGTATCCGAATTTGAGGCCTGATTCACTCAAAATTCCACTCCTCGTTGGGCCTTGATCCCCTTTTGATAGGGATGCTTGATTTCGCACATCTCCGTGACAAGATCCGCCATCTCCACGATTTTTTTCGTGGCGTTTCGTCCCGTGAGGATCAGGTGGAGGTGGGGCGGTTTTTTTCGGATGAATTGAAGGACCTCGGCCTCGGTGAGGAGACCAAAGCCGATGGCGTAATTGATCTCGTCGAGGATAATCATGTCTTGCGTTGCCAGTTTCTTTTCGGCATAAGCGAGGGCTTCTTTCGCCGCTTGGCGATCCTCTTCTTCGACGGAGCCATCGGTGGAAACGAAGCCTCGACCCATGGGCTTGAGCTCAAAGTTCTCGAACCTTTTTGCCGATTCCAATTCCCCGTATTTCCATGAACCTTTGATGAATTGGACCATCAGGACACGATAACCGTGTCCCAATGCCCGGAAGGCCATTCCCAACGCCGCTGTAGTCTTTCCCTTTCCGTTTCCCGTGTGAACGATGAGGAGGCCGTGGCGTTCTGTTTTTTTCAATTTGCCGATGTCCTTTCGTGATTTTTATACCCTTTACGAATCTCGGGAAAGTTTGTCAAGGAGGGGCGGCCAGCGGCATTCTTTTCTTCCCCTCATGGCTATGATATAAAAACCTCAAAAAGGAGTTTTTATGCCAATCGTTGAGATCAAGGATCGGAAGATCAATTGCCTTACCAGTGCCGAGCCTTTGGAGAAAGGGAAAAGGACGATCCTTTTTGTCCATGGGGCGGGAGGAAACAAAAATAACTGGATCAACCAATTCGATGGATTGAAAGGCGGTTTTAACGTGGTGGTCGTCGAATTGCCGGGGCATGGCGATTCCTCTCCCCAAGGGGCCAACCGGGTCGAACAGTACGCCGAAGACGTGGCGGGCGTGATCGATGCGCTCGTACCTGCGCCTCCTGTGGTGGTGGGGCATTCCATGGGGGGAGCGATTGCTCAGACATTGGCATTGAATTTTGCGGAGAAGGTGTCCGCCCTTGTCTTGATCGGGACAGGATGCCGACTCCGGGTGTTGCCTTCCATCCTGGATGGGATTTTGACGAACTTCGAGGGCACGGTGGCAATGATCAACCGGTATGCCTTTTCGAAATTTACCGAGGAAGACGTGGTGCAAGAAGGAACGAGCGAAATGGCAAAAACCCAACCATCGGTGATTCATGGGGATTTTCTTGCGTGTAACCGATTTGACATTTGCGACAAGCTGGAAGGGATAACCCATCCGGTATTGATTTTGTGTGGCGAGGATGATCAGCTCACCCCCGTGAAGTACTCGAAATACCTGCTGGAGCATTTGCCAAACGCTACCATGAAAACGTTTCCGAAGGCGGGCCATATGGTCATGATGGAAAAGCCGGCAGAGGTTACGGAGGCGATTCGTGGTTTTGTCCTTGGTCTTCCCTGAGGTGTGGCGACCATGAAACTGTTGATGATCTACGCTAAGCGTTTCGCCTACCGTCCGGCGGTCAAGAGCCTCGAGGAGGCTCCTGATGTAGTAGAGGGAAAGGAAATAGAGGATGCTGTCGTGGGTTTTATTCACGTGGAGGAAGAGGATGTTCCACGTCTTTCGAAGGTAACGACTCGATTGATCAAGAATCTCAAATGGTTGGCGGGAAAAAACGAAACAAAGAAGGTCGTTTTGCACTCTTTTGCCCACCTGTCTGACAGTAAAGCGCCGGCGGATGTCGTCGCCAGGCTTCTTGATAACGCACAAACGCGTTTAGAGGATGCCGGTTATACGGTTTTACAGACCCCATTGGGGTATTTTCTCGATTTGGAACTTTCAGCCCCTGGATTTTCCCTTGCGAGGGTTTTTCAAAATTTTTAGCCCGAACGAGACACCTCCCCTTCTCTATCCTGATTCCAAGATAGAGATAAGGGGCATGATGGCGCGTTATTACGACTTCCTCATGGATGTGGGAACACTCGGGGCTTATCGCTCTTTCATCAAAAAAGCCATTGCCTGGATGGGAATCTGGCCGGGGGAGTGGATTCTCGATATGGGGGCAGGAACGGGCCGCAACGCTTGTCTGATGGCCCGGTATCTCCATGGGAAAGGCGGGATCGTGGGGATCGAGATTGGACGGGAGATGGCGGAGCAGTTTCGAAACCGCTGTCGCCGTTATCCCAATGTGTCCCTTTTGGAGAGACGGATCGACGCCCCGTTTGCTTTTAAGAGGGAATTCGATAAGATTCTTTTGTCATTTGTTTTGCATGGACTTCCCCATTCTGCGAGAGAAAGGGTGCTGGGAAATTGTCGTTTGCTCTTGCGGGAGAAGGGTGAACTGGTCTTGTTCGATTACAACGAATTCGATCTGAGTGATCTTCCCTTTTATCTTCGTTTGCCTTTTGTCTGGGGGGAATGCCCTTATGCCTTTGAATTTGTGAAACTGGATCTGGAAGCGTTTCTCGGCGACTATGGTTTTTCCATCAAGGAGGAGCAACTGTTTTTCAGAGGAATGGTTCGGTGTGTGAAGGCGGTTCGTCTGGGGGAGAGGACGGTATGACAAACGGTATGACCGAGGCTTGGGCGTATTGCGAGGAAATGCTGCCGCTGGTATCCCGAACGTTCAGTTTGAATATCCAGCGTCTCGAGGGGACTCTTCATCGGGCAGTGCTGGTGGGGTATCTCCTTTTTCGGATCGCGGATACGCTGGAGGATTGTGAGGAGATGAAAGAGGAAGAGAAGATTCGTTTGCTTACGGACCTTTCAGAGCTTTTATCCCATTCGCGTTTGTCGGCCACCTGTTTACAGGAACGGCGTCTTTTCCGAGAGGGGTTGCAAAAAGAGACCCCGGAGATGGATTTGGTTTGGCATGGGGATAGGGTGTTTTGTTGCTTGGAGAGTTTACCTTTGCCTTACCGCTCTGCAGTGGTTGAGGCCTTGGGGGAATGTATCGAAGGGATGATCGCCTATCAATTAAGAAAGCAAAGATCTTCCGCGCCCATTTTCCAGTTGCGTGACGACGAGGATTTAATCCGTTATTGTTACTATGTGGCTGGGGTGGTAGGGAAAATGCTGACGGAGCTTTTTTGCCTGGAAAGGTCCGTCTCGCCGCATCGTGAGGCCTTGGTCAAGGAACAGGTTCATTTTGGAATCGGGTTGCAAATGGTAAATATCGTGAAGGATTATACGAAAGACATTGCCCGTGGTTGGTGTTATTTGCCTCGAAGTTTGACGGAATGGGTGGGAATAGAGGTGGAGGAGCTACGAGACAATCCAACCCTCAAGAGGGGGGAGATCATTTTGCAGATGACTCAAAAGGTGCTTCCTCATCTTGAGGGTGCCCATCGTTATATCCGAGCGTTGCCCCTCCGGCAAAAGAAGATTCGGATGTTTTGTATCATTCCCTTCGTATTGGCTTATCATACACTGGTGCACCTTTTGGAAAGCGGAGAGGAAAAATTGCGCCGCGCTCAGGTGGAAACGCTTTTGAGGGCGTGTGAGACTTTCACCATTTCCGACGACGCGTTGACGTGCGATTACGAACTGGTGAAAGCGAGGATCAGGGCGGTTGGTTCTTGAGAGGTTGCAATATTATGGCGTTATTGCTACATTGCACATCTGTATTTTATGATGAGAGAACCCTTTCAGGAAGAAAGATGAAACAATGATTTCAAAGCAAGAGCTTATTTCGGTGATCCTCCCCGTTTATAATGAAGAAGACAATATTGTTCCTTTGACGGAGGCGATAGTTGAGAGTCTCTTGCCGCTTGGAAACCCTGTGGAGATCGTTTTCATAGACGACGGAAGCACGGATCGGAGTGTGGAAAGAATGAAAGCCATGAAGGAGAAATTTTCCAAACCAGAGATTCGCATCGTGCGGCTAGACGCAAACTACGGGCTTTCCACGGCTATGGCGGCGGGTTTCGAGGCCGCCAAGGGAGATGTCGTCGTGACGCTCGACGCCGATCTTCAAAACGATCCGGCCGATATTCCAAAATTGCTGGAGAAACTTCCGGAATACGACGCGGTTCTGGGGTGGCGGGTGGATCGTCAAGATCCATTTCTCAAAAGAATTTCGTCGAAGATTGCCAATTTCCTCAGGAAGAATGTCTTGAACGATCCGATCCATGACACGGGGTGCTCTCTCAAGGCCTATAAGGCCTTTTACGTGAAAAGAATCAAGATGTTCAAGGGAATGCATCGTTTTTTGGGGGTGTTGCTCACCATGGAGGGGGCGCGGATTACAGAGGTTCCCGTGGCCCATCATCCCCGGAAATACGGCCAGTCGAAATACGGGTTTTGGAACAGGCTCTTATCCCCTTTTCTTGACCTCTTGGTGGTCGCTTGGATGAAGAGAAGGGCGATTCGATACCAAGCAAAGGAGCTTACATGACGATACAGTGGGATTTTTGGATTGTTTTAGGGTTCGTCGCCCAAGGAATTTTCAGCGCGAGATTTCTTGTGCAGTGGATTGTGTCCGAGAAAAAGAAAAGAAGTACGATTCCGAAGGTGTTCTGGTACCTTTCCCTCGCGGGAAGTAGTCTTCTCTTTATTTACGCCGTGCATCGGAAAGATCCCGTTTTCATATTGGGCCAAGGAGTGGGGGTTTTCATCTATGTCCGTAATCTCATGCTGTGGAAGAATGACAAACCCCAAGTGGCCTAGTGGCGATTCGTCATGTTTCCTCGGACGTGCCGTCCTTTTTGTGGTTGATTCGTACTAAACGCACGCTTCCTTCGGCAATCGTGTTTCCTTCCTCGTCTTCGATGAGAGAGCTTCCTTCGATGATACGAGAGGTAACCCGGTCGATCTTTCCCCTGATTTGGATTGGAACGAGGACTTTGGCGGGTTTTCTAAACCTCACGGTCAAGTGAGTGGTGACGGCTTCGTATCCGAGTTCGTAGGCGAGTTTCGCTACGGCTTCGTCTAAAAGGGTGGATAGGATGCCTCCATGGACGATTCCATCCCATCCCTGATAGATTTCCGGAGGGACGAACCGTGTCGAGAGAATCCTCTGTTCCCGGTCGACATGGAAGGTGAGACGGAGTCCCCCGGGGTTGTCCATGCCGCAGACAAAACATTTGTTTTCCGATTTGAGCTTCACTTCGTGCCGAAAAGTCGGTCTCCCGCGTCTCCGAGGCCGGGAAGAATGTAGGCATGTTCATTCAATTCTCGATCCAACGCCGCGGCATACACGGGCACGTCAGGGTGAGCTTCCTGCATGGCTTTGACGCCTTCGGGGGCCGCGACGAGACAGATAAACTTGATCGATTTGGCTCCGATCTTCTTGAGGTAGGAGGTTGCCGCGACGGCGGAGCCGCCGGTGGCGAGCATGGGATCGACGAGGATGAAATCCCGATCTTCAGGATGTTGAGGAACCTTGAAGTAGTATTCCACCGGCTTGAAGGTGTCGTGATCCCTGTAGAGTCCGATATGACCGACGCGGGCAGAGGGGATAAGATTGATGATGCCATCTACCATGCCTAGACCCGCCCGTAGGATGGGAACAATGGTTAATTTCTTGCCCCGTATGACCTTGCCGGTCATCTTTTCGAGCGGCGTTTCGATCTCTTTGTCCTCGAGAGGAAGATCTTTCGTGACTTCGTAGGCCATTAGCATCGAGAGCTCTTCGACCAGTTCCCGGAATTTCTTTTTAGACGTGTTAATATCCCGAAGATACGTGAGCTTGTGCTGGATGAGAGCGTGATCGATGAGATGAAAATTTTTAAACTTTTCCATGGCAGACTCCCCTTTTAAGGTTCCGTTGTGATGGTTATTATTAGAGAAAACTCATAGCATAAAGCATGAAAAAACGAAAGGAGAGCGAAAAAATGGGTAAAGAGAAGGAAAATTCATGAAAGGGAAAGAGGAAACGCCGCGACTTCTCCTTCGGATGTATGAAAGGATGTATCGTTATTTTGGCCCACGCCATTGGTGGCCCGCCGAATCACCCTTCGAGGTGATAGTGGGAGCCGTTTTAACTCAAAACACGGCGTGGGGCAATGTGGAGCGGGCGATTCGAAACCTGAAAGAGAGACGGCTCCTTTCGTTGGATGGCATCCTTTCTACGCCCCTTGATCGGCTTGCGGAACTGATTCGTCCCTCAGGGTACTACAATCTCAAGGCGAAGCGCTTGAAGGCGGTCGTCCGATTTATAGCGGAACACTATCAAGGAAACCTGGATAGAATGCGGGAGGAGTCGTTGGAAAAATTGAGGGAAAAGTGGTTGACGGTATACGGCGTGGGGCCCGAAACGGCGGATAGCATCCTTCTGTATGCTTTGAACAAGCCGATTTTTGTGGTGGACGCCTATACGAAACGAATCTTTTCGCGCCACGGCCTCGTGGATCTTAACGATTCTTATGAAGACGTCCAGGCGTTTTTTATGCGCCATCTTCCCTGCGAGGTGCAACTTTTTAATGAGTATCACGCCCTCGTCGTGGAAACGGGAAAGACCTTTTGTCGGAAGAAACCGAAATGCGAAGACTGTCCTTTGAACGGAATTGGAAAAAGCGGAAAAACATTGACTTGACAACTTAAAGGAATTCTTTTATATGTCGATAGAGATAGACGAGAGTATTTGTTAATCTTTTGAGGAGAGGGGGATTGGCGATGAAGCGTGTAAAGCCGAAAAGATGGAGAAAAGGAATCATGGCCGGTGTGATACTGTCCTTTCTCTTTGGCATGGTGGTTGTAATGCCTTTGTGCGCTTATCAAATAACGAAAGGGGACACGTTGTGGGACCTTTCTGAGAAATTTTTGAAGGACCCTTTTTTGTGGCCGAAGGTGTGGGCGTTAAATCCTTACATCTCCAATCCTCATTGGATATTCCCAGGGAATAGGCTTCGGTTCAAGGGACAACCCTCGCGTTCCGCAGAACCGGCGGTGATGCCCTCCTCTTCGGAACCTCGTGCGGCCCAGCGTGTATCGAAAGAGCCGGCAGTCCCACCCAAACCCGCTCCTCCTGTTCTGACGCATGAGAACATTCATGCGGAGGGGTTTATTGCGGAATCCAAGTTGAAAGAGGTGGGGAAGGTGTTGACGAACGAGGATGATACGCCCATGAATTCGGAACCTAACATCCTTTGCTTCTATACGCGAAAGGGAGAGACGGTCTATCCCGGTGATCGCTTGACGACTTTTACCTATGTGAAAACGGTATATCATCCCGAAACAGAGGAAAAGCTCGGCTACTTGGTTGAGCTGGGCGGTGAAATCGAGGTCTTCCGCGTGGAGGGCCGTGTCTGTTTTGCGAGAATACTCCACAGCTATATGGAAATCAACGAGGGAGATCCCGTCGGGCGCTTTGATCGGTGGCCCTCGAAACTCGTGTTGACGCCTTTCCGAAAGCCTTTGGAGGCGTATATCGTCATGGTGAAAGAAGGCCTCATGATGACGGCACAGGACAGGATTGTATATTTAGATAAAGGAAGCGAGGACGGTCTCAGGCCTGGAAACGTTTTGAACATTTATAAAACGTGCCCCCCAAAGGACAACCCTTATGAAACGCACTATTTTCGCTGTAGCGAGAAGATAGAGATGCCAGACAGGAAAGTGGGGACATTAGTCATCTTGTCGACACGGCTTCATACCGCCACGGCCATGATTTATGAGTCTCAGAGAGAAGTGAGAGTAGGAGATACGGTTCGTCCTTAAAAAAGGTGAGGTTATTTCCTAAATAGGTTCAAAAGAAGAGTTAGAAGGACGCTCAATAAAAGGGAGGTGGCGAGGGGGAAGTAGAAAGTCCACTTCCCCTTTTTTATCAAGATGTCGCCGGGGAGTTTCCCGAGCCAAGGAAGCTTTTCCGCGAAAAGAAGGAGCAGTCCCACACCGACAATCAGTAATCCGATTAGAATAAGGAAACGTCCGAGGGTATGGAGCATTATCCTTTCTCCTTCGGCTTTCTCGCCGTTATCCTATTTTTCCCCAAGAACCTGTCTCGCTCGCTATAGATGCAGCCACAATATTGCTGACGATAGAACCCTGCATTTAAGGATAGCTCGATCCCCTTTTTCCAGCCCTTCCGAAAATCTTCGTAGTAAAAAGGCACCCCTCGTTCCTTGGAAATGCTTTCTCCGATCTGGACGGCGAGGGTGTGTTGTTGTTGTTTGCTGTAAAGGAGGGTAGAGGTAAAGGCGTCGAAACGCCCTTTCTTGGCCACCCGAGCCGTGGCCTGTAAACGGGTATGATAACAATAGTGGCAGCGGAGGTTTTCTCGGAAAGCGGTGTTTCGCAGAAATTCATCTAAGCGATACTCATCGCGATAGATGATGGGAAGCGAAAAGTCGTTTTCCAATATCTTCACGGATTCCAAGCGCTTTTTGTATTCCATATAGGGATGGATGTTTGGATTGTAGAAGAATCCATACACCTCGTGTCCTTCTTCCCTTAGGCGCAGAAGCGGGTAAACCGCGCAGTTTGCACAGCAGATATGGAGGAGTATCCGCATGGGGGAAATGTCCCAGCGTCGATTTTATTTAATGCCCAGTCGCTTTTCCACTTCCAGGATCATTTGGGTTGTCTTGATAACGGTGTCGGGGTTCAGCGAAATACTGTTGATGCCGCACTCCACCAGGAATTCCGCGAATTCGGGGTAGTCGCTGGGACCCTGTCCGCAAATGCCGATTTTCACACCATTTTTCCGCGCCACTTCGATTACCTGTTTCACCATCCGCTTCACGGCCGGGTTCCGCTCGTCGAAGATGTGGGCGATATGGGCGGAATCTCTATCCAATCCGAGGGTCAACTGAGTCAGATCGTTGGAGCCGATGGAAAAACCATCGAAGATTTCGCTGAACTCTTCGGCCATGATGACATTGCTCGGGACCTCGCACATGACGTAGACCTCGAGGCCGTTTTCTCCCTGTTTCAGGCCGAATTCTTCCATCACCTGGAGGACCTTCTTGCCCTCTTCCACGGTTCGACAGAAGGGGACCATGACCTTCACGTTGGTCAGCCCCATTTCGTCCCGTGCTTTGAGAATGGCGGCGCATTCCAACGCGAAGGCGTCTTTGTAATTGGGATCGTAGTATCTCGACGCCCCCCGAAATCCTAGCATGGGATTGTGTTCCTCGGGTTCGAAATATTTCCCGCCGATCAGGTTCGCATATTCGTTGGTCTTGAAATCGCTCAAGCGGACGATCACGTCCTTTGGGTAAAAAGCCGCGGCGATCTTGGCGATCCCGCGGGCCAGCTTGTCGATGAAAAACTGCTTTTTGTCGGTATATGCTCGGGTAATTTCCTTGATTTTTTGGATTACCTCTTCATCCTCTAAGGTATTGAACCGAGCGAGGGCCAGAGGGTGTATCTGAATGTAATTGCTGATGATGAATTCCTCCCGCGCCAGGCCGACCCCGTCGTTGGGGATGAAAGAGAGAGCAAAGGCGTTGTCCGGATTTCCCACGTTCATCATGATCTGCGTCTTGGGCCGTTCCAGGTTCTCCAGGTTTACCCGGTTGATTTCGTAATCGAGAAGTCCCTCGTAGACGTATCCCGTCTCTCCCTCCGCACAGGAAACGGTCACATAATCGTAATCCCGCAAGACCTCGCAGGCATTGCCCGTTCCCACGACGCAGGGAACCCCCAATTCCCGGCTGATGATGGCCGCGTGACAGGTTCGTCCTCCCCGACTGGTTACGATGGCCGCCGCTTTTTTCATGATGGGTTCCCAGTCCGGGTCGGTCATCTCCGTCACCAAGACCTCTCCCTCGTTGAACTTTCCAATATCCTTTACATCTTGAATAATGTTGACTTTCCCCACCCCGATCTTTTCTCCGACACTCTTTCCCACGAGGAGACGTTTTCCTGTTTCTTTGAGTTCGAAACTTTCTAATACGAGTTCATCGCTGCGGGATTTGACCGTCTCAGGTCGTGCTTGAACGATAAAGAGCTCGTTGGTGATGCCATCTTTGGCCCATTCGATATCCATCGGACAATCCCGTCCGTGCAGCTTGGTATAGTGGTCTTCGATGATAACGGCCCATTTTGCGAGCTGTAGGATTTCTTCGTCTGTCAATATGTATGAATCCCTCTCCTTCTGGGGGACGGGGACATCTTTGGTTTTCGCCTCTCCCTCAGAGGAATAGATCATCTTGAATTCTTTTCGGCCCAAGTATTTTTGGATGATGGATTTATAGCCTTTGGCGAGAGTCGGTTTGAAGACGTAAAATTCATCGGGGTTCACGATTCCCTGTACGATATTTTCGCCTAGTCCGTAAGATCCGGTAATGAAAACGACATCACGGAATCCCGATTCTGTGTCGAGCGTGAACATGACACCAGAGCAGGCCAGGTCCGACCGCACCATTTTTTGAACGGCGATGGAGAGACCCACGTCGAAGTGGTTGAAGTGTTTGTGTTCCCGATAGGTGATGGCACGGTTCGTAAAGAGGGAAGCGAAGCATTTTTTACAGGCCTCTAAAAGACCGATGTCTCCGCGGATGTTGAGATAGGTATCTTGTTGCCCTGCGAAACTGGCATCGGGAAGGTCCTCTGCAGTCGCGCTAGAGCGGACGGCCACATCGGTGTCCTCTCCGTAACGATCGCACAGTTTCTGGTAGGCCGTTACGATCTCGCGTCTGAGATCCTCCGGAATCTCGATGCTCCGTATAATCTGGCGGATACGGCTTCCCGTTAGCTGAAGGGCGCCCATATCATCGACGTCCAGTTTGTTAAGCAAGGCCTCCACTTTTTCCCGCATCCCCGAATGATCCAAGAGATAATGATAGGCATCAACGGTAATGGCGAAACCGTAGGGAATATTGACCCCTTTCGAGGACAACTCCCTATACATTTCCCCGAGTGAGGCGTTTTTCCCCCCCACTTTGGGGAGGTCCTCCATTCCGATTTCATCAAACCATAGAATCCACTTTGAACCCATTCCTTCCCTCCCTTTTGCTCAATCTTTCCCTGAAGTTCCGTCTGAAAACCCTGTAAACGCGTGTGATAACAAGTATGATGCCCTATCCTGGAGGCACTCAAACATACCTGAGTATATCTTAAAACGATTTTTGAGTCAACCAAGTAGAGGATCTCTGCCCACGAAATCCGGTCGAGGCCAAAGCCTGAGCTACACTCGTTTAATGGGAGCTACAGGGAGGCGGAAACCTTCGAGAAATCGGCGAAGCGCGAGAAGAGGGACTGGATCCCGCTCAAGAGAGTGAGCCGGTTCCGCCGGAGGGTCTCGTCGGGGTCCATCACCAGGACCTCGTCGAAGAAGCGGTCCACCACCGGCTTGAGGGTCGCGATGAGCCGCAATGCCGCGTGGTAGTCCTTCGCCTCCATCAAGGCGATGAAACGGTCCCGGATCTTTCCGACCTCCTCGTAAAGGATCCTCTCCGGCTCCTCCTTCAGCAGCGACGGATCGACCGCCGCGCCCTCCTCGACGACCTGTCCCTCCAGGATGTTCACCACCCGCTTGAAGGAGAGCATCAGGGAGGCAAAGGCGGGATCCTGCCGGAATTCATGGAAGACCCGCACGCGCCGCGTGCTGTCGGCGATGTCGTCGAAGGATTGGCTGATGACCGCCTCGATGGTGTCGAAGGCGATTCCCTCCGCCTGGAGGAAGCCCCGGAACCGGACGGCGAAAAATTCCCGAACCGATTCGAGGAGGGGTTCCGGCTCCACGACGATCTTCCCGGCAAGCAGCTCCGCAGCCCTTTCCACCCAGCGCTGAAGGGAAAGGGTGTAGTCCCGGTCGAGGACGATCCGGATGATGGCCAGCGCCGCGCGCCGCAGCCCGAACGGGTCCGCCGCCCCCGTGGGGATAAGGTCGTTTCCGAAACACCCCACGAGGGTGTCCATCCGGTCGGCCATACCCACGATGGCTCCCACATCCCCCTTGGGCAGTTCATCCTCGCTGAACCGGGGAAGGTAGTGTTCGAAGATGGCCTCGCAGACCTCCTCCGGCTCCCCGGAAAGGCGGGCGTAGATCCTCCCCATGATCCCCTGCAGGCTGGGAAATTCCCCTACCATCTCGGAGACCAGGTCCGCCTTGCAGAGGAAGGCCGCGCGCTTCACCGGCTCTTTGGAAATCCCCAGAGAATCGGCCAGGTACTCTGAAAGTCCGATGATCCGCTGCACCTTCTCGTAGGAGGTTCCCAGCTTGGCGTGGAAGACCACGCCTTTCAGCTCCTCCACCCGCTGCTCGAGGGAGACCTTCCGATCCTCCTCGAAGAAGAACTTGGCGTCCTCCAGGCGGGCGCGCAAGACCCGTTCGTGTCCCTTCACGAAGGTATCCAATCCCTCTTTATAGGTATTGTTCACGGCGATGAAAACGGGGGCCAACGTCCCGTCGGGGCGGGTCACGGAAAAGTAGCGCTGGTGCTCCCGCATGGCCGTGACCAAAACCTCCTGCGGGAGGGAAAGATACGTTTCGTCGAACCGGCCCACCACGACGAACGGATACTCCACCAGGTAGGCCACCTCTTCCAGGAGCTCCGGGTCCTCCAGCCACCGGAGATCCCGCGCGGCAAGGGCCGACGCGATCCCCTCGCGGATCGCCGCCTTGCGCCGCCCCGGTTCAACCATGACTGAACGGCGTTCCAACTCCCGGAGGTAGCCCTCCACATCCGCCACCTCGAAGGCCTCCGGCGCCAAAAAGCGGTGACCGCGGGAGCGGTTTCCCGCCTCGATGCCCTCCAGCTCGAACGGAATCACCTTCCCGTCGAAGAGAGCCAGCAGCCAGTGGATGGGACGGGCGAACCGCAAGGTTCCCGCTCCCCAGCGCATCGACTTCCTGAAGGGGATCGACAGGATAAACCTGGGCAGAAATTCCGCGAGCAGATCGGCCGTCGCCTTCCCCTCCACGCGCCGGCGGATACAGACGTACTCCCCCTTCGGGGTTTCCTTGGTTTTCAGGTCCTCCACCGAAACCCCCTTGGCCTTGGCGAAGCCGAGCCCCGCCTTGGTCGGCGTCCCGTCGGGTTTGAAGGCCGCGGATTTCGGGGGGCCCAGGATCTCCTCTTCCCGGTCCGCCTGCCGAGCCGGCACCTCCCTCGCGATCAGGGTCAATCGTCGCGGTGTTCCCAGCGTCTTCACGTCCCCGGTCGTAAGGGCGGACTCTTCCAAGAACTTCCCGAACCGCTGTTTCATGTCGGCAAGGGCCGGCGGGATGAAACCGGCGGGAATCTCCTCGGTTCCGATCTCGAGTATCACCTCAGGCATGGGAGGCTCCTTTCATGAGGGGAAACCCCATCTCCTTTCGCTGGTCGAAGAAGGCGTGGGCGCAACCCCGGGCCAGGGCCCGCACCCGCCCGATGGTCCGCGTGCGTTCGTTGACACTGATGGCCCCCCTCGCGTCGAGGAGGTTGAA
>CAZOBB010000066.1:0-16317 GCA_964577975.1 uncultured Thermodesulfobacteriota bacterium | reverse complement strand
AGCGCGGTCTTCATCCTCTATTCCGTGCTGAACGGAATCACCCTCTCCACCATCTTTCTCGTCTACGCCCGTGCGGCCATTGCGACAACCTTTTTCATCTCCGCGGGCACCTTCGCCGCATGCAGCATTTACGGCATGACGACCAAGCGCGACCTGACATCCTGGGGAGGCTTCCTCTTCATGGGGTTGATCGGGATCGTCATCGCCTCGGTAGTCAACATATTCGTCAAAAGCTCGGGTCTGAGCCTGGCTATCAGCTATATCGGCGTCTTCGTGTTCATCGGCCTCACCGCTTATGACACGCAAAAAATCAAGAATCTGGCCCTCTCCCGTCCCGAGGGAATCGACTCGGATACCGAGCAACGGGGAGCTATTATCGGCGCCCTGACCCTCTACCTCGACTTCATCAACCTCTTCCTCCTCATGCTTCGCATCTTCGGGGGTAGCAGGGAATAGGCCGCCGGGCAAGGAAACTGAAGCTGTCCGAGGTCAAGCACAAAATGAAAGGCGCTTAAATGACGAAACAAAAAGATTGGCGATCAGAAACGCTGGCGATTCACGCCGGCGTATCGGGATTTCCCGAGAGGGGGGCGGTCACGCCCCCCATTTATCAGACCTCGACCTTCCAATTCAAAGACACCCAGCATCTCAATGACGTCCTGTCCGGAAAAGTCGAGGGAGACCTCTACACCCGTTACAGCAACCCCACCCAGCGCGCGGTGGAGAAGACCCTGGCCGCCCTCGAAAAAACCGAGGCCGCCATCGTGGTTGGCTCCGGCATGGCCGCGATCACGACCACCGTGCTGGGCCTTCTGAAAACGGGCGATACCATCCTGACCACGGCGGATATTTACGGTGGCACCTATCATTTCTGTCACGATTTTCTCCCTCGCTTTGGCATCAAGACCATCATGGTTCCCTCTCACGAGGTCGAAGATCTCGAGGCAGCCATTACTCCGGAAACCCGGATGATCTACGTCGAGTCTCCCACGAATCCCCTCCTCAACATCCTGCCTCTCAAGGAGATCGCGGAAATGGGAAAACGCCACGGCTGCGTCACGGTCATCGATAACACCTTCGCCACCCCCGTGAATCAAACCCCCGCCGATTTCGGGATAGATGTCATCCTCCACAGCGCCACGAAATACCTGGGAGGCCACAGCGACATCCTCGCGGGGGCCGTCGCAGGCTCGAAAGAGATCATCGGAACCCTTCGAAAAACCCTGAGGATTCTCGGGCCGACCCTGGACCCCTTCGCCGCCTGGTTGATGCTGCGAGGGATGAAGACCCTGGCCGTCCGTGTCCGGCAACAGAACGAAAACACCATGAAGCTGGCGGAATATTTAAAAGGTCATCCCAAGGTCAGACGAGTCTATTACCCGGGGCTCCCAGACCATCCTCAGCACGAGCTGGCCAAGAAGCAGATGCGGGGCTTCGGGGGGGTTCTGAGTTTTGAGGTTGACGGAACGGGAAAAGACGCGGAAAAATTCGTGGAATCGGTCGAGATGATGGCCATGGCCCCAAGCCTCGGCGCCGTCGAATCCCTGATTACCCAGCCAATTACGACAAGCCATCGGAGCTTTACCCCGGAAGACCGGAAAAAAGCCGGCATATCGGACAGTCTCGTACGAATCGCCGTGGGAATCGAAAATATTGAGGATCTGATAGCCGATTGCGAGAAGGGATTCGCCGCCCTTTAGACCCTTATCTTGGATCCAAGACTGTTCTTTTACTCTCCCAAAAGAGAAACGTAGATTTCCACTCGCCGGTTCTTTGCGCGACCTTTCGGATTATCCGTCCCATCGGGATTCGTGTTTGGAGCGACAGGCTTCGACTCTCCGTATCCCTTTGTGATAATGGTAATCCCTTTCAGCCCCCCCTTTTCAATAAACCAAGCCTTTACGGAATCGGCACGACGTTGGGAAAGGGCAAGGTTGTATGCCTCCGATCCCTTCGAATCGGTATGTCCTTCGATAAGGATCTCTTTAACCTTCAACCCCTTGATCGCCTTCACCAACTTCCTCAAAGTCTTCTCCGCCGCCGGTTTGATATCCCATTTGTTGAAATCGAAAAGGACATCACCCGACAAGGACACCTGGATCTTCTGTCCGACCTTTTTGGCCCCCAAGTCCGTCAAGACCTTTTCAACCTCCACAGATAAGCCTTTGATTTTCCCTTTGTTTCCTGAGATCTCGACCTCCCTGTGTCCCGTGATATCGAGAGATTTTTCCGTAATATTTAAGGAGCCACCCTCAACCTCCGAGGCACCCCGGCTCGGCCCCAACCGCTTGACCGCCTCTTTCGCGGCCGCGATGGCCGATGGATCGTCCGGCCCCGTGTAGGAATAGGCCATCGGAACCAACACCAACCCTCCAAGGGTTAGTCCGATGAAGAAGATCCTTATTCTGCTGAATCGTCTTTCACTCATGGCTACCGTTTAACCTTAATTTTAATCCCTTCGAAAGGCAGCGCACCTGGTACATAAAAGTCGACTTCTTCAACGTCTTCCGCCGGAGCGGGAAACTTTATCCAAAAGAGGGCCTTTCCGTTAGGTTTGAGCCACATATTAAAACTCCCCCCCGCATTATGATCATAGGCAGGCCCCGCGATATAGAGCCCCTTCGAATCTTTCAAAGCATAATACTTTTTCTTTGCCTTTCCATCCGTGTAGTAAACGTCCCTGAAAAAGAAGGTGTAACGAAGCCTCTGGGAAGAGGTATTCTTTATAGCCACTTGGAATGTCAAAACATCCCCCCGCACCGAGGCACGAATGAGTGAAAGCTCAAAACTTCCGTCGGTCGAGGGTTGAGTTTGAATAGCATCCAAAGCCCATAAAGATGTGACAAAAACCAAAAGGAAAATCACACCTGCAATGACTCCTCTTTTCTTTTTCATCGTTTTCCCTCCTTCTCCCTTTTTATATTTTCTTCTATCAAATGCTTGAACCCCTTTCAATATCCCCTTATAATCTATTAGACACACGTTTCCAGAAAAAGTAAAACCGCTTCCGCAAAGGAGAACAGCATGTTCAAAGATCGCCTTATGTACGTCAAAGGGCACCTTGTTCCATGGGAACAGGCCACCGTCCATCTGATGTCTCACAGTTTTTGCCGGGGATCGGCCATATTTGAGGTGTTACGACTCCACAAGACAGAAAAGGGACGAGCCGTTTTTCGTCTGGACGCCCATCTGGACCGTCTTCAACAGACAGCAAAGCTCTTATCCATGCCCCTTCCCTTATCCCGTCAAGCCTTCACGGAAATCATATTTCAAACCATCCAAGCCAATGAGGTAGAAAACGGCTATGTCAAGCTCATCTGCTACTACGGCAACGTGGCCGTGAAGGTCATGCCCAACCAGGCGAAAATGGATGTCTGTGTCGCCGTGGTCGACCCCGAGAAGGACCTGGAAGGGGAAGAGGCAGCCCCGGGAAACACCGATCTCGTCCTCACCCTCTGCAAGACACGTAAACTCCACCCGGAAACCATTCCCATCGAGGCCAAGGCCGCTGCCAACTACCTCAACGGCATGCTCTCCCGCATCGAGGCCAAGGAAAAAGGGGCCGACGTGGGTATCATGCTGGACACCCAGGGGTTCGTGGCGGAGGGAAGCACGGAATCCATCTTCATGGTCAAGGACGGCACCCTCTTTACCCCCGCCGAGGGCACCGTCCTGAAGAGCATCTCCCGGAAATCCGTGTTGGAACTGGCCCCCGCCCTTGGCATCGAGACCATCGAGAAACGAATCACTCCGGATTTTCTCATGGAAGCAGACGAAATTTTCCTTTCCTCCACGGGAGGACGCATCCAGCCGGTTCGGAAAATCGACGACCGGACCCTCCCTCTGGTCCCCGGCCCCGTTTCCAAACGCCTCACAGAGGCCTTTGAAACCATCTACCAAGACAAAGATCCCCGTTTTTCCCACTGGCTCTTCTACGTGAGGTGACACCGATGTCCCAAGTCCCCATCGAAGCCATACTGCAACGCCTTGACGAGGCCTATCCGGGTGCCACGTGCGCCCTGAACTATCAGACCCCCCTTCAGCTACTCATCGCCACCATCCTCTCTGCCCAGTGCACCGATGAGCGGGTCAACAAGGTAACCTCCTCCCTCTTTCAGAAGTACAAGACCGCCAAGGACTTCGCCGAGGCGGACTTGGAAACCCTCCAGGAGGAGATCCGGTCGACGGGGTTCTACAAAAACAAGGCCAAAGCGATCCAGGCCTGCTGTCGGAAAATCGTGGGCGAGTTCGGGGGAGAAGTTCCTTCAACCCTGGAGGAGATGATCACGCTTCCGGGCGTGGGACGGAAAACGGCCAATCTCGTTCTGGGGGAAACGCGCCATATCCCCGGCATCGTCGTGGACACCCATGTTCGGCGTCTCGCGAAGCGGCTGGGGCTCACGAAACACGACGACCCGGAGAAGATCGAACAGGACCTCATGCGCCTCATCCCCAAAGACCGGTGGACGCTCTTTTCCCACCAGCTTATCCACCACGGCCGTCAGGTCTGCAAGGCGAGAAAACCCGCCTGTGATCGATGCGTCCTGAAAGACCTCTGTCCCTCATTCAAAGCTGGCTCCTAAACCAGCTGGATAGGGTCAAATTCAACTCGAACGTTTATGCTTCTTCCTTTCAAAAGGGGGGTATGGGAGAAAATCCGTGTGATGAATTGGTGAAGCTCTCTGCTTCGCGAACTCTTCAAGATTATATGCCAACGATGGCGGTCTTTTAATCGAGAAAGAAGCGCAGGAGCCGGACCGAGGATTTCCACCTCCTCCGCCACCCTCTTCTCCACATCACGGGCAACCTCTACTATTTGCGCCGCCCGATTTTTGACCTCTTGCACCTTTTCCCCTACGACACGGATAACGGCCAGGCGGGCGAAGGGGGGGTAAGCCAATTCTTTACGATAACGAATCTCTTCCTCATAGAACCCAAGGAAATCATGGTATTTCGCATAGCGAATGCTGTAATGATCCGGAGAAAACGTCTGGATGATGACCTGCCCACGAGTCTTACCTCTACCGCATCGCCCCGAGGCTTGTGTCAACAGCTGAAACGTCCGCTCCGCCGATCTGAAATCGGGAAACCTCAAAGAATGGTCCGCCATCACAATTCCCACAAGGGCAATACCGGGATAATCATGTCCTTTTACCACCATCTGCGTGCCAATCAAGATATCAATTTCTTTCGCACGCAACCGCCCCAAGAGATCCTCATAGAGAGAACGTTTCTGCATGATATCCCGATCGAGTCGTGCAATTCTCGCTTGGGGTATCAATTGCTGAACTTCCAGTTCCAAACGCTGCGTCCCGGCTCCTATTTGAAGAAAGGCGCCTCCACAACGCTCACATCTGGGGGGAAGTTTCCTATGAAAGCCACAATAGTGACATCGAAGAATATCATGCGGCTTATGAAGAACCAAACTTACGCTACAACGGGGACACATCAATGCCTCACCACAGTTCGAACACACTACGACACGCGCGAACCCTCGTCGATTAAGAAACAACAGCGCTTGATGCCCTTTCTCGTAGGTTTCCATCAGGGCTTTTCGGAGAGGGGATGATAACATCATCTGGGATAACGCCTGGGGAAGAGAGGACAGCGTTTTCCTCATATCGACTGTTTCAACAGAGGGAAGGGGTTGCCCCGTTGGACGGTGAACCATGGCTGCGTATTTGAAACGACCCCTTTTGACATTATGATAAGATTCTATGGAGGGAGTGGCAGAACCTAGAAGAAGAACACAGGACTGCATCCGTGCGCGAACTATCGCCAAATCCCTGGCATTATAAAGAATCCCTTCTCCCTGCTTAAAGGAGGGATCGTGTTCTTCATCTACAACTATCAATCCCAAGTTTCGCAAAGGGACGAAAATCGAAGAACGGGCGCCTATCACGACGACAGGGGCATTTTTCACAAGCAACAACCATTGATGCCATTTCTCACGTTCCGTCAGATGACTATGCCAAACTACGACGGGAGCGTCACACCTACTACGGATCCTAGAAATCAATTGAGAGGTCAATACGATCTCCGGCACCAAGACAAGAACCGATTTCCCTGTCTTGGTCACCCGCCGTATCGATCGAATATAAAGCTCTGTCTTCCCGCTTCCTGTCACACCATGGATCAAAATAGGGTGGGGAGAGCTCTTTTCACTTTCTCTTTCGATAAGCTCTATCGCCACCCGTTGCTCTGGGGATAGACGCGGCGGTTCTTCTTTCTTTATATGATTTTTTCCATTCCAAAGATCCTCTGCCCTGTAAGTAACCTTCAATATCCCTTTTTCAACCAACCTTTTCAGAGCGATGTGGGCATGAGGAATGACCCTTTTCAATTCTCGTTCTTCCACTATCCCCTCACGGCAAACATACTCGAAAATCTCCCGCTGCTTGGATCCTAATAATCTTCCACCCGAAAACGTTGGTGACACCTTTAAAAAGGAAATCTTGGGTTCGAATACCTTTTCGAATCCCTTATATTCCCAAACAAGCCATCCCTTATCGGTCCATTCTAGGAGGGCCTTCCACATACCTTCATGCGAAATGAGGGTAGAAAGTGCCTTCCCTTCGTTCCACTGGTTCAACAATTCTTTCGCGCATGGGTTTCCCTTCCCTTTCTCCCGCTCTAAAACTGCCCTTCCCGTCTTAGTTAAAACGATCCGTTCCCCCTTCATGGCCCCTGCAGGCAAAGGCAACGCCGACTTCAAGATCCCCCCGAGTGGAAGTCTGTAATAATTTGCACACCACCGATACAGTTCAAGATGATGTTCATGAAAAAGCCTTTCACGAAAAGGAAGACATAAGACTGGTTTCAAAGATGCCGGAGCTATATCCAAAGGGGCCTTCTTCAACACCCTCGTGACCACACCGGGAAGACGCCGACGACGAAGCGGGGCAACCGCGAGACACCCCTCTTCCATCCGGTCTTCCATCAGGAAAGGAACGTGATATATATACGCGGAGGGAACGGTTCCTAAGAACGTGACTTCAACCCACACGAGGAGAGGTTTATCCTATTCCCTTTCAAACTTCAAGGCTTCCCGAGTTTTTCAACCAATTACCTCTCCTTCGTAGAGGTACCTAGAAAACGCGCGACAATCTCATTGATTTTATTCAACGTAACCGGCTTACTTAACATCTCAGTAACCCCAGACTTCCTTACCTCCTCTTCAGAAATTTCCAGTCCCCACCCAGTCATAAGAACGATAGGAATTTCTTTTTCTACTTCCCGAATCCTCCTCACAAGTTCCCAACCATTCATTCCCGGCATACCAAGATCCGTAAAGACCAAGGCAAAACGTTGGAGATCTTCCAAAAAAAGATGGAGAGCTTCTTCGCCAGAGGTCGCGGTAACCACTTCAAATCCTTGAGGGATAAGAAGCTCCTTAAAAATCTCCGGGAGGGCAGGCTCATCATCCACCACCAAAATAGCTCCTCCTTTTCCCCGCTCGACACGAGAAGAGATTTCTCCTCTTCCATGCTGATCCTCGGAAGGAGAACTCACCTGCCAAGGAAGCTCGATCAAGACTTTTGTTCCTTTCCCCACCTCGCTCACTATCTCCACGCGCCCCCCTAATCGCTCCACCACTCCTTGCACAATTGTGAGCCCCATTCCGCTTCCTTCCGATCCCTTCGTCGAGAAAAAGGGCTTGAAGATGTGTTTTATTACATCCGGAGGAATTCCCTTTCCCGTATCCTCAAAGATCACTCGGACCCCCCGTTTCCCGTCCTCCATCTTAATCGACTCTGTTCGGATTAGCAGCTTCCCCCCTTCTCTCATCGCATCCACGGCATTCAAAATAATGTTCATAAATGCCTCTCGAAGCTCCGAAGCCAAAGGAAGGTTTTCATCTTTCAATTCCTTTTCAACCTGAATCGTGATTCCCTGTTTCTGCGCCTGGTCTTTCCACGCGTACCGCGTAATCTCGATGGCATCTTCCAAAATTTCATGAAGCGGCAACAGTTGAGAGGTCAATCTGTCTTGGCGAACCCGCGTGAAATCCTGGATCCTCTTGATCGTATTGATTCCCTGGTCAATCGCGTGGCGAATCTTAGCCGCGTAGGAAAGCACCTTTTCGGGATCTTCAGGGTCTCGTTCCAAAAGCTCTATACGTCCCAATATTGCCGAAAGGATATTGTTGAAATCATGAGCGACACCGGTCGCCAATTGTCCCATCGACTTAAGCTTTTCTGCCTGGGTCACCTCCGCTTCCAAACGTTTCCTGTCCGTTACGTCCAACAGAATCGCAAGAATGGCCTGCTCGTTTTGATAATGAATCCGCTGGAAGTTGCATGTTACCACCCGAATCTCTCCATCTTTGTTAATTACCAAGCTTTCGTACTGACTCGGCACATCCTCACCTTGAACACGGCGTTCCGCATTCTTCTTTCGCCGTTCCCTTTCTCCTTCTGGAACCGTATCCCAGACACTTGCCCGCAACATCTCCTCTTCAGACTCAAACCCAAAAAATGCCATTCCTGCTTTGTTCATAATTCGAAACTTATCATCTTGCTGGATATAAATAATAGCAAGAGACGTCTCAAAAATACTTCGATAGAGGGCTTCCGACTCCTGAAACGCCCGTGTTCTTTGCTCTACAAGCTCTTCCAGGTGCTTCGTATAGTTTTGGAGCTCCCTCTCCATCTCGATTTGTTGGGTAATATCCATAAACATTACCCGGACTCCCTGGATATTTCCATCCACATCAAGAATTGGAGAAGCATAAATTTCCACATCAATAACCTTCCCAGAGCGATGAACCATATGGGCACGGTAAGTTTCGGCACCCCGTTTCCCTTCCAAACGAAGCTGACTGATCTTCCGAATCTCCTCTTTCTCCTTTTGCCATGCGAAAAAGAGTCTATCTTTTCCAATCAGTTCTTCCGGAGAATATCCTAGAATCTCACAGGCACGACGATTCACGTAATCAATCTTGCCGGTTTTATCAAAAGAAAACGCTCCCGCATAAAGGCTATCCAACAGATCTCTATATTTTCGATTGAGGAGGTCCAATTTCTCCTCAGACTTTTGAAGGGATATGATAATAAAAACCGCCGCAAATACCATTATGATTATCGCTACAATGGCAATAACCCTCGTTTGTATCAGCCAATCCCTCATTGCCGTTTCGATGAAAGATAGAGAACGGATGCGAACAACGTGCCAGTCACGAAGAGACGCCACGGAGACAGGAAAACAACTCAAAAGGAATCGCTTCTCTCTCCCACTTCTATCTCTATAGGAAATAATCTTATTCACCACACACGCTTTCGTAAGATGACCTCGTGAATAGCCATAAGCCAGACGACAAATCTTATCCTGCAGAGAAGTAGGAAGATGCGCATTGGCGTATAGGAGAGTACCTTTATCATCAAGAAGAACCCAATAATCCCTTTTGTCCGATCCAACAACGGGAAAAAATCGCCTTCCAATGGCATCGGCACGCAATATGGCCAGTAGCATCCCTAAATAGCTTCCACCTCTCAATACGGGAGCCATAACGAGCAATACAACGGTCTTTACCAACTTGCCTGTTTTCGGATTGAACGAAGTAACCAGCAAGGGAGCTACTTTGGCAGATCCTTGGTCACGCGCCTGTTTAAAAAGCTTCTGATACTCCGTCCCATCGCGAACATCTCGCGAGAAACTTACTCCATTCATAGATTTGCTTTCAGGAATACTCCAAACGATGACGTTTTCTCGATTCAAGAAATAAATCGAATCAAAGCCCGGATATTGTCTGAGAAGCCTTGAAACATTCTCTTCAATATCTTCCTCAAAGGCCTTCGGGGAGACACACCAAAAAGGATTCATCCACGCAGAGACCACATCTAGAATCTTCAATCTCTCTTCAATAAAATCGGAAATCAACTGGGCCGCATGAATCGTCCTTAACGTCTCTTCTTTCTGCGCGTTCTCGATAATGTCCTTCTGTCTTTTCCGAACGACATATCCAGATACAAGAAGGATGAAAACCAACAAAACGGATGCAAGAAGAATAATAATGGCAGAGCGTTTCATCTTTTACTACCCACCGTAAAGCAAGGCAGACTGAAAAACCCCAAAAGGAATTTTTATGTTTAACTCCCTCAACCGATGTAAATTAAACGCCAACGTCCCTTCAGACGGCGTATCTATCGCGATATTACCAGGAGGTGTTCCCTGAAAAATTCTTGCGATCTTTCTCCCAGCATATAATCCCTGATAATAACCTGTCAGGACGATCCCCCCTGTCAATCCCCTTTTGATGTAACGGCTAAAAAAAGAGATTTCTGGGACCTTGTTGTTCGCCACCGTCCAACTGATGACCTTTTTCGACGAAACATCCACATTCCGCTTTCCCTTCAATCCCTCACAATTATATATCACCAAGAGATCCACACTTTGCTGGGCTTTCCGAATAATCTCCTGCCATCCTGGAAAAGAATAGGCGAATTTAAAAAAAACAATGGATATTCCTCTCTCTTTCGCGATCTTCATAAAACTTGCCACCATAGTATGGGAGGTCTCGCTCGAATCACTCAAGATCCCGATTCGGGCCTTCGGCTTATCTATCAAGCTAGAAAAAAGCTGCACCGATTGGAGGAAATAATGCCGTTCAAGCACTCCCGTAACATTCAAACCAGGATGTCTTCTAGAGTCTTTGACAAACCCATACTCTTCCGGCTCCCGATTTACACCCAGGAAGACAAGCGGCAACGACGTTCCCAGGAAATGGGACAATACATAATGGGCGGCATTGTCGTCAAATCCTACCACCACATCTGGGTGGTAATCACTAATCTGCCGAATGGCTTCCCCGGAGACTTTGAGAACCCACGATGTTTCAGGATGACGTTTTGTATCCATGTAAAAGGAACGGTATTCACAGGGAAAATCCTTCAACGCCTCTCTTAACCCCTTTTCCGCATTCACATGCCAAAACAGGCCGGAATGATAACTGAAAACCATAAACACCTTTTTGGGCGCTGAAAAGGCACTCGCAGGGAAAAACAGCAAAATCGAAAAGAAAAACATGAAATATTTCTTCATCCCTCCCTCCATCCAGAATATAACAAAGCAAAATTATAAATGGTTTTACAATAATCGCTATACAATACTAACTATCTAACTGTCAAGAAAGCTTTTCTTTCAGGTTTACCCGACGTGGAACAACCTCGAAACGATCCTCTTCCTTTCTAGGGAAGAGCCAGCTCCTCGTTTTTGATGTCGCCGATCAGCATGTGACCCGGCGCATGGGTAATGACCAGATCCGGCTTCGCCTCCTGAATCACCGCTTGAGGCGTCACGCCGCACGCCCAGAACACGGGGATCTCCCCTTCTCGAATCGTTACGGCGTCTCCGTAATCCGGATCGTTCAGATCAGCGATGCCAATAGCCTCCGGCCGACCGATGTGCACGGGCGCCCCGTGTACCATGGCGTAGCGTGTGGTGATTTGCACAGCGCGCACCACTTGTCCCTCGGGGATAGGCCGCATCGTTACCACGAGGTTTCCCTTGAAGATTCCCGCGGGGACCACAGGAATGGAGGTCTTGAACATGGGGACGTTTTTCCCCTCTTCGATATGACGGACGGGGACTCCGTTCTTCAACAGGGCCTCCTCAAAGGAAAAACTACACCCCAAAAGGAACGTCACAAAGTCATCCCGCCACAGATCCTCGATCGTCTCCACCGTATCGATCAAAACACCTTCCCGATACACGCGATATTTCGGAATATCGGTCCGGACATCCGCGCCGTCCGCCATGGAGCGGGTAAGGTAGACGCCGGGCTCCAATACCTCCAACACGGGGCACGGCTTGGGATTACGCTGGCAGAAGAGGAGGAAATCGAAGGCGTAACGCTCCCTCAAAATGACCAGATTCGCCTGAACGTAACCTGGCGCGAGTCCTGCTGTCGGCCGGGTATAGCGACCTTCCCGGATTTCCTTTCTTATTTCAACAGGATGTTTCATGGATCCTCTCAATATATAACAGTTGAAAGACCTTCCCGCCTCATCGAATCCAAAGCTTCTACATCCCCAAAAAGGCCCTCTGGATCTCCGGGGACTCCAAGAGTTCGCGAGCCGTCCCTTCCGTCACGATCCGGCCCGTCTGGATCACGTACCCCTTGTCCGAGATCTCCAGCGTTTCCCGGACATTCTGCTCCACCAAGAGAATCGTCATCTTCTCTTCCTTGAGCTTTTTCACCGTATCCAGGACCTCGTCCACCAAAACCGGCGCCAGCCCGAGAGAAGGCTCATCCAGCATCAGAACCTTCGGGTTCGACATGAGGCCGCGCCCGATGGCCACCATCTGCTGCTCCCCGCCGGAGAGGGTGTTGGCCAACTGGGTCTTCCGTTCCTTCAAGCGGGGAAAGAGGTTATAAACGTATTCGAGGTTTTCTCTCTTTTTCGCCTCGTCATCGATGATGTAGGCCCCGATAAGGAGATTTTCCTCCACGGTCATGGGGCCAAAGAGCATCTTTTCCTCGGGAACATAGGTAATTCCCAATCGAACGATCTCTTCCGTCGGAAGCGTTCGGATGTTCCTACCTTCGAAGAGGATTTTCCCCTGATAGGCACGTTGAGACCCCATGATGGCACGCAGAATCGTCGTCTTCCCCGCGCCGTTGGAGCCCACGATACAGGCCGTCTCTCCCCGATTGATCTCAAAGGAGACTCCCTGTATAACGGGCAGGCCGGAGTACCGGACCCAGAGATCCTCGATCTTTAGAATCGGCTCCATCAGGCCCCCTTCTGCTGTTGCGCCACGTAACGTTCCCCCAGATAGGCCTTGATGACCTCGGGGTTCTGTTTGATTTCCTCGGGCTTCCCCTCCGCGATCATGTTCCCGCTGTCCAGGACGATGACGCGGTGGCTGATGTTCATCACCAGTTCCATGACATGCTCGATCAGCATGACGGTAATCCCCATGTCGTAGTGAATCTTCCGGATGAGGGACATCATCTCGTCGATCTCCGTGGGATTCAGCCCGGCCGCCACCTCGTCCAGAAGCAGCATCTTGGGCTGGGTCGCCAGGGCCGTCGCCATGGCCACGCGTTTCTGGGCCGCCACGGGCAGCTCGCTGACCCAGTGATCCCTATGCTCGCCAAGCCCCATCAGATCGATGATCTCCTCCGCCCGCCGGCGCGCCACGCTTCGCGAGCGGGTCCGCAGGAAGCTCCCCACCATGATATTCTCGATCACCGAGAGGTCTCCCGACGCCACGAAGATCTGGAATGTCCGGGCCAGACCGAGCCGGCTGACCTCGTAGGGTTTGAAGTTCGTAATCTCCTGGCCATCGAAGAAGATCCTGCCCGCCGTGACGTTATAGACCCCGGCGATACAGTTGAAAAGGGTCGATTTCCCCGCCCCGTTGGGGCCGATCAGCCCCAACAGTTCCCCTTTCTGAACGGAGAAAGAGATATTGTTGTTGGCGCGCAACCCGCCAAAATCCTTCGTAACGCCCTGAACCTCGAGGATGGGAGTCATGTCCGTTTCCGCCTCCTTGCCTTTTCAACAATCCCCCAGATACCCCTCGGTTCGAAGGCGGCAATCGCCATGATGATCAGGGCGTAGATGACCAAGTCCAGCCCTGCCAGACCCGCCTTGCCGCCCAACCAGCTTCCCAAATAACTTTTCAGAGGAACGAGCACTGCAGCCCCGATGATGGGACCCCACAGGGAACCCGCCCCACCCACCATCGCCATCATGGCAATCAGGATGGACAGGTCGAGGGACATGATATCCTCCGGCTCGATATTGAAATTATAGCAGGCGTGGAACGAGCCGACGACGGCCACGAAGGACGTGGCAATGGCATAGGCCTTGATCTTGCACCAATGGGCGTTGATCCCGAGGGATCGCGCCACCTCTTCGTTGTCCTTGATGGCCCGGAGCTGAAACCCCAGGCGCGACTTACGGAACCAGTTGATGTAGAAAAAGCCGATGAAGAAGAGACCCAACAGAATATAATAGTAGTAGGCATCGTTCCGGAACTGGAGATACATCAGGCTGGGCATCTTCTTCAGCGGAATCTCCAACCCCTTGGCGCCGCCCACGAAATCCCAGACCTGAAAAACGTCCAGGAGGACAAGAGACGTGGCGATGGTGGCGATGGCGAAATAGTGCCCCCGCATCCGAAAGAGAGGGTACCCGATGGCAAACGACCAGATGATGGCAAAGGCCATCCCGATGGGGGCGGACACCCAAAAAGGAATATTCCATCGAATCAGCATGACAGCGGTCGTGTAGGCGCCAATCCCCGCGTACTGCGCCTTCCCCAGGTCTACCTGCCCGCCGTACCCCCCGATGGTGTTCCACCCCATCCCGTAGAGGGAAAACATCAAAAACTGAATCATGGTGGCCATGGAGAAGCTAGAATGGGGGATCAGGGGAAAGATGAACAAAAAAAGGCAGAAAAGGCCGAAAATCACCAGGTCCTTGCGCGGGAAATCCGAAAAATCGAAGATATTCCTGATCGTCTCCAAACGTCTATTCCTTTATCCCAAACAATCCATTCGGACGGAAAATCATTATCAGAAAATAGGCCAGATAGACAAACGTATATTTGAACGAATGGAGCTGAATAGCCTTCAGCGACTCATTCCCGATGAGCTGGGTCAAGGCATCCCACATGGGGGGAATATAGATGATGAACCCGATGATGATACCCGCGTAGAAGGCCCCCTTGATATTCCCGAATCCGCCGAGGGCCACCGTGGCAAAGGCAATCATGGTAAAGAGAAGGCCGATATTGGGATCCACCGGCCAGAAATTGACCAGTAAGGCCCCGCAGATGGTCACGGATGCACCGCCGATCCCCCAGGCCAGGGCGTTCATCCGCTCCGTGGGAATCCCCATGTAGCGTGCCGCCTCGGGATTGAGAGCCGTGGCCGTCAGGGCCTTCCCCACCTTGGTGTTCGCCAACAGCCAGGAGACCGCCACGAAGAAGACGACGGAGAAAAAGGCCGCCGTGAGTTTCGTCGCCTCGAACACGATGCCGGGGCCCACAACGAAGCTGCGTCCCACGAGGATCCCGTGATGGGCGATCCGGGGCTCCGACCCGAAGATCAGAAGCGCCAGGTTCCTCAGCAGCAGCATCAGACCGAATGTCCCGAAGAGCTGGGCGATCATGGGCCCTCGAAGGAGATACTTGACAAGCCCGTAGTAACAGATGATACCGAGGACGAATCCCACGATTCCCGCGACGGGGAGAGAGGCAAGGGTATCCAGGCCGGACAGGTTGGCAAACAGCAGTCCCGCGTACATGCCCACCATGAGAAACTCACCGTGGGCGAAATTCACGATATTCATGACACCGAAGATGATGGTCAACCCGAGGGCGACCAGGGCAAAGACCATCCCCATCAAGAGGGCGGAAACGACAGACTGCAAAAGCTGGCCGATAAAAGCAGACATATCCTATATCCATCCAACGAGTAAAAAGGGGCGCAGGCCCGAGCCCATCGGGCCTGCGCGCCATGTTCAGAACCTAATCTCAGAACCCCTTGAACGGATAGATCATGTTGGCCGTGGCCAGATCAAAGGGATAGACAACCTGAAGAACGATGTTGCCGTCTTTGTCTTTCTGGTACTGACCGATCATACCGGAACCCAGGATATTCTGACCGACCTCTTTTCCGGAGGCGGCGAACTTGATTCCCTTCCAGGGGACCACCAGGTATTTGCCCGGGATCTCGATGCTGTTGGCCGCCTTCTGGATGGCCTCGGGCTTCGTGGATCCCGCCTTTTCCAGGACGTTGACCCACGCCTGGAGACCGGTGAAGGCACGCGCCGAGGCGCCACCCAAGTCGTTACCCGTTTTCTTCTTGTAAAGGGCATTGACCTCGCCTGCCACCTTCTTCACGTTCGCGATCGAGGGGATAAACACGGTCCGCGTCAGGACCCCGACGATGTCATCTTTCAAGGTCTTGCGGAATTCAGGCTTCTCGAATCCGGCATCCTGGCCCCAAATAACCTTGGGTTTGGCCTTCATGGATTTCAGGGTCTTGACCATCAGGATGGCATCCGAGGTGTAGGAAGCAAAGAGCATGGTGCCGGGTTTCGGGGCCAGCAGGGACTGAACCTCCGAGCTCAGATCCGGGGCCTTGGCCGCGTAGAGGATCGATTTGGCAAGCTTGAAATTGTACTTCTTCGCAAATTCCTTGATCAAGCCATCCACATGGGATCCCCACTCCGTCTTTTCACAGGCGGACACGATGGGTTCCAGGTCCTTCTTGGGAACGGCCTTGACGCCCTTGGCCTTTCCTTCCGTCAACCCCTTCAGGAACTCGAAAAGGTCTTTCGTAAAATACTTGTCGTGGGG
>CAZOBB010000065.1:0-9291 GCA_964577975.1 uncultured Thermodesulfobacteriota bacterium | reverse complement strand
TCCAATGAACCTATCACGAAGTTCATCTCGTCCTGTTACGTGGAACTGATCCGGGGAACCCCGCTGCTCGTCCAGATCTATATCATCTATTTCTTCATCGGAACCATGCTGCGATTATCCGCCTTCGCGGCCGGCGCGGCGGCCCTGTCCATTTTCGAAGGAGCTTACGTAGGTGAAATCGTGCGCGCGGGGATCCAGTCTATCCACAAAGGACAGATGGAGGCGGCAAGATCCCTCGGCATGTCTTACAGTCAGGCCATGCGCCACATCATCCTTCCCCAGGCCCTCAAGCGGATTATTCCGCCCCTGGCGGGGCAGTTCATTTCCTTGATCAAGGATTCGTCTTTGGTTTCCGTGATTGCCCTGGCCGACCTGACCTTCCGAGCCCAGCAGGCGGTGGCCCAGAGTCTCAACGCCTTTGAAATCTACTTCACTGCGGCGGGGTTGTATCTCGTCATGACCTTCACCCTGTCGATGGTAACTCAATACGTGGAGAGGAGGATGGCAGTCAGTGATTGACGCCCAGAACGTTTACAAGACATTCATTACCCCCGATAAGCGAAAGGTGGAGGCCTTGGTCGATTTCACCCTTCACATCGACCGGGGGGAAGTCGTGGTGATCATCGGCCCCAGTGGTTCCGGAAAGAGCACCTTCCTGCGGTGCATCAACCGCCTGGAAGAGATCGACAAGGGAAAAATCACCGTGGACGGGCAGGATCTCCATGCCCCCAAGGCCAACATCAATAAGATTCGCGAAGAGATCGGGATGGTCTTTCAGCATTTCAATCTCTTTCCCCACAAGACCGTTATGGAGAATGTAACCCTGGCCCAGGAGGTCGTGAGGAAGCGAACCAAAAAAGAGGCGACGGAGATCGCTGAGGCCCTGTTGAAGAAAGTGGGTATCTTGGACAAAAAGGACGTCTATCCCTCCCAGCTCTCGGGGGGGCAGCAGCAGCGGGTGGCCATTGCCCGCGCCCTGGCCATGCAGCCCAAGGTCATGCTCTTCGACGAAGCCACGTCCGCCCTCGACCCCGAGATGATCGGGGAGGTGCTGGACGTCATGAAAACCCTTGCACGGGAAGGCATGACCATGGTGGTCGTGACCCACGAGATGGGGTTTGCTCGGGAGGTGGCCGATCGGGTGATCTTCATGGACGCGGGCCGGATCGTGGAGACCGGCACGCCGGAACACTTTTTTACCAATCCAGAGCACGAGCGGACCAAACTTTTTCTAAGTCAGATCCTTTGACAGGATAGGGAGTCAGGAATGTTTAAGTTCGGATTAGCCCTCGGCGGTGGCGCCGCGAAGGGGTTTGCACATCTCGGTGTCTTGAAGGTCCTGGAGGAAAACGGGCTCGTGCCGGATCTTATCGTGGGGACGAGTATGGGGGCCATGGTGGGGGCCATCTATGCCTGGAAGGGCAACATCGAAGACACGAGAAGACATTTCAAGCGATTCCTGGAAAGCGAGTACTACGATCGAAAGACCTATCAGAAGTTCAAAGAGGTGGATCAGAAAGAACCCGAGGGAATCTGGGTGGCCCTCAAGCACCTGATCACGAAGGGGATGATCTACGGAAAGACCCTCACGACCCAGTCCGTCTTGTCTCAGGAAGATTACGAGGAAGACCTGGAGATCCTCGTGCCCGTAACCGACTTTCATCAGTTGAAGATCCCCTTTGCCTGCATCGCATCCGATCTCATCACGGGGGATGAGGTTCTCATCACCTCCGGAAACCTTCGCAAGGCCGTCATGGCGAGCGCCGCCATTCCGGGCGTGTATTCTCCCGTGATCACGGAAGATAAATTCTTGGTGGACGGCGGATCCACGAACAAGCTCCCCGTCAACCCGACCTTCCAGTTGGGAGCCGACGTGGTCGTGGGCGTAGATGTGTCCCGGCAACTGGAACCCGTCGCGGATCTCCACACCGCCATGGATATCATTCTTCGTTCCAACACGGTGTCCACCCATCGACTCGACATGATCCAGTCCCTCAACGCGGATTTCCTCCTCTACCCGGACGTAGAAGACTTACACTGGGCGGACTTTTCCCAGATGGAGACGGCGATGGAACGGGGAGAACGAGTAACGGAGGAGAACATCGACGCGATTCGGCGACTTCTTTTGAAAAGGCGAATCAAAAAGTTGCTTTGGCCTTTCGGGAAAAGGCCTATTTATCATCCGGCCAGGATCATCAGCCTTACGTGACGAGGTTCAGGCGGTGGCCGGCAGGGGGTGCTCCGCCAATTCCTGTTTTTCCTGGTATTTCATGATGTCCTCTAAAGTTCCCACGACGAGGACCCGGTCTCCCGGTTGAAATTTATACTCGGGTCTGGGTAGGATCTCTTTCTTGCTCCTCGATGAACGAATCATGATGATCTCCAGGCCGTAGTTCACCCGGAAGTTCGTTTCCCTCAATGTCTTTCCTACCAGGGAATCGAGAACCGGAAGCTCGTCCAGACGAAAGCCTCCTCCTACGTACAGCCCTTCCGTCAGGTCGCTGAATTTCTTCTTGGAGACCACGGCCATGGCCAGTTCTCTCTTTTTGAGCTCCATCTGGTAGATCTCGAGAATCTGCTTCGCCGCCACCAGCCCCGCCAGTTTGCCGCCGTCAACCACGGGAATTTCCTCGAGACCGATCTTTCCTAGCATGTCCATGGCGTCATGGACGTTGGCATCCACAGAGATGGCCTCGTTTCCTTCGATGATGTCTTCCGCTATGACAAGATTAGCAAGATCACCCTTGTCGAACAGGACCGACTTCAACTCTCCCATGCTAAAATAGCCGCGGTAACTCATCTCTTCGCCCACCACAGGAAAGATATGTTGGGGGCTCTTCAGGGCCACGTCGCAGATAGTCTCCAAGTTGACCGTGTGGTTGAAATAAGTGACCGGTGAGGTCATGACATGGGAAACGGGGATCGATTTAAGGATGGTTTCCTCACGACCCTCGGTGAGCCGGATCCCTTTGAATTTCAGTTTCTGGGTGTAGATCGATTCCTTCTTGATGTTGGTGGTAATCAGGGTGCTGATGATACAGGAAAACATGAGCGGAACGATGATGTGGTAGGTGTTGGTCAGCTCAAAGATAATCAGGATCGCCGTGATGGGGGCCTGGGTCGCGGCCGCCACGACGGCGCCCATCCCCACGAGGGCGTAGGCGCCCGGATCCGCCGTCATGGCGGGGAAGAGGGAATGGAAGATGATCCCGACGATTCCGCCCGCCGAGGCGCCGAGAAAGAGAGACGGCGCGAAAACGCCGCCGGATCCCCCGGAACCGAGCGTAACGGAGGTCGCGAGAATCTTCAAGGGTATGAGCAACAAGAGAAACCAGAGGGCGAGACTCCCGTGGAGGGCCTCGTTGATGGTTTCATATCCAACCCCGTAGAGATTGGGGATCCAAAGGGCCAACATCCCTATACCCAATCCTCCAACGGCTGGTTTAAGCCATTCAGGAAAGGTCCATTTCTCAAAAGCATTTTCACTGAAATACAAAAACCAGATAAATCCGAGGGCGACGAATCCCGCGAAAACCCCCAGGATGGTGTAGGGGATCAGCTCAAAGGCACTGACGAGCTTGTAGGCCGGGACCTGAAACGCGGCGAAATCCCCCTCGAAATAGTGGGAGACGATCGTGGCCATGACGGAGGAAATCACGATGGGGCTGAAGGCCGCCACGCCGAAATCTCCCAAGATGATCTCCACCGCGAAGAGGGAACCGGCGATGGGGGCGTTGAAGGCGGCAGCGATCCCGCTGGCGGCCCCGCAGGCCACCAGGGTGGAGACCTGTTTCTCCGTGAGCTTGAAGAGCTGCCCCACGCTGGAGCCGACGCTGGCACCGATCTGGACCAGGGGCCCTTCCCTTCCCACCGAACCGCCGGAGCCGATGCAGAGGGCCGAGACGAAGGCCTTCACCACGGCGACGCGGGGCCGGATGCGTCCCCCCTGGAGAAGGGTGGCCAGCATGACCTCGGGTACTCCGTGACCTTTTGCCTCCCGTGCCAGGTAGTAGATGATCGGACCGATGATGGCCCCGCCGATGGCGGGTGCCAAGATCTTGTACCACCAGGGGAGATGGCGGACCGGTTCCAAGAGATTGATGCCATTACCGCCGAAAAAAAGCTCCTGAAACAGCCTGATCAGGAACCTTACACCCACGGCACCGAAACCCGAAATGATACCGATGACGATAGCCAGAAGGACGATGAAGAGATTTTCGTTTTTTATGAATCGAAAATACTTATACCGCATTGCCACTGTCTATAACATATTTCACCCCACCACGAAAGGGAAGTGGAATCGCGCGGTTTGACGGACCTTGAGGCGACGAGTGAAGAAGGCGGAAGGTTCATAGGGACGCAGCGCCACGTGTTTAGTCATAATAAAATGACTTGCAAGAAATTAAAACCGTACTATACTTTTAATAGGGATATGGAAATACGAAGGACTGGTGGCAATCATGGAATATCCAGAAAATACATGGTTATACATAGAGAACAGGTGCGACACTCATACACGTCCCCCACCTCTTCATTTCCGTATGTAAATAACTAAAATTATTCAATGACAAACAAAAGAAAGGAGGTTAGAGCCATGAAACGCTGGATGATCGTGATATGCGTCGCGGTGATCGCCGGCATGGCACTTTGCCCAGCCAGCAGCTTGGCGGGGATGACCAAGGAATCGGCCAAGTGCGTGGCGTGTCATGAAAACAAAACGAGATTCGTCGTGCAGGAGTGGATGCATTCCAGGCACTACAAAAATGACGTCGGGTGCTATGAGTGCCACGCGAGCACGAAGGAGAACCCGGCGGCCTACACCCACATGGGTTTCGAGATTTCCACGCTGGTGACGCCCAAACAGTGTGCCCGCTGTCACCCGGGAGTGGTGGAAGAGTATCAAAGCTCCATTCACGCCAAGTCGGGACTGATCGCCCAGGGTGCCAGCGCCATCGGCGGCGGGTCCTACTGGAACATCGCGGCGTCCGTGTTGGGATGGGTTCCCTGGGACTTCCACAAGGGGCTCGTGAAAGAGGTCGGTCAGGTGGTGACCTACGGAAAGAAGCCGATCCTGTTCAAAGGTAAGGAAATCGTCGACAAGTACTGGAAAGACCTCAAGAACGACCCGGCCCAGAAGTGGGGATCCTGGCCCGTGGGGTGTGACAAGGCGGACAAATCGGTTCAGGACGTGATCCAGATCTTCGCGGACTGGGGATGCCTGTGGTGCCACGGCTCCACGGTCAAGATCCTCAAGAAGACGAAGACGTCCGTCAAGTTCTATGCCGAAACCTATCCAACGGGAGGGGCGGGGCGTGTGAACCCGGACGGCTCTTTCGGGAACTGCGCGGCATGCCACCCGGCCCACTCCTTCAATCTTGCGGTTGCCCGAAGTCCGCATACCTGCGGGCGGTGCCACGAGTCCGAGGATCATCCGAACTTCGAGGCCTACCTGCGGTCCATGCACGGGGCGATTTACTACTCGACTCTTGGGAAGGCCGACTACGGCAAACAGGATGCGAAACCGGGAGAAGACTATTCGGCTCCGACCTGCGGAACCTGTCACATGGGTGCGGTTTACAAAGGGAACAAGGAGATCTACCCGTCCAGCCACGACGTGGCCAGTATCTGCCAGTGGAAGTTCGGCGCCTGGAAGACGACGTTCATCCGGAAGAAGGGGATGTACCATCCCGCCGTCAAGAAGGTCTGGCTCAAGATCGATCCGAATTACGGCGTGCGCTTCGTGAAAAAGGGCACGCCGGGGGCCAAGGAGATCGACATTACCTATCCGAGCGATGGGCTGAAGAATAGGAAACGTGCCATGGCGGTGTGCAACCAGTGCCATTCCAAGCAGTGGACGGGGAACTTCTTCCTGACGGCGGACAGCGTCATCTACATGCTGGACCACATCCGGAAGATGGCCTTCGAGATCGGCGGCGAGCTGAAAAAGGCAGGCGTCTACACCACGATCGACCACATCACGATCCGGAACATCGGCGCCATGGCCGTACGCCCGACCATGATCATGATGTACCATACCGCGCCGGGCCAAATCTGGTGGGAAGGTTTCATGCGGGTCTCTCAGGAGTTCGCGGAATGGGTCGAGTCTTCCGTGGCGCCGCGTCTCGGTGCGGACAAGGCGGCCGAGTATGTCTCGTGGGTCAAGAAGTATGAGGAAAACCTGAAAAAACTGAAACATGGCAAGTAACGACACAATCCGTATGGGGAGGGGAATAGGGGGTTTCCCCTCCCCCGTTATCTCAGGGAGACAGGAGAAATGGGCATAGTGCTGCTGTTTATGACATTGATTCTCGCGCAAGGAAACGGTTTTATGGTCAAGCCTCCGGATCTGCTGCCCTACTGGCAGGCATACGCCCGAACTCACGGGGCCCCGACGGAAATTCAGGAAAAAAGAGAAATCCTGATGAACTATCTTGGGGATTATCTTCTGTACAGGCGGGCGATGGACCTGAAGCTGGATAAGGACAAGGATTTTAAGGAAAGCTGGCAAGAGGCGAAAGAAGAGGTTTTGCGACGTTCCGAAAGGGAAAAGATTGATCAAAAGACCCGTGAGGTTATTCTCCACAGGGTGAAACGAACTCTTCTGATCGCTCGAATCATTGAAAAGGAGGTTCTGCCCCGCATCAAGATTACGGAAGAAGAGATCGAACAGCTCGTCTCGGCGCACAAGCGAAAGAAGCGGGGCAGAAAGCTGACTCGGGAGAATGCCATCCGGTTTCTGAAGGAGAGCAAGCAGGCGGAGGCATTAAACAGCTACATTGAAGAGCTGATGGATCATTACAAGGTGAAAATCAATGAGAAGGCTCTGAGGGACTTGAAACTTTCTGTTCCATCTTCTTAAAAAATGAGGCGGAATCGTTTTTTTAATGCGCTTCCCGCCAGTTTTTTCCCGTCTGGATGTCCACCCTCAAGGGAACCTTGAGAGATACGGCGTTTTCCATTTCCTCGCGGACCAGGGCCTCGAGGCGGGGAACCTGTTCTTTATCCACCTCGAAGACCAGCTCGTCGTGGACCTGGAGGACCATCGTGGCGTTGAGCCTTTCCGATTTCAGGCGGGACTGAATGGCGATCATGGCCTTTTTGATGATATCCGCCGCGCTTCCCTGGATGGGGGCGTTGATGGCGGTCCGGATGCCGAATTCCCTCTGTTGATAATTCTTGCTCTTCAACTCCGGCAGGGGCCGAATTCTCCCAAAAATGGTGCGGACAAGGCCTTCCGTCTTGGCCCGTTCGATCAGTTCCTCCTGGTACTGCTTGACCCTTTCAAGCCGGGTGAAGTATCGGTCGATGTAATCCTCCGCCTCCTGGCGGTCAATCCCCAGTTCCCTGGCCAGGCCGAAGGCGCTCATCCCGTAGATGATGCCGAAGTTGATCACCTTGGCGCGCCGCCTGAGGTCGGGTGTCACCGCGTCCAGCGCCACCCCGAACATCTCCGAGGCGGTGCGCGCGTGCACGTCCTCGTCGTTCAGGAAGGCCTGGATGAGGACGGGATCCTCCGACAGGTGGGCGAGGACGCGCAGCTCGATCTGGGAATAGTCCGCCGATAGGATGAGGTTCCCCTCCTCCGCGATGAAGGCCTCCCGGATGCGGCGACCCTCCTCCGTCCGAATGGGGATGTTCTGGAGATTGGGGTTACTGCTGCTCAACCGCCCCGTGGAGGCCACCGTCTGGTTGAAGGAGGTATGGATCCGTCCCGTCACCTTGTCCACCAGCTTGGGCAGGGCGTCCACGAAACCCGACTTCAGCTTGGAGAAGCTTCGGTATTCCAGGACCAGCGCGGGCAGCTCATGTTCCAGGGCGAGGGCCGTCAAGACATCCACGTTGGTGGACCGGCCCGTCTTGGTTTTTTTGATCGATTTCAACCCCAGTTTGTCGAAAAGGATAACGGACAACTGTTTCGGGGAGTTGATATTGAACGGTTCTCCCGCCAGGCGGTGGATCTTCTCTTCTAGTTGGGTCATCCTGGCCTCCAGCTCCTTGGAAAGCTCTCGAAGCTGGTCCAGGTCCACCTTGACCCCGTGGTGCTCCATCTCGGCCAGCACCGTGACCAGGGGCAGTTCGATCGTCTCGTAGAGATCCCCCATCCCCTGCTCACGGACCTTCGGGCCCAGGATGTCGCACAGCCTCAGGGCCAGGTCGGCATCTTCGGCGGCGTAACGGGTAGCCTCCGCCACCGGAACCTGCCAGAAGCCGTCCTTCGCCCCGGCGTTTCCCGTCACCTCCTTGTAGGAAATGGGCTGGTGACCGAGATACTCGATCGACATATTGTCCAGATTGTGGGTGCGCTTGGTGGGGTTGAGGAGATAATCGGCGATCATGGCGTCGCAGGCGATACCGCGCAAATGAATCCCGTAGTTCATCAGGACGCGGGTGTCGTATTTGAGATTTTGGCCTACCTTTCCGACGTTCGGGTCTTCAAGAAAAGGGCGTAAGCGTTTCAACAGGATCTCCCGGGTCAACTGGGAAACCGTGGGGCCTGCGTCGTGTTTCACGGGGATGTAGCAGGCTTTTCCCGGCGCCAGCGCGAGGGAGACGCCCACGATCTCCGCGTGGAGCGGGTCCTCGGAGGTGGTCTCCAGGTCCACGGAGACGGTTTTCTTCTCTTCGATTCCTTTCAGCCACCTTTCCAGCGCCTTTTCGTCGGAGACGGTCTCGTAGGCCGCATGATCGACCGATTCCAGGGTGTGTTTCTGCTTCAGACCCTTCAGCATGGAAAAGAACTCCAATTTCAGGTAGATCTCCTGAAGCCGTTTTTCATCCGCCTCTTTGAGGGTCAGGGAACCCTCGGGAATCTCCATCGGCACGTCCCGCCGGATGAGAACCAGATCCCGGCTCAGATAGGCCGCGTCCCGATGGGTTTCGAGCAGGTTTCGAATCCTCGGGGGTGTCACCTCGTCGAGCCGCGCGTAGAGGGCGTCCAGGGAACCGAATTGCGAGATCAGTTTTCGAGCCGTTTTTTCCCCGATCCCCGGTACGCCGGGAACGTTGTCCACCTTGTCGCCCATCAGGGCCAAAAGGTCCACCACCTGCGCGGGTTTTACCCCCATCCGTTCCTCCACCGCCAGCGGATCCCGAAGGATGTCGTTCTTCGGGTCGAAGACCCAAACAGTGTCCGTGACGAGCTGGAGCATATCCTTGTCCATGGTCACGATGAAGACGCGCCGTCCCCTTTGGGAGAGAATCTCCGAAGCCGTCCCGATGATATCGTCCGCCTCGTAGCCTTCTATCTGGAGGGAGGGAACACCCAAGGCGTCCACGATCTCGAAGATGACG
>CAZOBB010000064.1:0-5280 GCA_964577975.1 uncultured Thermodesulfobacteriota bacterium | reverse complement strand
AACGAGGTTGTCGGTGAAGCCGAAGAAGGCGAGAAAGGTCAGCAGGAGGAGCCAGTCGATCTTCAAGCTCCGCCGGTCCGCCGCCAGGGCGTAGATCAGCGGAATCAACCCCAGCCATAGGGGGGCGAATTTCAGGACCGCCACGACAAACACGAGGAAAAACCCCGCGTAGAGCCATCCCCTCCCCTCCACGGTCATGCGTTCCGGTCGACGGCCGCCCGGTGCCTCGCCCACCCTCATGGCCAGCAGGAGAACGATCCCCACGAAGATCAGGAAGAAGGGGAAAATGGCCTTCACGAAGGCCACGGGATGGAGATGGTAGTGGTAAAAGATGAAGATATTCTGTGGATTCCCGAAGGGAGTCAGGGCCGAGGCGGCGTTGGCGCTCAAGGCCTCAAGGATGACCACGCGATATTTTTTCTCCATCTCGAGGGCCAAGGTCAAAGGAACCACGGTCAGCAGGGCCACGTCGTTCGTGACGAACATGGAGAGGACCGCCGTCAAGAAGACGAGTTTCACCGCGAGCCCCTTCCCCGTCTCCACGCTTACCGCGATCACTTTCAGGAAACGGCTTTCCTCCAGACCCTTGATGATAATCAGGAAGACGAAAAGGATATAGACCACGTGAAAATCGGTGGCGGAATACGCGGGGAAACGGCCCATCCAAAGGGAGGTGGCCGCCAGCCCCAGCAGGCTGCCGACGAGAAGCCATTCCCCCGCTATCTTTTCAAAAACCTTATTGGCCAAGGGCGCGCATCTCCTGTTCGGCCGGGTAGTCCGGAATGACCTCTCTCCCGTCCCTTGCGATTTTAAGGTATGTTACGATCTCGCTCCGATACGCGATCGGGACTACCCACACGTTTTCTGGTTCCCTATATTCCGCGCCATCGAGGGGCTTCAGCCTCTCCACGATGGCAGGCAGGACCCCTTTTACGGCCTTCCATCGGGCCGCGGAAAGATTCCGGGGCGGCCGCCATCCCAACGGGAAGGGTTCTCCCGTCTTAGGATCCAGGGTAAGCACCGCTACGCACCTTTTCCCGTAGACGAGGGCCGCTTTGAGTTCAACTTCCCCCGCCGGCCCCCGCCTTTCCCAGACCGGTCCCGGTTTCAAGGAACGGGCGATCTCCCGGACCGTCGAGACGGCGGTTTCCGTCCCTTCGACGGGAGAAATCTCTCTTCCCGGGGGCGGTGGAGCGGGGCGTTCCACGTCCGCGCGAGGCGCCGGCGGGGGCGGCGGTCCTTGCTCCCCGGCCACCCGGGGTGGTCCCGGCTCCACTCCCGCTGGGGGTGCCATGCCGTTTCCCGCATTCGGTGGCGGTGGCGGGGTCAACGCCACCGCCACGCCCGCCCCGATCAAGAGGACGAGGCCAAACACACCTGTCATCGTTTTACGCTTCATTTCAAATACCCTCCTTTACACCAATTAGTCTTTCTTATCCAGGTCTTTTTCCTTTTCCATCGCGTCGATCTTCTCTTCCAGCCTCTTCAGCCGCTCGTGGATGTCGTTTAGGGTCTCCACGAGCTGATCCCTTTTGGGAGTAGGATCGGGAGAAGATTTTCTGATCAAAACATAGATCCCGGCCCCGATCACGATCAGTAGAAGCAGTCCCATGCCGCCCCAGGGGCCCGGCCCGAAGAGAGGGGGCGGAGGGCCCAATGGAGCGCACCCCGCAAGGAGTCCCAGTCCCGCGATGGCTATTCCGATTTTTCCCCGCATGTCATCACCTCCTTTGTGTCCAATGGAAAGGATACACGGTAAGCCTTAAGAAGTCCTGAACGAAAGATGAAGAAATGATGAAGATTTGAAAGAAATTACCCGAAAGGAACGGAGAGGATGATCTTAGTTCCCTTTCCCGGGACACTTTGAACTTCAACCTTGCCGCCGTGGGCCGTGACAATGGCCTTCACGATGCTCAGGCCGAGGCCGGTTCCGCTTCCCGTCTCGTCCGTTCCCCGTGTCCGCCCCCGGTAGAACGGCTCGAAGACATGGGGCAGGTCTTCCGGATCGATTCCTTCTCCGTCGTCGGAGACGTAGAGTGTCACTCCCTCCGGGCGCGTGGCGAGGCGCCATCCCACGACGATGCGCCCTCCCGGCGCCGTATGCTGGGCGGCGTTCTGGGCCAGGTTGAAGAAGACTTGTCGGAACATTTCCGGATCGAATTGAAGCGTGACATGGGGCCCCGCGTCAAGAACCCACTCACGGTCCGGGGCGAGCCGCTCCAACTGGGGCAGAAGCCCTTCGAAAAAATCCCTCAATGCGATTGGTTGCTTGTGGAGGCTGCCCACGCCCTCCATGCGGCTCAGGTCGAGCAGGCGTTCGCAAAGGCGGGACAGCTTCGTCACTTCCCGATACATCCCCTGGATCAGGCGCGCCGCGGCGGCGGGATCATCCTGAACCCCTCTGAGTAAAACCTCCAGCGATCCCTGAAGGGCCGTCAGGGGCGTCCGCAGCTCGTGGGCCGCGTTGGCGATGAAGCGGCGCTGCGCCCCCATCGTCTCGGCGAGGCGGTCCACCATTCCGTCGAAGGCGTGGGCCAGTTGCCCGATTTCATCCTTCCGCTCGGGCAGGGCCACCCGGCGACCCAGGTTTCCGTCCGCGATGGCACGACACGTGGAAACCATTGTCTTCAGCTCATCCAGAGAGGAGGAAACCACCAGGAGGCCCAGGATCGAGCCGGCGAGGAGGGCGAGAAAGGCCATGCCCGCCAGCATGAGGCCGTGCCGCGCGAGGGTCTTTTCCACCGACGCCAGGGATGACGTGAGCTGGACGACACCCACGATGTTCCGGGAGCCGGGGGACGTCCGGAGGGGAATGAGGACCACCAGGAAGGGAAGGGAGTCGCGGCGGATTTCATAGGTCACCTCGTTCTTCCCTTTCAAGGCCTGCCGGACGTAACGCGGGACGGGGGGCGCGGAGTCCGGCTCCTCTGGGAGCCTCTTCCCGTCCGCCAGCCTCCGTCCCCGTTCATCCAGGATGAGGGCCGTCGTGTTCCGGGATGTCAGGTCCCGAGCCAGGAAGGGGGCTATTTCCTTCAATGGCCGGCGTTTTGGGGTCCCCTGTTTTCCCGTCGTCAGCAAAGGCTTCCCGTAAAGCCAGTGTTCGATAATCGGCTTGGCCCGCGCCCGCAGGTGGGCGGCGGTGGTTTCCACGAGGAGGTCCCGCGCGTCCTGATAGAAAACCCATCCCATCACGGACAGAAGGATGGCCAGCACCCCAACGAACAAGAGGGTCAGCCGGAGCCGGAGAGAGAGGCGCGACCAGGTTTTCACGCCGCCTCCTCGGGATGGAAAGAGTAGCCGACGCCGTAATGGGTTCGGATGAGGCGGGGGGGCTTGTCCCCCAGCTTTTCACGCAGGTGGCTCACGTGCACGTCCACGATGTTGGCGTCCCCGATGTAATGGTATCCCCACACCCGGTTCAGCAGGGTCTCCCGCGTGAAGACCCGCCGCGGGTGCTGCATAAACATCTTCAACAGCTCGAACTCGGTGGGCGTCAGGGACAGGAGGTTCCCCTCCCTTCTCACCTCCCGCGTCTCCACATTCAAGGTGATACCGGCCGCCCTGAACTCGACGGGCTCCCGGTACCGACCGCTCCGCCGCAGGAGGGCGCGCAACCGGGCGAGCAGCTCCTTGAAGCTGAAGGGTTTTGTCAGGTAGTCGTCCGCCCCCGCGTCGAGGCCCGTGACCCGGTCTTCGATCTCCTTTTTCGCGGTGAGCATCAGGATGGAGACGGTTTCTCCCCTCTCGCGTATCCTCCTGCAGATCTCGAACCCGTCCATGTCGGGCAGCATGATATCCAGGATAATCACGTCGAACGCTTCCTCGAGGGCCAATTCGAGTCCCCTCTTCCCTTCACGGACAGCGGTCGGGGCATACCCCTCGTAACGAAGGCCCGTCTCGAGGAACTCCAGGATCGTGGGTTCGTCCTCGATGACGAGGACCCTTGGTTTTCCCGCCCCTTCCAGTTTTCGTTCCTTTCCTTCCACCGGCGCCTCCTCTTCTTGACGTCAAAAACGGAAAACGACCCTGGCGAGGGAAAAGTAGATGAGCAGCCCTGTCGAGTCCACCACGGTCGTCAAAAGCGGGCTGCTGATCACGGCGGGGTCCAGCTTGAACCGGGTCAGCACGATCGGCAGCAGGCTGCCCAAGAGGTTCGCCCAGAGGCTGATGGCCATCATGGCCATCCCCACCACCATGCCGACCGTCGGGCCGCCGCGCCAGAAAAAGCTCCGTATGTAGAGGACGAGTCCCAAGGTCAATCCCAGCATCAGCCCGATCACCAGCTCCTTCTTGACCACGGAGAACCACTTCCTGATCGTCAGCTCCCCCATGGCCAGGGCCCGGATGATCAGGGTGGAAGACTGGGAGGCGATATTTCCCCCCGTGTCGATCAAGACGGGGATGAAAAAGGCCAGGGCGATCACCGCCTGCAGGGCATCCTGAAAATGGGCGATCACGCTGGAGGAGAGGAAATCCGCCACCAGCAGGAGCATGAGCCATCCCGCCCGTTTCTTGTACAGCGTGCCGATTCCGACCGCGTAGTAGCTTTCCTCGATGGGTACGATGGCGGAGGCCTTCTGGAAGTCCTCCGTGACCTCCTCCTCGATCACGTCGAGGATGTCGTCCACCGTCACGATGCCCAGCAGGATTCCCTCCCCGTCAACGACAGGGAGAACGTTCAGGTTGTACTTCTTGATGACCTGGTAGGCCTCTTCCTGGTCTTTCAGGGCATTGATCGCGATGAACTTGTGATCCATGATGTCCGCCACCGACTGCCCCGGCTCGGCGAGCAGAAAACGCCGGATGGGAATGTCATCCACCAGCTTCCAGCGATCGTCCACCACGTAGATCATGTTGATGGTTTCCGCGTCCCGGCCCCTCTTCTTGATGTGGTCGATGGCCTTTTCGATCGTCCAGTGTGGCCGGACGGCGACGTAATCCGGCGTCATCAGCCGCCCGACACTCTCCTCCGGATACCCCAGCAACTGGAGCGATTCCTTCCGCTCCTCCGGGGGAAGGATGTTGAGCAGCTTCTGGGTCATCTGGCCGGGGAGGTCCTCGAACAGGGCCGTCCGATCATCCGGCGACAAATCCTCCAACAGGTCCTTCAGCTCCTTCCCGACAATATGTTTCAGGAGGTATTCCTGCAAGGACGGATCCAGCTCGGCGAAGACATCCGAGGCCTTGTCCTTGGAAACAAGCCTGAAGACGATGACCGCTTCCTTCTCGTCGAGGTTCTCCAGCAGCTCCGCGATGTCGTGGACATCGATCTCGCTTAAG
>CAZOBB010000063.1:0-7521 GCA_964577975.1 uncultured Thermodesulfobacteriota bacterium | reverse complement strand
CCGCCAGGGGCAGGGCGTGGTAGAACCGGAACCCGGGAACTTCGAAGATCCAGGTGGAGATCAAAAGGAGGCCCACCGTGCCAGCCAGCAGTCCCGCGTAGAATGCGCCGGCCGGCCGGGTCGTGAGCGAGACGACAAGCAGCGGCACCAGGGCGATCCACGCCAGCCATTCGTAATGGAAAGGGGGGAAGGAAAGGATCAGGAGACAGGAGGCGGTGAGGCTCAGGATGATGAGGGAAAGTCCCCGAAGAAATTGTTTGACCCGGTGGGAGGCGGCAAAAAACGGCCGGTTGGAGGAAACACCCATGGGGTTTTCATAGCATCAATCCATCGATTGGCAAAGGGGGCCAACCGGATGGTTCAGTTCCTGACCTCCGCGAATAGGATGAGGGCTTTTTGTCCTTTCAGGTTTTTAACAAAGGTTTCCAGATTCTCGGGTCTTGGAAAAGAGACAACGTAAACGCCGGACGCGCCGGGCCCCTTGGTGATCTGCCCGTGATATTTGGCAAGGAAGGCCTGGATGGTTTCGAGACGTGCCTCGGGATTGAAGATGATGTTCAGGGAGATCCGGTTCGGAACGGTGGCCGCGGGGCCGGAGAGAGTGTGATAGGTGGCAATCTTCTTCGATTGGTGCAGGATGACAGCGGTTTGAAAGACGAGAATCAGGATGGCGAAGGCCACCGCGTAGCGCACGGCCGGCTTGGGAAACCATTCTCCGAGCCGGTTGGGCAGGGAGGCGAACCAGTCTTTCAGACGGAAAGGCGCTTCCCTCTCCTTCGTTTCGATCCGTTCCATGATGCCGTTCAGGAGGGCGTCGGAGGGCACGGAGATCCGTTCGGCGTCTTCCCGAACCAGGCGAGACAGGGCGGTGAACTGACGGAGTTCTTCCGCACATGCCGGATTTTTTTCAAGGAAATTCTTGATCTCTTCCCGTTTGTCTTTAGGGCATGTGTCATTGACAAGAAGGGGAAGGAATTCCCGAACTTTTTCGGGGCACGTTTCTGTGTGTGTATGGGGGTGCGTTTTCATGATGTATAACTCCTCCTGTCGGTGGACAGATAATGTTCCATCAGCTTCTTCGCGTGGAAAATCCGTGATTTCACGGTTCCCACGGGACATCCGATGATGGCGGAGGCCTCCTCGTAACTGAAACCGAGATAGAAGATCATTTCAATGGCTTCGCGGTGCTCTTGGGAGAGGCGGTTCAGGGCGTATTGCATATCCTGACGCAGGCCGATGGTGCTTTTGGTTTCGGTGGCGATGTTGACTTCCTCAATATCCACGAAGATCTGTTTCTTCCGGTAAAGACTCCGGATCTTGTTCCGGGTGATCCCGAAGATCCAGGTGGACAGGGGGGAATTCCCTTTGAAACTGCCGGCCTTTTCCCAGATGGTGACAAAAACGTCACTGGTTATGTCGTTGGCGGCTTCGTAATCGTTCGTGAGCTTGTAGGCGAACCTGAAAACCCGCTTGTGGTAGGATTCGAACAATTTCCTCAATGCCTCCTTGTCCTTACGGGCGACCGCCCTGATCAGGGCCGACTCGTTCAATGCTTCCTGGTTTTCTTTCGCCCTTTTATCAGTAAGTGCCATATTCCCGGAAAAAGTTCATTGAAGGAAAGCTTTTTTTGAAATCTTGGAAAATATGAGGACCCCTGCTCCCATTTCATCGGGGGAATAGGAAGGGGGTTTGTAGGCTAACGAGCGAAGAAAAGCAAAGGGATCTTTTGCGATAGGGTGATGGGCGTCGATAACGCAAGAAAGGCGAAGGGCCAACAACCCCGTGACGTAGGCCGCCGCGAAGGAGGTTCCCGTATAGAAATTGTACCGGTTGCCCGGTTTCAGGGAAAAGACGTCCACTCCAGGTGCCGCAACATCAACAAACGGGCCGTGAGGCGCCCGGGGATAAAGTTTTAGTCTCTGATTGATGGCCGTAACCCCGATGACCCCGGGGTAAGCGGCGGGGTAAGTGGGCGGAGAGCGAGGCCCCCCGTTTCCTACCGCCGCCACGACGGTAATGCCGGAGGCCCGGGCTTTCCGGATGAGTTTCTCGATGATCTTGTCCCGCGGGCCGCCAATGCTCACGTTGATGATGTGGACCCTCTTCTGGATGGCGTAGTCCAGACCTTCGGCCAGGGTGAAAGAATCGGTGGTGGCCTTTATGGCGTCGGGAGAGGTTCTCCTGCAGACCTTAATGGCATGGAGCTTAACGCCAGGGGCGATTCCCATGATCCCTTTTCCATTATTCGGGATGGCCGCGATGATGCCCGCGAGGGCTGTCCCGTGGATATCCGTGAGGTATCTTCCGAGGCTTTCCTCTGTGAAGTCGACCGTTTCTATCTCTTTTGAATTCAAATCCTCGTGATAAATATCCACGCCCGTATCCAAGAGTGCCACGTGGATTCCTTGTCCGGAACAAAAGCCGTGAAGGTCGATGAGTTGTTGGGGTGGTTGACACCCATATTCGCGGGAGACGAAGGGGTCTTCCGTTGTCCCGAAGGTGCGGTAAGTGTGGGTGATCTGATAGCTTTTGATGATCTTTCTCGAGATGAGTCGTTCCGCCAATCTCCTTGTCTTTTCCGGGTCAGTGGTTTGAATGGAGAGGATGACGATTTGCAGGGATGTGAGCTGGCGTTTCTTCTTGATCTTTAGCCATGGGGCTTCTTTCAAAAGGATATCTTTAAGCCTCGGGAGTTTCTGACTTTCGGTCGTGAAAATAAAGGTTTGAAAGGATTTCGTTTTTTTGGGGGCTATTTTTTGATTCTCGGGTTGCAAGGAAGGCCGAAATAAAGGTTCCCGGGCTGTTTTCGAGGGGGTTTTCTTGTGTTTCAGGGGTGGGGTTGTGTCGGCCTGGGCAAGCCGTGACCGATTCTCTGTGATGATTATGGTGCCGATAATTTCCCTTTTTACCCCCAATTTTGCGACGAGAGGATAGGTCCCAGGGGAGATCCCCCGGGTGGTAAGTAAGATTTCGCCGGGCCGACTGGGCTGTTTCGGTAAAATCCTGCGGTTTCCGATATAGAATGCAATCTGGTTTTGCCGGATGGATTTTTCTTTCACTAGGAGACGAAGGAAAGTGCCTGTTGGGACCCGTTTCGTGTGGATCCGAAATTGGCGGGCAAGCTGGTGGGGAGTAAGGACCCTGTCGTTTATGGGATGGGCTTGGAGGCTCCTAGTGGCAGCCTTGGGTTCGGGTATTGGGCGTAGGGTTCTCGTGTGGTTTGTCGTTTCTAGCCTAAGACGGGAATTTCGGCTTATCCGGGTGGGGAGATCCCCTTTGGAAACAAACAACGTGATTGTCTCCGCCACGGAGAGGGGAAGCCCTTTTTTCGGACGTTGGTCCACGATGGTTCCGGGTGCATATTTCGAATAGATGTCTTTCCGGACAATCTTTAGGTGGTAAGGGGCCAGATTGGTGGATTCTGATGGTACTTTCCCCGTGAGGATTTTGACGGCGGTATCCCACCTTTTCCCTTTCAGATTGGGCATGGGTGCAGGACCTTTCGAGAGAACGACACGGATTATTTTGTTTTCCGGAATGGTTTGGGCAGGAGGTGGAGCTTGGGAGATGATAAACCCTTTTGGGATCTCAGGGTGAAATTCCTTTTTGGCAATTTTTATCTGGAACCCCCGTTTTTTTGTTATCGAGATGGCTTCTTTTAAAGCTAGTTTTTTTAAATTTGGAACGGTGAAGTAAAGGTTTTTCAAACTTTTATTTTGTTGAATGGTGGGGAGAGGGGTGGAAGAGGAAACGGCTTTGCTCGGTGTGGCGGGGAGCACAAGACAGCACACATAGAATAAAAAAGTGAGGATTGACCACCACCATTGTTGTCGGTGTTGTTTTCCCGGGTGTGGATATGTTCCTTGTGTCGTGTTCCTGACCCTTTTTTTCCCTTTTCTTTTCATTTCAATAGGTGAGTGCAAAAAATAAGTTAAAAAGTTCAACATTTGTTTTTTTTATCATAAAGCCAAAAGAGGTTCAATTTGGGAGAGGAATATACGAAATAGTAAAAGAAGTGACATCTATTGAAAAGCCATAGGGGGTATGTTAAGTGGTTTCATAGGATGATGTGAGGGTGGTAAGTTAAGGGAAGGACGGAAGGGGGAAAGATAGAGTTGATCCTTTACCCGTGGGGTTCCATAGCTTTTCTGAAGTTTCATTTTTGTGAGCTGGATGTTTTTTTTCGAAAAGGGACGGTCCTTTCCGAATTTTTTTTGAACTTTTTCCTGTTTTTTGTAAACTCACTTGAAGAGGAGAAGGCACAGTGGAACAAAAACTATGGTTTTCTAGAAAGGTAAGAGCGAGAGGTATTGCCTGTTTGATTTTTGTTATGGCTCTTTGCGCATTCGCTTCAGAAACATCGGCAAAAAACAACATGCGAGTCGCACGGATGACGGACACACAGGTCGAAAAGCTATGGAGGAATATGCGGCCCGTGCATCTTGAGCCTCCTGTCATGACGGCGCAGGTTACCACTCCATCGGGAGAGAAGGAAAATGAGGTGTTGGCTCCTCAGAAGGAAGAGAAAAAGAAAGCCTATGAATTGCACGGCGAGGAGCGTTTCGGGGGCTATTATAACCAGATTAGTGGCAACAAGGAAAATGCCCAGATGGATGAGGGGCCTCAGTTTTTGCAGGAATTGGACTTGACCCTTTTGCATCACGGGAAAACCGGACGTGAATTCGAGATGGTCTTCAATTCGAGACTGACCGACGACAAATACGTGGATACCGAACACGCCAGCATCGTCGATTTCCATATCAATATCAGTAATCAGGGGTACCTTTTCACCCTTGGGGATTACCTAGGAACCCTGAGTGATTTTACCTTCAACCAAGCCTTGAGGGGGGTTTATCTCGAAAAAGAATTTCCGGAGCTCAGGGGCCTGAAGATTATCGCCTTGGCGGGGATCCAGAACGACCGCTGGGAGGCGTTTTGGAAGCACCTGGATAATCAGAGCTATGATCGGTATTACGAAGGAATCCGTGTTTCGTTCGTGCCGACAGGGCCGTTGACAGTCGGGTTCAATTTCATCAATGGAAAGGATGATCCCGGTTCCGTGTCCAACTCTACGGCGCCTTCCGTGGAAAATCGGGTCGGGAGTGTCGATTTCTCCTTGACGTTGTTGGATAGTGCGCTGAACCTGAACGGAGAGGCGGCATGGAGCTGGTTTAAAGCGACCAGCGAAGGGGGAGGAGAGCTGGAAGAAGTGGTGAATGAGCGATTGAAGTCCGTCACGGATGGTGCTTACCGTCTGGGAGGCGATTTTACGAAAGGGATGTTCACGGTTCACGCAGGTTACTCCAGGGTGGAGCCAAAGTTTCAGAGTATCGGTGGCATCAGTTCCCCCGACACGGAGGAGTATTTTGCCACGCTAGGCATGACACCCTGGCCTCAGATTTCCCTAGAGCTGGGGTATCGTGGCGCTCGCAACAACTTGGACGGGCAACTGGAAACCACGACACGACACAGGATGCCCGAGCTCTCGATCACGTTTCAAGAGATACCACACCTGGACAACCTGACGGTTGGATTCAGGTTCAGCCGTTCTTCCACGGATACGGGAAACGATTCCGTCGATACCGACACCGACACGGCTGGAATGACGGTTGATTATTCTATTTTCGGATTCAATATCAGTGCAGAGGGGGAGATCCGGGATGATACAGATCATGTGGATGCGGTGAACAATGTGAAAACCCACAGTTTTGGTTTCCGTTTGGATCGGACCTTTACGAAAGGAGACTTTCAGTTCAATCCCTACATAGGTTTTGAATGGGAGCGGCAGAGGGGAAAGACAACGACGGGAAATCAGGCATCTATAAATGTTGAGGGCGTGGAGCAGGTGGAGGTCACAAGAGAGGATATCGTCGTGCGGGTTCTGGAGACCCTGAGGTACACGAGGACTTATACGGCCGGATGTCAGATGAATGTGGGAAAGGACGTCGACGGGGAGGTGTCATATTCTTATATCGATGAAGATGTCAATGCCGCCGGTGGTGGGAATGATTCGAAAACGACCACACTGGATGTGAATTTTACCTACCGTATCCTAGGGCACGAAGATAAGCTACTGGGGGTGTATTATAAACTTGAGGATCACAACTACGAGCTGGGAAATGACGATTACAAGGAGCAAATATACGGCTTTCAGCTGACGAAGAGGTTTTAAATGCGAACGGTGGAAAAAAGGGTGGACGGTCTGCGATGGACAGTTTTTGCGGCGGTGGTTTGCGGGTTTTTATCCCTTTTTCCCCTGATCACGGGAGCGGAGGCATACCACGAGGACCGGGAGAAGGCGGAGGTCAAAAGGGTCATTGATCAGATGGAAAGATATTATGAGGGGAGAAAAGTGACGCGGTTTATGTCCCTGATCAGCCGACGGAAGTTCCCCGATCTGATCTCGTTTCGGAATGCCGTGGAGAACGATTTCAACATGAACCGAGACATACGTCTGAGGCGCACCAGCGAGCGGTTGACCGTATCGGAAGGAATGGCGGTTCATCAGGCCACATGGCAGAAGCAATTCATGCCCATGATCATCTCTCCCCATGAGGGACGCCGAATGAAACGGGTAAGTGGCCCGGTGAGAATTTACTTGCAGAAGGAAGGGAAGGCTTGGAAAATTATCAATATTCGGGGCTATCCTATCTTTGGATTGTAAGAGTGTGGGATAAGATTGGATTTTATGGAGGAAAGAATGAAGAGATTACATAAAATATTCATGAGTGTTTTGATTGTGGCCCTTTTTCTGGGTGGCTTTGTGCTTGGCAGTCCCGCCCATGCCAAAATGGAAGAGGCAGATCAAGAGGCGATCTACAAGGTCATCAACAAGTTGGAAGACTACTACGAAAGAAGGAAGATTACAAAGTTCATCGACCTGTTCAGCCAGCAAAAGTTTTTCAACTATATTGCCTTCAAAGAGGCCGTGGAAGGCGATTTTGATCTCTACAAGGATATCCGTTTGAAAAGAATCGATGAGCGGTTGTATCTCGCGGAGAGCCGGGCGATTTATCAGGCCGTATGGGAGAAGCAGTATCGCCCTTCTCTGAATGCCCCTTTTGAACGCCAGCGAGGGTTGGTGAGGATCATGCTGGAAAAATTCGGGGGAAAATGGAAGATCATTGACCTCCAGGGATACCCGATCTTTGGAACAAGCGGAATAGCTCTTCCGGATCTTATAGTCTCGAAAGTATGGATTATGGGGGGAGGACGACGGCTTGTTGGCGTGGTTAAGAATATTGGGCCGGGACCCGCGAAGAGTTTTTATGTGGGTTTCTATGCCGTAACGAGTCCTTTTGTAAAGTCATCGGCCGGAAGATTAACCAAAGGCGCGGCGAGGGAAACGTTTCTCGGGAAGGCCTTTGTCGCAAATTTAAATGGCGGAGAATCCAAAAACATCAGCTGGGTCTGGACTCCGGATCCCAATCGAACACTTTCAGATATCCGTGTCGTGGCGGACGTGACGAACAGCGTAAGGGAACTCCGTGAAAATAACAATACGGGCCAAGTTCAGGTCAA
>CAZOBB010000062.1:0-16559 GCA_964577975.1 uncultured Thermodesulfobacteriota bacterium | reverse complement strand
GGATTGGATTCGGCCGTGCGGTTACTTCCGAAGGACCCTCGTGGCTTCCGCTTGGCGTTTTGATTTCCTTTTGATTTTTTCGTGCGTTTTTTTGAAAGTTTGTATAGATAAAATATCGATAATGAATATGATTTAGTAATTTTTTCGCGTAGTTTTGGAATATTTTTCTTGACACTCAAAACGAACTTGTTTAATTGTATAGGGCTAAAAAAGGGAGGAATTAGTGAAAAGAGGATTTCTGAAAGGTGCGGAAGGCATTCGACATTACGAATTGGTAGAAGTTCAAGAACCTAATCTATATCGGCACATTTTTCCATACACGGAAGTATGCAAGACCCTTTTCGATTACAATATAGAGATCCCCAATCCACCGGATGAAATCTTCATTACGGATACAACGTTCCGTGATGGGCAACAGTCCCGGGCACCCTATCGGGTGCATCAGATTCTCGACCTTTATGATATGTTGCATCGCTTGGGCGGGGCGACAGGTGTGATTCGCCAATGCGAATTTTTTCTTTACAGCGATAAAGATAAGGAAGTGGTGAGAAAGTGCCAGGAACGAGGATACCGTTATCCTGAGATTACGGGATGGATACGGGCAAACGAGAAAGATTTTGAAATCGTTAAGTCGATGGGACTCAAGGAAACGGGGATCCTTACATCCGTTTCCGACTACCATATCTTTCTGAAGTTGAAGAAAGATCGGAAAAAGGCGCTGGAAGATTACTTGAGAATCGTCGAGAAGGCCTTGGAAGAGGGGATTCGCCCCCGTTGCCATTTCGAGGACTTTACGCGTGCCGACATCTATGGTTTTTGCGTGCCCTTTGCCCAATCGTTGATGCGTCTATCGGAAGAGAGTGGTATTCCCATAAAGATCCGTCTGGCGGATACCATGGGATTTGGGGTGCCGTATCCTGGGGCAGCTCTGCCACGTTCCGTGCCGAAGTTGATTCGGGCCATGGTTCACGATGCCGGAGTGCCTTCGTCCCAACTGGAATGGCATGGCCACAACGATTTCTACAAAGCGGTGGTCAACTCGACCACGGCGTGGCTTTATGGTTGTGGAGCCGTGAATGGTTCCCTTCTAGGGATAGGGGAACGCACGGGTAATACCCCTATTGAAGCCATGATTATCGAATATATCAGTCTGACAGGCAGTGAGGACGGGATTGACACGCGCGTTATCACGGAAATCCGAAATTATTTTGAGCGAGAGATAGGGGAGGTTATCCCCAAGAATCAACCCTTCGTGGGATCGGAATTCAATGTCACGCGCGCGGGGATACACGCCGATGGGATTTTCAAAAACGAAGAAATCTATAACATATTTGATACGGCAAAGATTTTGAACCGCCCGCTTGGGGTGATGATAAACGACAAATCGGGAATTGCTGGAATAGTGCAATGGATCAACTCTTACTTGATTCTTCCCGATGATAGGAAGGTGGACAAACGCCATCCGGGAGCTGCCAAGATTTATAAGTGGGTGATGGCGCAATACGAGAAGGGAAGGGTGACGGATATCTCCAATGAGGAAATGGCCCGTTTGGCGAAAAAGTATCTGCCGGAGTATTTTGTTTCGGACTTTGATCAGATCAAGAAGCGGGCGCATGAGATGGCGGCGCATCTTATCCAGGAGGTGGCCGAGCTTCCAGACATTCAGTCTATGGAGGCGGAGAAGATTGAACCGATTCTTATGTGGTTTGTGGAGGATCATCCCTTTATTCAATTTGCCTACGTGGTCAACAAGGAAGGGGTAAAGATTACGAAGAATATCACGCAGATTGTGGACAAAGCGAAATATGGGAAGGTTGACCTCCACGAGGTCTATATTGACCGGGAATGGTTCATTGAACCGATGAGAAATGGGAAGATTCATGTAACGGATCTCTATACGTCCGCCATCACGGGGGCGTTGTGTCTGACGGTTTCGGCGCCGATTTGTTGTGACGAAGATGGGGAAATCAAAGGGGTCATTGGGTGTGATATCCGGTTTGAAGAGTTGGTGAAGACGGAGGAGATCGAGTAGTTTATGGGCCAAACGCTTGCGGAAAAGCTCCTTTCTACCCACGCGGCCTCTCCCGTGAAGGCGGGGGATTTCGTTCTGGCGAAGGTTGACCACATCCTTATGCAGGATGGAACGGGACCCTTGACGATTCGGCAGTTCCAGGCATTGGAAAGGGAAGGGCTGGCCATACCTGAAAAGACGCATCTGTTTCTAGACCATGCCGCTCCGAGTCCTAGACGGGAGTTGTCGAACGATCACCTCTTCATGCGCGATTTTTGCCGAGAGTTTGGCGCCGTTCTTCATGAAGTAGGGGAAGGGGTATGCCATCAGATCATGGCGGAGAAATATGTTTCTCCGGGGGATTTGATGGTGGGGGCGGATTCTCACACGTGTACAGGTGGGGCCTTTGGCGCCTTTTCGACCGGGATGGGATCGACGGATATTGCTGTTGCCATGGCCCTAGGCGAGACGTGGTTTCTAGTTCCTGAAAGTATTCGGGTCGAACTAACTGGAACGTTGGGCGAAGGGGTCGGGGGGAAGGATGTAATTCTCCATCTCATAGGAAGATTGAAAGCCGACGGGGCGACGTATCGAGCCCTTGAATTCGCGGGAGAAGCCCTTCCTTATCTGGACATGGAAAGTCGGTTGACGATGGCCAATATGGCGGTAGAGGCGGGAGCGAAGTGCGGTCTTTTCCCTTCCGATGAAACAACGCGTGCCTACCTCGACTGGCTGGGACGGCCTGAGGCTTTTCGTCCCCTTGATCCCGATCCGGACGCGGACTATGAGAGGGAAGTGAAAATTGACCTGGGGGAGCTTACCCCCCAAGTGGCTGTTCCCCATGCGGTGGACCGGGTCTGTTCCGTCGATGCATTGGAGGGCGAGAATCTATCCGTTCAGCAGGTTGTTATCGGAACGTGTACGAACGGAAGGCTATCGGACTTTCGGGAGGCGGCCAGGATACTGCGCGGGAAAAAGCGACACCCTCACACGCGATTGCTGATTGTTCCCGCTTCTCGGAGGGTTTTGGAGGCGCTGGTGAAAGAAGGTATTTTAGAGATATTCCTTCAGGCGGGGGCTACCATTGTGACGCCTGGATGCGGTCCTTGCGTTGGGGTGCATGGAGGGGCGTTGGGCGATGGGGAACGGTGCCTATCGACCCAGAATCGGAACTTTCGGGGGAGAATGGGAAATCCCAATGGGGAGATATATCTCGCTTCGCCTTTGACGGCGGCGGCGGCGGCGATGGAGGGTAAGATAGTGGATCCAAGGATATTCCTTTGAGTGGGGAGATGGGATGATTCTAACAGGGCGAGCTTGGGTATTTGGGGATGGAATCAGTACCGATCATATTACCCCGGGACGGTATTTTCATCTCAGATCGAACCTAGGAGAATTGGCAAAACATGTCTTGGAAGACGCGAGGGAGGATTTTCCTGGTCGGGTTCAAAAAGGGGATATTATTGTGGCGGGGAGAAACTTCGGGCAGGGATCGAGCCGCGAGCATGCCCCCACCGTGATTAAATTAGCGGGGGTTCAAGCGGTCGTGGCCCGATCGGTGGCAAGGATATTCTTCAGGAACTGCATCAATATAGGTCTTCCCGTTGTCATGTGTGATACTTCCGGGATTGATGAGGGAGATGTCCTCGCTATCGATTTGGAAGAAGGCATCCTGCGAGATGAAACGAAGGAATTTCAATTGACGTTTTCCCCCCTTCCGCGTGTGATGACGCGAATTCTGCAAGATGGTGGACTGGTGGCCCATGTGCGGAGACACGGGGGGTTTCGTTTAGGAAATTGAATCACCTTTTTCTATTTCGTTAATCTATGACCCCATTGGAGTGAAGGACGATGGAAGGAACCGTGATGTTCAAGGCAGACGGCACGTTGATCGTTCCCGATACCCCTCTTATTCCCTTCATCGAAGGTGACGGCGTGGGGCGAGATATATGGCCAGCCGCCAGGTATGTTTTTGATAGGGCCGTTGAAAGGGTTTATGGGAGTGAAAGGAAGGTGGTTTGGAAGGAGGTCTTGGCCGGGGAAAAGGCCCTGTCGGAAGCGGGAACCCTTTTGCCGGAAGAAACCCTACGGATGATCAGCCGATGCCGAATTGCCATCAAGGGTCCTTTGACGACGCCCGTTGGAGAGGGATTCAGGAGTTTGAATGTCACTTTGCGGAAGCATTTTGATCTTTATACCTGTATCCGGCCTGTTCGTTATTTTGAGGGGGTTGTTTCTCCCATGAAGGCCCCGGAGAAGCTGGACGTGGTGATCTTTCGGGAAAATGTGGAGGATGTATATGCGGGATTGGAATGGCCGAAAGGTTCCGGGGAGGCGTTGCGTCTTATCGGGATGCTTGAAGATGCGTTTGGCTGGGAGATTCCTGGGGATGCGGGGATCGGAATCAAGTTCATCAGCGAGGGAAACACGAAACGATTTGTGAAACGTGCCTTCGATTATGCCCTCGACCATGGCCGGAAGAGTATCACCTTTGTTCATAAGGGAAACATTATGAAGTACACGGAAGGGGCGTTTCGGAAATGGGCGTATGAGGTGGCCCATGAAGAATATGGAGACGTAATCGTTCCGGAGGATGAGATTGAAAAGGGTCGTCCTCCCCAGGGCAAGCTTGTGGTGAAGGACCGGATTGCGGATGCCATGTTTCAGTTGGTTCTTTTGAGACCAGAAGACTATGACGTCTTAGTCCTTCCAAACCTTAACGGCGATTACCTGTCTGATGCCTGTGCTGCCCAGGTAGGGGGGATCGGAATGGCCCCGGGAGCAAACATTGGAGAAGAAGTGGCTATCTTCGAGGCTACCCATGGAAGCGCCCCGAAATACGCGGGGCAGGATAAGGTCAACCCTTCCTCGTTGATTCTTTCTGGAGCCATGATGTTTGATTTCATGGGATGGAAAGAGGTGGCGGGTTTGATAGAGAAGGGTGTGGAAATGGCGATACGTGGAGGAAAGGTGACCTACGACCTAGCCCGCTTTCGGTCGGATGCCACGGAAGTTTCCTGCAGCGTCTTTGCAGAGGAAATCGTGGAAAATTTTAAGTGGGTGGAATTGTAGGCCAGTTTTTGAAACGTTCCCTTGCGCTTGCCTTCGTTTTGAGATAGATAGAGCCCATGCGAATCGGAATTATAGGATTGCCCCTCAGTGGAAAGACGACGCTGTTTGAGGCATTGACAGGCGCGTTGCCGCAGGACCGTCGCGGAGGGAGGCAGGGACCCGATATCAAGATCGTAAAGGTCATGGATGAAAGGGTCACGCGCCTAGCGGAGATGTATCAACCCAAGAAGATCACGTACGCGGAGATGGAGTATCTCGATTTCGCGGGGGTGGTCAAAGGGGATGAAAGGGGGGAGATAGACAGCACCCTCCTGAAGTCCATGGGAAAGATAGACGCGTTCGTTCATGTGGTGAGGGCCTTTCCGGAAAGTATTTTCCCGCATCCTTTGGGTGGGGTGGATCCCATGCGAGATGTGGAGCGTTTTCACACCGATCTTATTCTATCGGATCTTGCCATCGTGGAGAAACGCCTGGAAAGGCTTCAAAAGGATAAAAAACGAGGGTTACCTGTCGATGACGAAATGGAAGCACTTCACCGTTGTCAAGAGGCCCTCGAAAATGAGGAGTTTCTGAGCCAACTGGATTTTGACGAACGGACACGCCAGCGGTTGAGAGGATTTGATTTCTTGACGATGCGCCCCATGATCGTGGCCCTGAATGTCCATGAGGATCAACTGGGGAGTTCCGAGATCGATGCCTTGGCCAAAGAGATTGAAGAAGGATACCCATTCTTGAAAGAAAGCATCTTCGTGGTGGCAGGAAAGATAGAGATGGAAATAGCTCAACTTTCGAAGGAGGATGCCAAGACGTTCTTGGAGGATCTGGGGATAAGTGAAAGTGCCGTGGATCGGTTGATCCATCTCAGCTACCGGAAATTGGGACGGATTTCTTTTTTTACCGTGGGAAAGGATGAAGTCAAGGCTTGGACGATTCCGGATGGACTACCCGCGGCGAAAGCGGCGGGAGTAATCCATTCCGATTTCGAGCGGGGGTTCATCAAGGCGGAGGTAATCTCTTATGAAGACCTGATACAGGTCGGAAGTATTTCGGCTGCGCGTCAGAAAGGCGTTTTGAGGCTGGAGGGAAAAGACTATCCGGTTCGGGATGGTGACGTGATAACGTTTCGTTTCAATGTGTAGAACGGCTCCATGGGAAGGTACGAAAGCAATACGAGGAATGGTAAACCGTCGTTACGCCCCGCTCATTACCTTTTACTAGGTTTTGCGGGTGCCATTCTCGCGGGGGCGATCCTTCTAAGGCTTCCGATCAGTACCGTAGGGGCCCCTATCAGTTTTGTGGATGCCCTCTTTACCTCGACATCGGCGGTATGCGTAACGGGATTGATCGTTGTCGACACCGGAACGAAATTTTCCCTTTTCGGTCAAATAGTTATCCTTGCCCTTATTCAAATGGGCGGGTTGGGTATCATGACGTTTTCCGTTTTTTTTATGATCCTGCTGGGAAAACGGATTTCGTTTAAGGGGCGAGTTGCCATTCATGATAGTTTCAGCCACTCACCTTTCAAGAACTTCGCGGGCATGCTCAAGGCTATATTTGTGTTGGCCTTTGGGATCGAAATCCTTGGCGCCATTGGGCTAACAATTTGTTTTGCCCGGGATTTTCCATTAAAGAAAGCGGTATATACCGCCATTTTTCATTCTATTTCCGCCTTTTGTAACGCCGGTTTTTCCCTTTTTCCCGACAGCCTGGTCCGCTACCAGAATTCTGTCGGCGTCAACGTGATTTTCATGGCGCTCATCGTATTGGGAGGATTGGGATTTTTGGTCCTTGTCGATTTGCCTGCCCTTTTCGATCGACGAAAAAAACTCTCCCTTCATACCAAGGTCGTGTTGGTGACAACCGCAGGCCTTATCGTCGTTGGTGCCGTCTTCATATTCCTGACAGAATACGCGGATCAATTGGCGCCTCTTCCCTGGAGAGGAAAGATCCTCGCGTCTTTCTTTCAATCGATCACACCGAGAACCGCGGGTTTTAATACGCTTGATTATTCAAAACTCACTAACGCGACTCTCTTCTTCACATTGTTTCTCATGTTCGTTGGGGCGTCTCCTGGTTCCTGCGGGGGAGGGATTAAGACAAGTACCTTCAGTGTGCTGGTCATGCTCGTCTGGCGGAGGATTCATGGACACCGGCGCGTGTCTTTTCTACAGAGGACTTTACCGGTCGAGGTCACGGATCGTGTCATCGTAATCACCTTTCTCGCGTTCGTCACCGTTTTTTTTGCGACCCTCATCCTCCTTCTCTCCGAGGGGTGGGGGGTTCCAAGTGGAAAGGAGAGGCTGCATTTGATAAATATCCTTTTTGAGGTGGTCTCAGCCTTCGGAACGGTCGGACTCTCCACGGGAATTACATCGGCTTTTTCCGCTTTTGCCAAGATTGTTCTCGTGGTGGTCATGTATGTGGGAAGAGTGGGACCTGCCACGGTGGCGTTTTCCATGCGTCCTCAAGAAGAAGAACATTTCCAGTATGCCGAAGAACACACGATGGTGGGATAGGGGGAAATTAAAGCGATTCGAGGGGAATCCTCGAGACCGCGTTGAGAGAGAGGGGGCTTTTCCCCCCTCCCTGGAGGCGGATGTGGCCGGCAAGGGCAATCATCGCCGCGTTGTCTGTGCAGTAGGGATGGGGAGGAATGATGAGGCGAATTCCTTCCCTTTGGGCCCTCTTTGCTAGCGCGTCGCGGAGACGGGAATTGGCGGCCACGCCACCGGTGACGACCAATTCACTCAATCCTGTTTCTTTCAAGGCGAAAAAGGCCTTACGAATAAGGGCCTGAACGACAGCCTCTTGGTAGGAAGCCGCAAGGTCCATCTTGACGGTGTCGGGAAGCGGCTCCTTAGGGGAAGGGGAGGTCTTTATCTTCCGAAGGGTATAGACCAGCGATGTTTTTAGCCCGCTGAAACTGAAATTGAAATTGTCCCGTTGGTTGAGGCCAATGGGGAAATCGAAAGCGGTTCGCCGTCCCCCTTTTTGGGTAAGGTGGTCGATGGCCACGCCACCTGGATAGGGAAGCCCCAGAAGCTTTCCCGCCTTGTCGAGGGCTTCTCCCGCTGCGTCGTCCACCGTTTTTCCGATGAGTTTGTACCGTCCAAAATCCGATACCTTGTAGAGGCTTGTGTGCCCTCCTGAAACGATGAGGCCCAGGAAGGGAAAGTGGGGATGGGAAGAAGGTGCGTCGAGGAAGGCGGAGAGGAGGTGTCCTTCCAGATGATGCACACCGATGAAAGGGACTTTCAGAGACCAGGCTAAGGATTTGGCGAAGGAGAGCCCGACCAGCAGGGCCCCCACGAGGCCGGGAGCGAAGGTGGCGGCGATTCCTTCGATGGCACGGAGAGATACCTGGGCCTGTTTTAGCGCCTCTTGGGTGACGGGGACGATTGCTTCCAGATGTTTTCGGGCCGCCAGTTCTGGGATGACTCCGCCATAAGGGGCGTGCTCTTTGATCTGGGAACGGACGACATTGGAGAGAAGGCCTTTGTGGGAGTCGTAGACGGCGGCCGCCGTTTCGTCGCAGGAGGACTCGATTCCTAGAACCAGCATCTCAGTAGACCATCCAAGGGTGAGGAAGAAAGATTTCTTGATAAAGTTGCATGGCGTATTGATCCGTCATGCCAGCCACGAAATCACACACGCGCCGTTCGTAAGGGACATCGTCATGATGCGTCTTCCAATTCCCTGGTAGTGAATCCCTGTGTTCCATGAAGTAGGAGAAGAGATCTTCTAGGATCTTCGAGGCCTTTTGAAAGTCGGCGGCAACTTGCGGGCTTGTGTAAACGCTATCGTACAGGAACTGCCGTAACGTGAGAACGAGCCGTTCCGTTTCTGGGGAGAAGCGGATGAGGGTGAGGGTGTCCTGATGCAAGGAAGTTTGAAGGATATCTACGACAAGGGTATTGATGCGACGGGAATGGGTGGTGCCGAGCCCCTCGAGAATCTCCTTGGGGACATCTTCCGTATGGATGATACCGCTACGGAGGGCGTCGTCTAGATCGTGATTGACGTAGGCAATGACATCGGCAATCCGGACGATGTGCCCCTCCAGTGTCAAAGGAAGCTGTTCCTTCTCGGACGGGATGATATCTCCCAATCCTTTGGAGTGTTTGAGAATGCCGTCTCTGACTTCAAACGTCAAATTTAGCCCCTTTCCTTCACGTTCTAGGATGTCGACGACGCGGAGACTTTGTTCATAGTGACGGAATCCTCCGGAGACGATGCGGTCTAGGACACTTTCGCCGGCATGGCCAAAAGGGGTGTGACCGAGGTCGTGTCCCAAGGCGATGGCTTCCGTTAAATCTTCATTAAGCCCCAATGCCTTTGCGATGGTTCGGGCGATCTGGGAGACTTCCAGGGTGTGGGTGAGTCGGGTTCTGTAATGATCCCCCGCCGGAGAGAGGAAGACCTGGGTTTTGTGCTTCAGCCTTCGGAAGGCCTTACTGTGAATAATTCGATCGCGGTCGTGTTGAAACGCGGGACGGATGTCATCTTCTTTTTCAGGGTGGAGGCGCCCTTTGGTTTGGGAACTCAAGGTGGCGTAAGGGGCGAGAAATTCCCTTTCTTTTTCTTCCAAAATATCTCGGATCGTCGGCATCGGTAAATTGATTAAAGTTTCTTTTTCTGGAGCGCTTCCAGATCCTTGTTGGCGCCCATGACCACCAGCATATCACTGTCCTTGATAACAAAGTCGGCACCGGGTATCATCACCATTTTTTCAGGGACGAACTCTTTGATAGCGATGACTTGAACGTGGTATTTTTTTCTAAGGTCGACCTCGGCGAGGGTTTTTCCAATAAATTCTTTGGGAGGGGCGATTTCCATAATGCTGTAATCAGGAGCAAGGGGAAGAAATTCCATCACGTTGCGAGAGGTCAAGCTGTTGGCGACTTTGATTGCCATTTCCCTTTCCGCGAAAACCACGTCTGATGCCCCGATCTTTTCAAGGATTTTGGCGTGGTCGTCGCTTTTCGCCTTTACCACGATGTTTTGGATTCCCATTTCTTTGAGGTAAAGGGTCGCGAGGATGCTCGCTTCCATGGGATTTCCGATGGCCACGATCGCGACATCCACCTCTGGAACTCCGAGGCTTATCAACGCATCTTTATCTGTGGCGTTGGCGACAACAGCTTGGGAACAATAATCTTTGATTTCCTGGACGACGTCCCGTTTTGAATCGATGGCGATGACGTCATGACCCTTTTCGAAGAGGGTCTTGACGAGGTAGAAACCGAATCTTCCCAGCCCGATAACTGCGAACCGCCGCATTCCCGTCTCCTTCCCATTTTCATTGACATCTATCTGGCGACCGATTAAGATGTCCTAAAGGTTATAATTCCTGGAAGGGATGATGTCAAATATTCTCATCACGGGCGGGGCAGGGTATATAGGATCCGTGACCACGTGGGAGCTTGTTCGCGCGGGATACGGGGTTGTAGTCTTGGATGATTTGTCAAAGGGGCATAGGGAGTCCCTTCCTCCCCAAGCGGTGTTCGTCAAAGGGGATATTGGTGACGTATCCCTCGTTGGCAAAGTGATCCGTGACCATGAAATCAAACGGGTTATCCATTTTGCCGCCTTTTCGCTCGTGGGAGAGTCGGTGGAGAAACCCTTTCTTTATTTCGAGAATAACTTGGTGAAAGGGATTCACCTGATCGAATGTTGCGTCGCCCATGGCGTCGAACAGTTTGTGCTTTCCTCGACGGCAGCGGTGTATGGGGATCCCTTGAAAGTGCCTATCTCCGAAAGTCATCCCCTCAGGCCGAAGAACCCCTACGGTGTTTCCAAGGTTGGCCTCGAAGGTGTGCTGGAAAGTTACGGACGGACGCATGGATTGAAGGTTGCTTTTCTTCGGTATTTCAATGCGGCGGGAGCCGACGTAGAAGGTAAGGTGGGGGAGGATCACAACCCGGAAACCCATCTTATCCCCCTGATGTTTCAAACGGCATTGGGACGAAGAGAGAAGATTTACGTCTTTGGAGGGGATTATGACACCCCCGACGGAACGGCCATTCGGGACTATATCCATGTGTCGGATCTCGCGAGGGCCCATATCGTGATGCTGAAAGCCTTGGAGAGGGGGGTGTCGCACCAGGCGTACAACTTGGGAATCGGGCGAGGGTATTCGGTACTGGAGGTTTTGAAGGAGGCGGAAAGGATTTGTGGACGAGAGATTCCGTATGAGATAACGGAACGACGGGAGGGGGATCCCCCCGTTCTGGTGGCCGATGCGCGGCGTTTTCGTGAGGAATTTGGATGGGAACCGCAATACGCCACGTTGGGAGATATTTTGCAGACCGCGTGGCAATGGCATCGAGATCATCCGGGCGGATACGAAAAGAGGAGGCACGATGCTTCCGTTTGATAAATTTCGGGAATATTGCGGCATTTTTGGTATCTTTCACCACCCCGAAGCTGCCAATCTGACCTACCTCGGTCTCTACGCCCTTCAGCATCGAGGGCAGGAGAGTGCGGGAATTGTCTCCTCTGACGAATCCGGTTTCCACGTGCATAAAGGGATGGGATTGGTGGCGGACATCTTTACCGAATCCGTTTTGAAGCGGCTTCCGGGCCAATCGGCCATTGGTCATGTGCGATATTCCACCACGGGGGCGAGTCAACTTGTCAATGCCCAGCCTTTTGTCGTCTCAGGAAGTGTGGGGAGATTGGCGATCGCGCACAACGGGAATTTGACCAATGCCCTTGAAATCCGTCAGGAGCTGGAGTCGTACGGGTCTATTTTCCAATCCACCATGGATACGGAGGTTATCGTTCACCTCATGGCGATTTCTCGGGAAAAGACATTGTTGAACCGCCTTGTCACAGCATTGTCGAGGGTGCGGGGGGCGTATAGCCTGCTCTTGTTGACGGAGGATGCGTTGATTGCCTTACGGGATCCCCATGGGTTTCGGCCCCTTTCTCTAGGTAAGGTCGATGGTGCAACCGTCGTTGCCTCCGAATCGTGTGCCTTCGATCTCATCGGAGCGACTTTCGAGAGGGAGATAGAGCCGGGGGAGATTGTCTATGTGGACCGGGAAGGGATCCGATCGTTGAAGCCTTTTCCGCCGACTCAACAGAGCCCATGTGTGTTTGAATACATCTATTTCGCCAGACCGGACAGTTTGATTTTCGGAAAGAATGTGTATGAGATCCGCAAGGAGCTGGGTCGGCAGTTGGCGCGGGAACACCCAAAGGAAGCGGATATAGTCATTCCCGTTCCGGATTCGGGAATGCCGGCTGCCATAGGGTATGCCCAAGAGGCGGGGATACCTTTGGAACTTGGATTGATTCGGAACCATTACGTGGGAAGAACCTTTATTGAACCGAAACAGTCCATCCGGCATTTTGGGGTGAAGATAAAGTTGAATCCTGTTCGGGAGATACTCAAGGGCAAACGGGTGGTCGTGATAGATGATTCCATTGTTCGGGCTACCACGGGGAGGAAGATCATCAAAATGATTCGAAGCGGGGGAGCCACGTCCATCCATTTTCTTATTAGTTCTCCGCCCACGCGTTTTCCGTGTTTTTACGGCATTGATACGCCCACGAAGAAAGAGCTCATTGCCAACTCCCATTCGATGGAGGAAATCCGTACTTACATCACGTGCGATACGCTTGGGTATCTTTCCATGGAGGGGTTGAGAAAGGTGGTGGGGGGAGAGGGCCGTTCCTATTGTTTCGCCTGCTTCGATGGGGTTTATCCGGTTGAGTTTCCCGTTACCGCTCGTGAGCCGCAAATGTCCCTTTTTTATAATTTACCGTGATGGATGCGCGCGAAAGAAGGTTGCTGGAGCTGCTTCGGGATCGTTCCTATGAGGAGCGGCAGGTCGTTCTGTCATCCGGTAAAAAGAGCTCTTATTACATCGACGGGAAGCAAACGACGCTCTATCCCGAAGGGGCCTATTTAATCGGGGAGCTCTTCTTTGAGCGAATACATTCCCTTCAGGAACCGGTGGAGGCGGTGGGAGGGCCAACGTTAGGGGCAGATCCCATCGTGACGGCCGTTTCCATCGTGAGCCATCTCAAAGGAATGCCACTTCCGGGATTTATTGTTCGGAAAGAACCCAAGAAGCATGGGACGCGTCAATGGATCGAGGGGGAAAAGTCTCTTCGCGCGGGAGCGCGCGTTGCATTGGTGGAAGATGTTATCACGACGGGAGGGTCCTTGATGAAGGCGGTTCGGGTCGTAAGGGAACTTGGCTATCAGGTTGCGGTGGTAGGTGTTCTCTTGGATCGCCTGGAGGGGGGACGAGAGGTGGTGGAAGCGGAGAAGATCCCTTTTTTTTCGCTTTTTACGGTGAAAGACCTCAAACGGGCCGACAAAGGCGGGTAAAGAATGACCAAAAGGGACTGGAATCCCATTGAGACTCTGGAGGAGGAAGCTTAAGAAGAGTAAGAATCGTTTAATTGACAAAAAGGAGGGACTTTGTTAGGGTCAACGCCAAGAAATTGGAAAGGAGGCGAACGTGGCATCGAGCGGAAAGGTGGATAATATCGGTTCTAAAATCAAAAAGATGCGCCGGGCGAGGAAAATGACGTTTGAGGAATTGGGCGCGGAGTCCGGTTTGACTCCCGATACCATTCGGGAGATCGAGAGAGGGGAGATCTTGCCTCCTGTTTCTTCGATCATAAAGATTGCAAAGGCGCTTCAGATCGATTCGGGAGATCTCCTGACGGAGGAAGAGCGGGAAAACGCGGAGAAGCGGAAGATAGAAAGCTATGAAAAGCGCACCCGCGAATATGCGTATCGACCGCTGACGCCCAACGCGCGAAACAAGCACATGAAGGCCTTCCTCGTCACGATTGAACCGGAACAGGCCCACAAGATGGTGGAGTATCAGCATGAAGGGGAAGAATTCATCTATGTCTTGAAAGGGGAGTTGGAGATCTCGGTGGGAGATAATACGTGGAATCTGAAAGAAGGCCAGTCGATTCATTTTAATTCTTCCCTCGTTCATAAACTGAACAATCCAAAAGCAGAGAAAACAGAACTCTTAGTGGTTGTATATACGCCTTAAAGGGCGGTCGGACCAAATAATCAAAGATAAAGGAATAGAGAAGATGCTGACGGGGAGATTTGTGCAAAAAAGGCTTTCACGTGATGAAGCGGACGCGCTGCGAGAGATGGCGCGCCACGTAAGGGGAGACATCCTTCGCATGACGACACTGGCGGGATGTGGGCATCCGGGGGGATCGATGTCCTCCGCGGATATATACGTGACCGTATGGAATTGCGCGAATGTCAATCCAACCAATTGGGGTTCTTTGGAGAGGGATCGTGTCGTTGTCAGCCACGGCCATACCTCGCCGGGTGTCTATGCCGTTTTGGGACGCCAGGGTTTTTTCGACTTAAAACAGGCGATCGCAACCTTCCGGTTGGCCGGAAGCCCTTTTGAAGGCCATATTGAAAGGGGGGTTCCCGGTATTGAATGGAGCACGGGAAATTTGGGACAGGGGTTGTCCGCCGGCTGTGGCTTCGCCTTGACCTCAAAACTGAGAGGAATAAGGAATCACGTCTTCGTTCTCATGAGTGATGGAGAGCAACAGAAAGGGCAGGTAAGCGAATCGCGGCGTTTCGCGAAGAAATTCGGACTGAACCATTTGACGGTCATCGTCGATTACAATAAAATCCAAATCAGCGGCTCCACGGACGAGGTGATGCCCCAACGACTCCGGGAGAATTACGAATCGGACGGCTGGCGCGTCTTGGAGGTGGACGGACACGACATCGCAGCCCTGTTCGAGGCCATCGTCGAGGCCCAGTCGGACGAGACCACGCCGGTGGCGATTCTGGCCCGGACTACCATCGGAAAGGGGGTCTCCTTCATGGAGGAAACCCCGACCTACCATGGAAAGGCCCTATCGTCGGAGGAGTTCGAAAAGGCCATGGAAGAGCTGGGATTGCCGGCGGACCTGTCGGAGTACCGGGCTCTGCGCGAAAAAGCCACCTTTGAGCCGATCTCCTTTCCGGAAGTCGATTGGCCGGAAATCACAAGGGGAACTCCGCGGATCTATGCCCCCGACGTGAAGACCGACAACCGCTCGGCCTACGGGGCGGCCCTGGCCGACCTGGCCGAGATCAACAACGCCGAGACGGTTCCCTTCGCCGTGTTCGATTGCGACCTGGCCTCTTCCGTCAAGACCGATGGGTTCGGGAAGGTGCGGCCGGATCAGTTTTTCGAAAGCGGCGTCCAGGAACACAGCACGGCGACCACGGCGGGGGCGGTTTCCGCCGATGGCGTGGTGACCTTTTTCTCCGATTTTGGTGTCTTTGGGGTGGACGAGACTTACAATCAGCACCGCCTGAACGATATCAATCACACGAATCTCAAGCTGGTCTGCACCCACAACGGCCTGGACGTGGGCGAGGACGGCAAGACGCACCAGTGCATCGACTATCTCGGCCTCTTGCGGAACCTCTTTACCTTCAAGGTGATCATCCCGGCCGATCCCAACCAGACCGACCGGGTCATCCGGGCCATCGCCTCGGAGCCGGGAAACTTTTTTGTGGGGATGGGACGTTCCAAGACCCCTGTCGTAACCACGGAGGAGGGAGATCCTTTCTTCGGGGAAGACTACGTCTTCGAGTACGGCCGGATCGACCGGTTGCGAGACGGCGACAAGGGAGCGATTTACTGTTACGGCGCCATGGTCCCCCGGGCCTTGGAGGCCTGGGAGATCCTGAAGGGCAAGGGAATCATGGTCAAGCTCTTCAACGTTTCCTGTCCTCTCGAGTTGGATATGGAGAAGGTGGCGGAGGGGGCCGCGACGGGGCTGGTGATTTCCTACGAAGACCACAACCGAAACAGCGGGCTCGGCGCGTCACTCGCCCTAGCGTTGTGCAGCATCGACCGGCCGGTGCGCCTGATGCGGATGGGGGTCCATGCCTATGGCGAGTCCGGGAAACCCGATGCCATCATGGCACGGATGGGCATCGCCGCGGAAGATCTCGTCCGCCTGGTGGAGTCTGCCTTGGCGGCGAGCGACACAAAAATCGAAGAAACAGAAAAGGCCTGACATTTGCCATGTCCGGGATCATGCCCTATGCGGGTCTGGTTTCCTTTTTAAGGGCTCCCGCCCACCTCGAAAAGGGTTTACCCCATGTGGTGATCATGGGGGTTCCCACCGACTTAGGAACCAGTCACCGGCCGGGGGCGCGGTTTGGCCCCCGGGCGATTCGCGAGGCGTCCATGCAGTATGCCTATGATCCCGTGGAGGATGGGCTTTACGATATAGAGCTGGGCAGGACCGTTCTAAAAGGTTTGAGAATCGAGGACCGGGGCGATATTCCGCTCGAACCGGCCGACCCGGAAGGGAATCTCGACGCCATCGAGGAGGCGGTCCGCAAGCTGTTTCGCGAAAAGGTCTTCCCGGTTTTTCTGGGAGGAGACCACAGCATTACCTACCCTGTCTTGAAGGGACTCGCCGATCCCGAAGTGTTTCTCGTTCACCTGGATGCCCACGC
>CAZOBB010000061.1:0-3915 GCA_964577975.1 uncultured Thermodesulfobacteriota bacterium | reverse complement strand
ATAGGCGGAGACGCCCCGGTTTCCGTTCAGTCCATGACCACCACGGATACCCGGGACGTGGCGGCGACCACGGCGCAGATCCAGGCCCTTGCCCGGGCGGGCTGCGAGATCGTCCGGCTGACGGTCAACACCGATGAGGCTTCGAAAGCCCTGTCGCGCATCAAGGCCGCCTCCCCCGTTCCCCTCATCGCCGACATCCACTTCGATCACACCCTTGCGTTAAGGTCCATCGAAGCGGGCATAGACGGCCTGCGCCTGAACCCGGGAAATATCGGGGGGCAACGGAAGGTACGGGAAGTCGTTCGGGCCGCGAAGGAGCGAAATGTTCCTATCCGGATCGGTGTCAACGCCGGATCGCTGGAGAAGGACCTCCTTGAGAGATACGGACGAACTCCCGAGGCGATGGTGGAGAGCGCCCTGCGACACATTCACCTCCTGGAAAGGGAGGGGTTCGATCTCATCAAGGTCTCCCTGAAGGCCTCGGACGTGCCGCGGACCGTGGCGGCCTACCGTCTCCTGGCGGAGAAGGTGGATTATCCCTTCCATATCGGCGTCACGGAGGCGGGCACCCTCTTCTCCGGCACCATCCGTTCGTCCATCGGCCTGGGTATCCTCCTGGCGGAGGGCATCGGTGATACGATGCGCGTTTCCCTCTCGGCGGATCCGGTGGAGGAGATCCGCGTGGCCTATACGATTCTTCGCGACCTGGGGCTCAGAAAACAGGGCGTGGAGATGATCGCTTGCCCCACCTGCGGCCGGGCGGAGATCGACGTGATCCCTTTGGCGGAGCGAATCGAGCGGCGGCTCCTTTCCGTCAAGACCTACCTGAAGGTCGCCGTCATGGGTTGCGTGGTCAACGGCCCCGGCGAGGCGAAAGAGGCGGACGTGGGGGTGGCCGGAGGGAAAAACGTCGGCCTTCTTTTCAAAAAGGGAAAAATCATTCGGCGCTTAAACCCTGACTGCCTCGAAGACCCCCTGATCGAAGAGATAAGAAAGTTGACGGGGGAAGTCATCCCTTAAAACATTTTCTCCACACAAGGCCTTCAGAAAAAGAAGACTTCCCCACGCGGCAAAAGGATACTACTCATGAGGGCAACCGGTACATCGTTCCCACGTCGGGATTCTTCTCGCCGAATTTTTCGATGAGTTCCTTGACGATGTCGGAACGTTCCACGCCCTTGGCTTCCAGCTTCTTGATCAGCTTGTAGGCCCCGAACAGGGGAGAGGGCCCGATCTCGGAGGCGAAGGTTCCCACGCCCTGATTCCAGACGAACAGCTCGAAGAGTTCGTCCAGGACTTCCGTCGTCACCCCGAAGGAGTAGGCCTTGATCAGCTCCCGCGTGGCCTGGCGGAAGCGGCCCCCGCCGACCCCGTTGGCGAGGGAAAGGAGAAACCGCGTCTTCTGATCGATGGCGGGGTTCTCCCGCTCCCAGATGAGCTTCCAGAAGGGGACCACGATGTTGGCCAGCTCATCGGCGATCTCTTTGAAATTGAGAATCGCCGTGGGCTTGAGCGGCACGTCCATCCCGCCCGGCAGATCCGGCTGCCTAACCTTTTGCCGGTAAAAATAGACCCGGTACTCGTTGTCCGCCACCTTTTCCGTTTCGTGCTCGAATCCCAGCTCCTCCATGGCGGAGTAGAGGGGGATCGGCTCGAAGCTCTGAACCACGCACATCCCCTCACCCGCCGCCTTCTTCTTCGCCTTCGCCATTAGCATGGGCAGAAAATTCCCACGGATGTTCCGGACATCCACCACCTCGAACGTATCCTTCCTGTCTTTCCAATCCGACATCTTAAACCTCCCTCGACTTCCCTCCTTAGGGACAATCTACCTATTTTTTTGAAGGATAAGCGGGATATGGAAAAAAGGCCTTGACATAGATCAAAGGAAAGAGAAAACTCCCCCTTCCAAATCTGACACCTGAGAATATCTTTGACCTGGTGGGGATGATTATTATTTTATCACCTTTCTCTCACGGATCAGCCGAAACCCCAAATCGTCATCGCGACTGTCCGGTTTGTCATTTCCCCGATTGGCGCACCGGACATAACTCGGATAGTATCGCCACGACCCCCCGCGAATCACACGATATATTCCCGACCCCGGACCCATCGGATTGTCCCGGGGGGAACGGGCGTAATAGTACCTGTCGTACCAATCCTGGCACCATTCCCATACGTTTCCCAGCATGTCATACAAACCGAATTTGTTCGGAAGGAAATGCCCGATCGGCGCCGTGAAACTGTACCCGTCGTCACAAGGGAAATTGTACTCCCAGCCATGGGCCTTGTCTGCAACGGAGGCATACCGGCAAGCGGTTGCATCGACCGTACTGCCCCAAAACCAAAACGTCTGAGTTCCCGCCCGGGCGGCATACTCCCACTCCGCCTCGGTCGGAAGTCGGAATTTCCACCCTGTCTTCCGGTTAAGCCAGGCGATGAAGGCCTGCGCATCGTACCAGGAAACACAACAAACCGGCTCGTTCCAGTTCTGCCTGAAACCTTTCGGGTTGGCCATTCCATTACACCGCCAGAACCGGGCTCCCTTACCCCTGTACCCCGTCTCATGGACGAACATCCTCCACTGACCCACCGTTACCTCGTATCGTCCCATCCAGAAACCCTTCACACAAACCGTATGCCGGGGCTTCTCGTCCGCGAAATACCGGAAGTATTCATCCTCTCCCACGGTCCGGATGAGATAGGCCTCCTCCGCTCGGGTCTGCCCCATCTGGAAACATCCCTCAGGAACGTAGACGAACTGCATTCCCGTTAAAGGCTCCGTCCATATTTCGCCCGAACGAGGAGACGGTTTCTTTTCCTTCAAAGACTCGAGCCTCGACGGAACATCCCCCGCCCACAGAAGCTTACGGGTTCCCGCCCCTCCTAGTATCAAAACCACGACCATGAAAACATCAAGCACCCACCCTTTTTTTGGCCGCCTCACATCTCCTCTATGACCATCCAATCCCCGCTTCATGGCATCTCCTGCATTTTTCAACGGAAAGACTGGCCAAAAAAGAGGTCAACTCCGCCGCTTCGCACAAGAAAGACGATCATGGGCATGAACGCGGCGATCGCGAACAGGATCCAGAAGATCCGTGACCATCGAACCATGCGGGTCTGGGTCGAGGCGATTTCCGCCGCGGCCCGGGGGTACCGCCGCGCCAGGGGGGTCAACACGCCTGGAACGATTCCCAGAAATGCGGCCAGGAACAAGGGAAGGTAAAAGAGATACCCCACCCCGTAGTTCTCCCGCTTCAAAATGCAAAAAGGGCAGTGAAGCGCCGGCATCTGGTAGACATAGGGGGCGGTAAAGGCAATGATCGCGGCGAGGCCGAGAAAAAACCCGGCCGCGGAAAAAAGGCTGTGGAGTATTTTTCCAACTCGACGGATCTCCCACCTGAAAAAATACGAGAGGAAAAGGAAAGCGGTCAGATATCCCCCTAAAACCCAGCGAGTTTCCTTCGGAGGCAGCGAGGCCACCGAAGAGGCGTAGCTCTGCCCCCCAACCTCAAAAACAACACCGCAACATGAGGTGATCACATTGGGATCGAGATGGATGAAAAAGAGAAACTGCAGGGCCACGTCCAGCACGAGGTAGGGAAACAGGAAGAGGACGTAGGCATTTTTGAACCTGGTCAAAGGGAATCCCTCCACCCTCTCGTCGATATGATGGAGCACCACCCAAAACCCGTAAACAAAGAGCCCGAAAATTTTCACGTAAAGGGCCGGGTATCCCCAAGCATCCGCCCCGAAGACACCGATAGCACACATCGCCCCCGGGATAAAGGGAGTCAACGTCCGAGCCGTCAGCTCGAACACAACGAGGGAAAGGATCTCGAAAAGCAAGCTCCAGGAGATGATGGTGGCGATCAGCTCGGACCTTCGCTCCAGCTCAAGCTGTTCCGGGGC
>CAZOBB010000060.1:0-31059 GCA_964577975.1 uncultured Thermodesulfobacteriota bacterium | reverse complement strand
TTCCCAAACAGCGAGACGAGCCACGCGGGCGAAATCGAAGTGCTGAACCACGATGTTGGTCTTTACCCCCTCTGGCAACGGCTCACCGGACAAGGCGATCTTACGGTTCTTCGCCAAGTTCCCGTATAGATTTTTCATCTTTTCGGCATATCTCCCCGGGAGATAAACCCCGTGCGGTTTGGGTTTGATGATTTTCATAAGGGAAAAGAGTGAGGTCACCCGTCCCTCCGCACTCCCCTCCGCCACGTAGGCCTCCGCGGGCATGAGGTCTACCTCCACTCCCATGGTCACCGCCCCTACACCACGGACGAGCCTTTGTGAAAACACGTGGTTGCACACGGGCTCTCCGAAAACGAATTCCACGTCAAACGATGGGGCGATCTCCAGGCCATGAACCACCATTTTCGTGAAGATCCCGCGCCCTCCACGATAATTTTTATGGACAACTCCGGATCCGGATTCATAAACCCCGCGATACGGCGCGCTGTTATAGAGGGCGTTATGGCCCACGATGTCTCCCTTTTCCGTGCGGGCCACGCTGGAGATGACCCGCCCCGCCGCGTTTTCTTCCCGTAGTTTGTCCGGGTCGATGTAGGTCTTGACGGGGTATCCCTCCCCGTAAACCGAGAGGAAAAGGTTGACAACCCCCTCCGCGTCCTCGGGCCGAAACAGATCCACTTCCCATTTCTGGCCGGGTTCAATGTCGTATTTCATAAAATTACCTCGTTGGTCTCGTTTGTCTGGTTTGTTTCGTTTGTTTCGTTTGTTTCGTTTGTCTGGTTTGTCTGGTTGATCTCGTTGGGTCCGTCGGCGGGTTAGGGGTAAGAGGTGATGGGATGGACAGTGAATTCGACAGGTTCTTGGAACGACCTGGTTAATCCGAGCTCTTTTCTTCCTTGAGCAGTTTCTCCAGAACAGATGTATCCTGCTGATCTTGGGGCCTCAAACTTCCCTTTTTAAGAAAAAGCAACCCCTCTTTTGAAAGAACTTTTATATTAACCCCATGGATCTTTATCTCCTGCGCATACCCTTTGAGCTTTTCGTAGTCTGCCACATCCCCAATTTTAAACATGAGATCAATAACATAGCCTTTTGGAGTTCCATAGCGAATGACCGAATAGTCCAAATCTTTTTCAGTCAAATCAAAGATAGATTCATCCTGATATAACCTATAAAGAGCCTTTTTAATCTTCTCAAGCTCGCTATTCGATGAAAAAAATATAAAATCGATATCTTCCGTATAACGAGGAACACCATGAAGTGCCACCGCCATTCCGCCAATCAGAATGTATCTTATGCGCTTTTTTTCGAAAGCTTCGCAGATAGCTTCAAGCTCCGTTCTAAGATCCATTTTTCTCTCTCTTCATTCGCTTCTTCAATCGTCTTGAATTTTTTTATCCCATGAGGATAGGGTATTCCCATAAAGGGAACCTCCATAACCCCATCTCTTACCCCCGCCTTCCCGAGCTTTTTCAGGAAAAAAGGTAAGTCTTCTGATGCTTCATCCAAGGTTTTGTATCGCTTCAGCATAACATACCACCTATTCTTTTTAACTGATCTTTTCTTGTTAAGCATGAGGACACGAGTCTAGCCTCCGTTTCCTGCAGTCCGCTTTACAAAAACTTTTTTCGATACCACTCGATCGTTTTCGTTAGGCCTTCGTCGAAATCCGTAGTGGCTCGGAAGCCGAATTCCTTCTCGGCACGGCTGATATCGAGCTTCCGGCGGGGCTGACCGTTGGGCTTCGTGGTATCCCAGACGATTTCTCCGCTGAACCCCGTTTTCTCCGCAATGAGCCCCACAAGGTCACGGATGGAAATTTCAAACGCGCTTCCGATGTTCACGGGGTCGCTCTTGTTAAATCTTTCCGCCGCGAGGACGATAGCCTCGGCGCAATCCCCCACGTAAAGGAATTCCCGCACCACCCGTGACCAAGACCTTTTTATTTTCCCAGAAACTCATGACCATCCCCTTTAGGGTTCCCCTTCTTTCAAAAAATCACAGGAAGTTTCATCGACGCAACTTCCCTCTTACCCTTTCGCCCATCCATTTCCCCAAACCAATACCTGTTCTTCTATATACCATCCAATCTCCGGGTTGAGGTGCAAAAACCTTCAGCCAAGAATTTCCCGAGAGACGGCAGTAAATCACCAGTCCGCCTATCAAAATAACACTGTAGGAGATGGAGGAAGCCAAAGCGGCCCCGGCAATCCCGTGTTCGGGAATCCACAAAACGTTCAAGGCAACATTGATCGTAAAAGCAGCAATTCCAAGATAGGTATTCAGGATGGGATACCCGCGACCGGCAATATCATTGGCCAGAATCCGACCGACGTTCAAAGCCACAATGCCTGGCAGGAGAATTTGGAGAGGATACACCGACGAAAGATAGGTCGGTGAATAGAGAAAAGTAACGACCCAACGGCTCAGACATAAAAGAATCAAGGCACTTACAAGACTTAGCCAAAATATTGAACGCGCAACGAAAGGCGTTATTTTATTACGAGCTTTCTCCCCCTTTTCCGCCGCTATCCCGGGGAATAATACCGCACTTGCCGCTTGAGAAACCAGCCAGAGTTTTTCAACCAGCGCCACACTCACCGAGTAAAAACCAACGGCAGCCGGGTTTAAAAAGACATTGATCAAAAAAAGATCCGCCTTGTAGTTGAGAAATCCGACAATATTTCCCAAATGAAACTGGATCCCATATTCCAACACCCTTTTGAGATAGGGTTTATTCAGCCTTAGCGACGTGATACCAATCCTTTTTTTGAGCATGACAAAAAGAACGGCATCCGTGAGGAACCAGGCCGATATGCCGGCAACGACCGCACCCAATACCCCCTTTTCCAGCACCCATAAGGCGATGAAAACAAAAGCAAGAAACAAAGAGGCATAAAGAAGTGAAACCAAATTAAACTCAAAAAACCTCTGAAGGCCCTGAAAAATGGCCTGCAAGTAAGTAAAGAGAAGGCCCGTCGGGATGAGCAATAATGCCATCCACAGATATTTCTGCGGCACGTCTGGGAAAAACTTTCCTCCCCAGAAATATATCAAGCCACCTCCTCCGAGGGCACCCGCACAACCGATCATGAGGGCAAGCATCATGTTATTGATCACGACTTCATCGAGCGGGAAACGGGCCTGCGCAACATGATAAACCGTAGAAGGACCGATTCCACCATTGAAAAAGGTTACCACCAAGGTGGGGAGAAGAATGGTAAGGGTATAAAGCCCCTTACCCTCGGGTCCAAGCAGGCGTGCAAGCAAAATTGTGCTTAGAAGGCCAAACAATAGATTCAAGAATTGAGTAACGGCCGTTGTAGCGGTATTTTTCACAAATCCTTGCGCATCCACAATTACTAAACCCGCTTTCCCACCGGTTTGACGATAAAGATAAAGCCATCCGCAAAGAAAGGGCTTATGCGATACAAAACCCTGCGTATCATAATGTCCGCCAGCATTTTCCCCCGAGATTTTAGAGACCGTTTCCTCGAGGCACTTCTTTCATCTATTTGTCGCAAGTCCTTTTTTCCCTTTTTCCCGACTGGCTTCCCACGCTTCATCTTCCGTTTTAACCGCCCGAACAAAGGAGAGCGATGATCAACCACGCTATACAGCTTCGCCTCTTTCACCTCATACCCATTTTTTGAAAGCAGTGCATTCAAAGTCGACCAGGAATGCCAACAGACATGGTCCGGATGAATAAATTCCATGTTTTTCAGCCTGTATCCAGTGCCAGTAAATCGATAAGCATTCGGCGTGGTTACGACCATCAAGGTTTCTTCACCGAAAAATGGTTTCACTGACTGAAGAAACAAACCAGGATTGTTTAGATGTTCCAACACTTCGGCAGCCAAAATGACATCAAAAACTTCTCCCTTCAAACCGGAAATTTCATCGAGGGTTTCAAGATTGCCGTGATAGAGACGAGAAACCCCGACATCTTCCAAAAATTTCAATCCTCCTTTGCTGATGTCAACGCCATGGACTTCCTTCGCGACCTCCAACAACTGGAGGTGTAGAAGCGTTCCTTTTTCAACACGTTCCCGGGTTATCCCCTCGTCTACACACCCAAGATGAAGAACTTTTTTATTCTCACACAATTTCAAGACCAGCGGGGTTCTTCCCACAACGATCTCTATGTCACGCGGAAGAGAAACGAGGTGATCTTTTTTATCCTCAATTGCCATTCACCCAACCGTAAAATTCCACTCATGAAAAAATTTCTTTCAATTTTTCAACAAACCCCGGATATTGGCTTTCCGCATTGACTCGCTCATACCAAATCCGCCATGCCGCCTCCTGCATCCTTTGTCTCTTCTCCCCAGGAAGCCTGAAAAACCATTGCAGCGTCCCTGCAATCTCCTCCGGCGATACATTAACCGACCAGAGATGGCCATTTTCTCCATGAATGACGATCTCTCGCGTTCCCCCCACATCCGTAGCCGCTACGGGAATTCCGTAACTCATCGCCTCCATAATCGAAACAGGAAGCCCTTCCGTCTCGCTCACATTGACAAAGAGATCCACAGGGATCTCCTGATAAAACCGCAATACTTCTTCTCGGGACAATTCTCCGGTAATTCTCCATCGGATCCGCGCAGGCAGGGTCTTTTCTGCCCGTTCCCTCAATTCCCCCTCCAGCTCTCCCCCCCCTAAATGCGTCCACACAAGGGGAAATGGACACCGGCTCAAAGCCTCAATCAGCAGGGAAACCCTCTTCCAAGGGACCAAATACGAACACGTGACAATATGAAACTCACCCCTCGTATTCCCTCTGTTTCTCAAAGGGGCTTCCGGAACCCCTAGACGGCTCACCTCAACCTTTTGGTGAAATTCCGGATACTTCCCCTTTAACCACGCCGCCCCGTCTTCCGAAACGCAAAACACGCGATCCGCACACTCCATCATCTGACGTTGGCCGCAGAGATACCTCTGAGGAGATCTCTCTTCATATAAATCCATGCCGTGAGCCCGTGCCACCAAAGGGATGTGGGGAAAAGCCTTCTTCCACTCATACCATGCCATAGGCACCGTAAGCCAATAACCATACACACCGGCAATCTCCCCTGCGGCACACAACGGTCGCAAAAACGTATTTATCATCACCGAATGAGCAGCATACCCTAGAAATCTCCGGAGCCGGCTCCACCGCCATCCAATCTCTCTCTGTTCGATATGCACCATTTTTCCAATACCAGGCAAGACGTGGGGATGAGACACCAGCCAAGCCACCTTCCCCGTCAAATCCGTAGATAGTTCCCTTGCCAGTTTCTCATGAACCACAGCTCCGGAAGGAATGCGGCGACGCGTGAGATGAGTCACCCGAGGCAAACAGGGAATGATCTCAACATCGAATTGCTCCACTAGATACGGCAACTCCGTTTCCAAAAAGGATTCACCGCCGCCATAAGGGAACCAAAGGGTTAAAAGGAGAAGGCGTTTTCTCACTTCAAGATCACATCACCACTTTATTCAAGATTCCAGCAAGTTGTCTCGTCTGAACTTTGCGATCGTAACGTTCGAGGCCTTTTCTGTCCGGGGAATACCCCACGTTACCGTCACGCGTGAATGCCTCCATCCATCGGGTTAGAATCCTCATAATCTCTTGGGACTGGCCGCCTATTTCTCCCGTAGAAGTCTCTTTCACGAACTCAACGACAAAGGGATTTCCCTTCCCGACAACCAGGATGGGTCTTCCCGCGCCGGCATACTGGAAGATTTTGCTGGTGGGATTTCCCTCCATCTCCCCCTCGTTCCATGAAAAGAAAAGGAGGGCGTCCGCGCCCTTGAGTGTCGCCACGTTTTCTTCATACGGTTGAAAGGGCTCGGACACCACGAGGGTTTCAAGCCCGTACTCATTCACCAAGTCGCGAAAAGGGGGTTCCTGCACACCGATAAAACGGACACGGAAATTTTCTTCCGAGATGATTCCCTTTTCCCGTAATCGCTTCAAGGCCTCAAACAACGGAACGGGGGACTGCTTCAAGGTATATAACGTCCCGCTGTAGATCACGGTAAACCTCTTCACATCCTCTTTCTTGGCCTCTCTTTCGAAATCCTCCGGATCGAATCCGTTGTAGATAACCTCCACTGGTTTCCCGTGAAGATCCGCCAGATAGTCTCTCAGCGTGTCCGAAACGGTGGTAAGGGCACCGGCGCGTTTCAAGACCTTTCGTTCATAACGCCTTTCCACCGCCTCTAGCCGGCCAGGATAGGGCCGCAAGGTGCTGCCCGTCCAGAGATCCCGGTAGTCGGCCACCCAGGGAACCCCGGTTCTTCCACTCAATTCCGCGGCGACGAGGTGATTCACGGGAGAGGGGTGGGAGCTGAAAACGGCATCAATCCCGTCCCATTCCAGGATCTTCTTTCCGGCTTTGACCGCGTAAGGATACCACCCCAGCATCCGATCCGGCATCCGTTGGATCGTAAAGGGAGAAATGCGCTTCAGTGTTCTCTTAACAAAATGGTAGCCGCTTTTTCCTTTGGAAAAACCGCCCTTATCTCCCTCTCCAACGGGCGGTGGAGTTGAAAAAATCCCCACGGGATCACGATAGGGGGTGCGAACAACTTTGAAAGATTCGGTCTCCAGAGGAATCCCCTTTGCGATATTCTTTTTCGGCTCCACGGTCAGGACAACAGGATCCCACCCAAAGAGGGGAAGATATTTAACGAACTTCCCCATTCGAACGGACCCTGCCGTCATGACAGGAGGAAAATAGAATGAAATAACGAGAACTTTTTTCACCTTACACCGTAACGCTCGAACGACTTAGTTCCACAAGGCCTTCCTCGACCTTTTCGTACTCCCTCCCACACTCCGGACACACCCACCGAAAGCTTTCCTTCTCCTCCAGGCGGATGCCGCAGCGGCACATCCAGCCGGTAATCCTTCCTGGATTCCCCAGGATGAGGGCGTAATCGGGCACATCCTTCGTCACCACCGCGCCGGCCCCGATAAAGGCATATCGCCCGATCGTGTGTCCGCAGACGATGGTGCAATTCGCCCCAAGCGTCGCCCCCTTTCGGACAAGGGTTTCCCTCTTCTCGTGCATCCGGGGAATCTCGCTTCGGGGATTGATGACATTCGTGAAAACCATGGAAGGGCCACAAAACACGTCATCTTCCAGGGTAACCCCCTCATAGACAGAGACATTGTTTTGAATCTTCACATTGTTTCCAATCGTTACGTTTGGCCCTATCACGACGTTTTGACCCACCCGGCAATTCTGCCCTAGCCTTGATCCCGACAAGACGTGAGAAAAATGCCAAATACGTGTTTTTTCTCCGATCACGACATTGGAATCGATCACCGCGGTCGAGTGCACGAAATAAGGTAGAGTGCCCCTACCATCTGTCTCCATTCCCAATAAAACCCTCTCTCCCTTCGCATCCAGAGATCGCTGACACGCATCGAGAACCCTCAACACCCTCAAACCCTCCATCCCATTGGTTCTCGGCGTCTTTCCCTCTTGAACACATGCGAGGAAATGTTGACATTCCAGCTTCAAGGGTTCATCAGAAGGAACAGCAACGATCACGGGTTCCGCCTTCCGTGCTTCCGGAATCCGACGACGCCACAAGATGGAATGAGGATAAAGCCTCAACTTGTCCTGTGACATATCATCAAACACCGCCATCTTTTGATCCCCAACCACCACAAGTTTCTGTTCCTTGAAAGGGTGCAACCACGACACAAAAATATGCCCTCTTACACCTCCAGGAAATTCCAATGTGGTAAGAGTCACATCGGCAACATTAGGTTGGAGATAAGTTCCCCCCGACGCCGCCACGGATACTGGCAATTCTTCCAGAAGGGAAATCATGACAGAAATATCGTGGGGAGCAAAGCTCCACAAAATATTCTCCTCCGTCCTAATTTTTCCCATATTTAGTCGATTTGAATAGAGATAACGAATACGCCCCAGCTCCCCTTCGTTGATCAATTTCTTCAATTCCACGACGGCTGGGTGATACTGTAACAAGTGCCCCACCATAAGCACCACTTTTCGCTCTTTTGCCAAGCGGATCAGTTCCTCCGCCTCGCTCAACGACATCGCCAGGGGCTTTTCAACAAACACCGATTTTCCATTCTCAATACCACGTTTTGCCAGTGCGAAATGCGTCGCCGCAGGAGTAGCAATCACCCACGCATCCACACCTGGGATCTTACACAGCTCGTCGACGGTTCCCACACTCCTCACGCGATACTTTTCTTCAAACTGGCGTCGAACTCCAACATCCGTATCACAAACAACGTTCAAAACACCGAGGGAAGCGAAATTACGAATGAGGTTCTTCCCCCAATAGCCTCCTCCGATTACAGCGACCGATACCACACGACTCCTCCTTGAAAAAGGCGTAAGCTACCGCCATTTCGGGGCAGAGATTCCCGACAAAAGGACGACAACTTGACCGTTTTAGACACGTTACGTTACGGTGGAGACAAAAAGCCTGTTTATCTCCACCCTTACGCCATTCAGTCCCTTCAGGAGAAGCGCCACCCGCTCTCCATCATTCAGGGACTCGACAAAAACCCCCTCAAAACCGGCAAGGGGCCCCTCCGATATGGTGACCACCTCACCCTTTTTGAGGGGTTTTGACATCATTCGAACCGTTCCATCCTCTCGAATCCTTCTCTTCAATTCTCCGATAATCGCATCCGGCACGGGAAGTGGCAAATCCCCAAACTTTACGAAACCAGAAACTCCCCGGGTATAGCGGAGTGTATGGTAATCCCTTTTCAAAGACGCCCGCACAAACACATAGCCTGGGAAAAGAGGTCGCTTTTCCCTCCTACGTCCAAATACCGAGGTCTTCCAAAAGGTAGGGAAAAGATAGGAATAATCCGCCGATCTCAGATGGTGCAGAACCCTCTCTTCTCCCCTCGGTTTGGTCTTCAAAAGATACCATCGATCCCGATCGAGTTCTACGGCCATTCCTATTCCCTCAAGTCGATCCAACGACCGTCAAAATTCTCCTTCCCATTTCCCGGATAAAGGAGATCCGCCATAATGACGACCCCATCTTGGGGTAAGGCATCCATCGACTGGACGTTCTTTCCAAAAAACTTTTTTCCCACTCGGCCCTCTTCCGCGGCATAAACCCCCAAAACCTCAACTCCCACTTCCTGAAGAGACAGATAGGCGATCTCCGCCAACTCTTCCGTTCCGATCAAATGGACCGCTGTTATCCCCTCTTCCAAGAGGCTTCGGAAAATGTTTTTACATTTCACCCGATAGTCCCGATAAAGTTTGAGGGAATCTTGTATGAACCGTATCGTGAGACGTCCTTTCTCCGCCACCCCTTTCGGCGTCAACATATAGAGATACCGCCGTTTCGGCACGCGCTTGATTCGAATATATCCTCGTCGTACCATACGCTTGACAAACGAATTGACAAGTCCAATGGCCACCCCCAAATGATCCGCAATCTCCTGCTGCGTGATCATTCCATCCTTTTCAATGAGACTCAGAATCTCAAGGTGTTTTTGTTCATCCTGTGATACCAAGGACTTACTATTTTTCATTTCATGAAATGAATATATTATTTCTCCCTATATGTCAAGGACCCCACAAAAAAGGGGGGGGATTTCCCCCCCCTTTTTGTACGACCGTTTCAGAGGATTCCTATAGTCCCAATTCTTTCTTTTTTTCCTCCGTTGGCACGCCGTTTTCGTCCCATCCGCGAATTTTGTAATATTCCGGTAGGAGCTCACCCAGCTTATGAACCGTCCCTTTATTGGGACCCTCCGGCATGGGCTCCTTGAGAAGGCGTTCCGGCAGGGTGTCATCATCCTTGTCAAAACCTTCACGCAGATTGAAAAGCCGCTCCAAATTCCAAATCCTCTCACCTATTTTCAGAACCTCGTTTCCATCGATATCCCACCCTGTTGCGGCCGCTGTCATGGCACCGTACTCATCGGCTCCCAACGCGAATGAGGTAAAGAGGCAAAGGCCGCTGGCATCAATGAAAGCCGTCAAATCCTGAAACGTCTTCACCCAGGTCGGCTTTCCTTCAAGCACTTGAGGATCAATCTTTTCCGGTGCACCAAGGATCTCCGGAGAAATCATGTAACCCCGCACGTGACAACCACCCCGATTGGAAGTGGCATATTCAAGCCCGTGTCCTTGCGCCCCTCGAGGATCATAGGCGGGCAATTCCTGCTTTTTGACCGACATGGAAAGTTCCGGATGCCCGTATGCCGACGCCAATCGATAAGAACCTTCCGCCAGTTTGTCCCCGAATCCTTCACGAAGCCCCATTTTTCGCGTGTACTCCACGATGGCTTCCGCACTACCGAATTTCAATTCCGGCCCATCGAGATCTTCTTTGGGAATATAACCACGCTCATAAAGTTCCATGGCGGCAGCAATGGTTGCCCCCGCGGAAATACCATCCAATCCCAACTCGTTGCAGAGATAATTGGCCTCAATAATGGCCTTCAGGTCATCGACGCCGCAGTCGGCCCCAAAAGACCACGCGACTTCATACTCGGGCCCTTCCCCTTCTCGGCCGTTGATTTTCGTGGCACGCCCACAGCCGATGGGACACGCAAAACAATGGGTATTTTTCGTCAAATAGGTATCCGCCAGTGTCTCTCCACTGATTTTAGATGCACCTTCAAACACACCTGACTGAAAGTTTCTTGTTGGCAAGAGGCCATTTTCATTGATGATATTGACCAATACGGCAGTTCCATAGGCAGGCAATCCCTGGCTGGTAGTCGGGTTTTCTCGAATCTTTCCCATGGAAGCCTTTTGAGCCTCTCGAAATTTATCAGCATTCGCCAATTCAACCTTCCCTGTCCCACGCACAACAACCGCTTTGAGGTTTTTGGAACCCATAACGGCTCCAACTCCGGTCCTTCCCGCCGCCCGGTGCTTGTCGTTGATAATACACGCAATCAAAGAAAGCCTTTCACCCGCCGGACCGATACATGCCACTTTCGCCTTGTTGTCTCCGACTCTTTCCATCAAAATATCGGTCGTCTCATGGGTGTTCTTACCCCAAAGATCAGAGGCGTCCCGGATCTCGACCTCATCATCTTTGATCCAGACGTAAACGGGCTTCTCTGCCTTTCCTTCGAATATGATCAGGTCGTATCCCGCGGTCTTGAATTCTTTCCCGAAAAAACCACCAGAGTTGGAGGAGGCAATGGCCCCGTTCAGTGGCCCTTTCGTAACGACCATATAACGGCCACCCGTGGGAGCCGAGGTTCCCGTCAATGGTCCCGCCGCAAAAATCAACTTGTTCTCAGGGCTGAGAGGATCCGTTCCCGCGGGAAGCTCATCGTACAGTATCTTCGAAGCCAACCCTCGCCCTCCAAGGTAATTGCGAGCAAGCGACTCCTCTATGGGTTCCTTTGAAATCTTTCCCGTTGTCAGGTTGATCCTAAGAATCTTGCCGTTCAATGCCTTCATAACACGCCTCCCTCATAATTGGTTGGTTTGAAACACTTTTGCCTAACCTACATCTTACCACAGTTTAATCTTATACAAAAATATATCACACGACGCAAATTTTTCAACAACAAAACCATTTCTCTATTCTTACCAACACAAATACCAAAGGGTCTTCCATTCCCTCGAAAAATTCACTCTCCTAGCCATAGGGGGTATCACTACTGGTTGCCCAAGTCCCATGAAACATTTCTTCGCTTCATTCTCACTTTTGTATGTTTTGGTCTTAATCCTCCCCCCCCCATTCCATGGGAATCCCGGATACTTTATGGCCAAGAAGTCTCTCTCTTCCCTATCTTTTACGATAAAGCCTCCCTCCACCGATGTTCGCAGCCTTCTTGTCTGCGGCTGGATATAACCCTAACCGAGGCGCATTTCTCCACGCACTGTCTTGTCTTCGAGACACGTTATATTCCTCCTCCTGCCACCCAAACCTCCTTGCCCCCAAAGGTCAAAAAGAATAATATATGTATTTCCGTTCTCTTCCGGAACTACCTCTTCGTCACCATCATCCTATGGAATGGGCCTTGACCATCTCTGTCGGGTTTCACCTCGTCGTCACGAAAGGTGTTTGCGGTATTTCTCCACATACAAATGCCAGTTTGGCGCAATGCTGAAACCTCCCCTTCGGGACCAACAAACTACACGAAAAAATAAACTTTAAACCTTTTACCTTCTTTTCGGGTCATTCTATTGAGGATTTCAAAGGAGGGAATTTATATGATGAAACTTCTCATTGCATGGCTGATTGTCGTCACATTGGTGTGTCTTTCCTTTTTTCTCGTCTCCTGCACTACCGTGGTAAGACCATGTTGTACGCCACCTCCCGCACACCGGCATGTTCGGGTATGGGTGCCGGGACACTGGTCCTGCCGTGGCTGGATACCTGGCCACTGGCGGTAATAGATCGTATAACAGCTGAGATTTTCCTTGCCTCCTGAGAAAAATAGATTTAATATTGAAGGGGTATATCGTGCTATTGAATAATTTACCAAAGGTATGCGTCTAAAGCTTGAGAAGGAGAAAATGTTACCCACTCACGGATATGCGGCTAAAAGAAAATTACAAGACGAGTTTCAGGAAGTGGTGGAAACATACCGTGAAAGGGTATTCCAAACCGCCTATGGCATCGTCCAAAACATGGAGGATGCAAAAGACATCACCCAGGAGGTCTTTCTGAAGGTTTTCGAAAAAAGAGATTCGTTCAAAGGAGAGGCGCGTTTCTCCACCTGGATCTATAGAATCACAGTGAATGCGAGTATCGACATGCTGAGGAAACGAAAAGGACGGTCATCAGTTAAATTGGAGGAAGGTGTGGGATATGAGCATCTGAAAAAGGAAAACTCCTCTATCTCATCACACCAGCCATCCCCTTTCGAAAAAACCTACCTGGACGAAATGAGGCAAAAGATCAAAGAAGCCTTTATGAAACTCTCCCCAGAGCACCGCTCTACTCTCGTCCTCAGAGAAATCGAAGGTCTCTCTTATCAGGAAATCGCGAACACGATGGCGTGTTCAACAGGAACCGTCATGTCCCGTCTTCACTACGCGCGCAAGAAAATGCAAAAATTCCTTGCTCCATATTGGGAGAAAGTTTCATGAAACGATGCCGAAAAATCCAAAAGGAACTCGACCGTTACATTGATGGGGAACTCCCCACAGAAAACCGCCTCTCACTTGAAAACCATTTGAAGGTATGCGCAGGGTGTCGAAGTGCCCTTGAACAAAAACGCGAAGAACGTCGGCAGCGAATCTCCGCCCTCATTCCCAAAGAAGTCCCCCTCTCTACAGAAGAGATTCTCGCCGCGATTGAGGAAAGAGTTCAACCGATTCAATCTGCTGAGGTTATCACATTCCCAACACCCAAAAAGTGGTGGGCCAAGATAAAAACGCTGAGCATTCGTCCAGCTCCCGCTATTGCATTCGCCATCTGCCTCATCGCGTTGGGATTGAGCCTTTTCTTGCCTCTTGGCAAACGAAACCCTCTCAAAGAACAGGGAATTATCATCGAACAAATCGAATCACCAAATACCGTGATGATTTTTCAGTCCGAACGCAAAGACACGACCCTTATTTGGATTGTACCTCACTCGGAAGATCAGGAGGCCACATGACATGAAATATCCTTTTTTACCCAAATTTACAATGTCGCTCCTCTTTCTCGCCTTCTCATGCTGGCTGACCGTCCAGCCAGGGAATGCCGCAACCGTTCGCCTTGAATGGAGAATCATCGCCGCCAGCCACCGCAAAGGAAATATGGATCCTCGTCTAAGGGATATCTACCGGGACTTGGGAACTATTTTCAACTACCAGTCCTATAAACTCATCAACGCAAACCAGATTGCCCTATCCGAAGGCCAATCTGCGTCGATCTCACTTCCCGGAAAAAAACAATGCACAATAAAAATAACCCACGTCTCCACCCAATGGGTGAACGTCCAGATCCATATTACGCAAAACGGCCGCTCCACTTTCGGAACCACGGCTCGTCTCATGAACGGCCGCACCCTCCTTATCGGGGGGCCTTCCAGCCATACGGAGGCCCTGATATTTTCCCTGCGAAGCTTTTGGTGAGACCAACCTATAGAGAAAAGTGCTCCAACTGCGATAAGACGTAGGAACGAATATCTCTGGGGTGCGGTAAGGCAGTAACGACGTTTCCACGCGCCAAGACGGGGTTGAGAAGGGTTTCCAATTTTCCCCCGCACTCACAGACGTTCCCCATTTCCCCATAGGTCACGTAGGTTTTAAAACATGAAAGACACCGATACACACGCTTGCTTCCCGACATTTTCCCTTTTTTGGCAATGGGATGCCCTTCAATCTCGATGATGTCCATCGAAAAATCAACCACAGGGGCATTACTTATGGCGGTTCCCACCCCGTAGGCATCCACATAGGGATTAAGTTGCTGAATCTTGTACTCATTCATTCCACCGCTCACGAAGATTTTCACATGGGAAAACCCTCGGATATCCAACTCCCAGCGAATCTCCTCAATCATGTGCTTAAGATTCCCCCGTCGTGAGGAAGGAGTGTCAAGCCGAATGGCGTAAAGCCTCTCTTTCAAGGCATTAGCCAACCGAATGGCTTCAAACTTTTCATCGTTGAAGGTGTCGATGAGAACGACACGCGCCACCTTTTCATCCACGATCTCATCGAAGGCGACCGCCGCCTCGACCGTGTCACCCATCAACAGGATCAGCGCGTGCGGCATCGTCCCCGTAGGTTCAATGCCAAGAAGCTCGGCCCCCTTCAAGGCCGAAATACCGTCACAGCCGCCAATAAAGGCACTCCGGTCGATCATCGGTGTCAACAAGGGATGAACCCGCCGAGCCCCGAAACTCAAAACCGACCGTTTCTCCGCCGCCTTCTTACACCGCGCCGCCTTGGTGGCTACTCCCGTAGACTGGCACATCAAACCCAGAATCGCCGTTTCCAACAGGCAGAAATCCTTGTAATTCCCCTCTATCTCCATTACCGGTTGAAAGGGCTTGAAAATCGTCCCTTCAGGAACCGCTCGAATCGTCAAAGGCAAACCCTTAACCAGGGAAAGAATCTCTTCCAAACCGGCAAACACGGCCCACGGCCAATCATCGTGAAACCCTTTTGCTATAAATTCGGCCTTGACACGTCGGTCAAGGCCTTTCTTCTCCAGAATTTCCTTCGTTCTCACGAAATAGATGTCCGTCGTCTTCCCCTCGCGGACTTCTTTCGGTGTGGCAACGTGGAACTGGGGAATCCCCTCTTCTCCATCCTGTTTCATTTGCACTCCCGAACGCCAAGTTTCCTAAGGACAACCATCATGGGACAGAAGTTCGTAAATGCCGATTGAAGAAGATTCAGCCCCACGAATCCTGTAAAATAAAACCAATAATGACTATGGGCAAATCCAAGGATCACGGACCCCAAAACCACGACTCCGGCAATAAGCCTCAACCAACGTTCAAGATGCATCCTAATCCTCCCTTTTTTATTCTACTATAGCCATGCGTTCCTGTGATGGCAAGAGCCGTCAATCGACCCAAATAACGGCATTCCCTTCGATCTTCCCTTCTTTTACCCGAATCATCACGCCGGGAAGATCATCAAATCCAAAAGTCTCGTAACGGGACTCAAACCCCTCTTCCTGGGCCATTCTGAGGAATTCCTCACCATCCTTGCGAGAGATATTGGCGAGACTGATAATGGAACGCTCCATCCAGATATGGTTGTAATCCTTAATCGTGATGGGAGTCATGGTCACGGGTGAAAGCACCAAACGCCCGCCCCTTTCTAGATTTCCCAAGACGTTTTCAACCATCTCGCCGACAGGGGGAAAAATAATAGCCGCATCTAGTTTTTTCGGAAGAGAGGCGGTAGGATCCCCTACCCAATCGGCTCCCATTTCTCTGGCCGCTTGTCGATTTTTCTCACTCCGGGTAACCACACACACCTCCACCCCTTTGGCGTGAGCTATCTGAAGCACATAAGATGCCGTGGGACCATAGCCATACAAACCGAGAACCTCCCCCGTGGCTACACCCGTCAAACGATAGCTCCGATAACCCGCGATCCCCGGGCACATCATGGGAGCCAACGCCTCGAACGAAAGTTTATCCCCAAGAGCAAAGGCAAAATCTTCATGGACAGTCGTATATCCAGCGAAGCCCCCGTCTTTATCCCATCCCGTAAATTTCGCCTCCAAGCAAAGATTTTCACGGCCTGAACGGCAGAATTTACATTTCCCGCAAGCCGAGTTGAGCCACGCGACACCCACACGAACCCCAGGTTTGAAACGGGAAACCCCTTCTCCCACCTTATCCACGATTCCCACGACTTCATGCCCCAACACGAGAGGGACTTTTTTCAAGGGAAGGTCCCCTTCGGCGATGTGGATATCCGTTCGGCACACACCGCACACAATCACTTTGATCCGGATCTCCCCCCTCCCCGGCTCGGGGATCTCCACGTCCGTTTTCTCCAAGGGTTTCATTCCAATGGGTGCCTGGTGTTCCAAGATCCATGCCTTCATCCTTCCCATTTCACACCACCTTTATCTTACCATAGAAGGTTTGCCTTAACTTCTCATGTTCGTTCCGATACGCTTGGATGGCGTCAGGCAAGGCATTGAGGATATCTTCGGCCGTCATTCCATCTTCCCCCACCGTTTCCGCCGCTAAATCCCCCGCCAATCCATGGAGAAAGACCCCCGTTTTAATGGCCTCCCCTTCCTCAACCTGTCGACACATCATGGCCGCGATTACTCCCGTCAACACATCACCCGATCCAGCCGTGGCCATACCGGCATTTCCCGTAAGATTAATCCAGACCCTACCGTCGGGGAATCCAATCAGGGAATGGGCCCCCTTCAACACGATCGTAGCTTTCAATGACTGGGTTGTCTCCATCAAAACCTCAAGACGGTTTTTCCTGATCTCCTCCACCGCCCTTCCCGTCAATCTTGCCATCTCTCCGGGATGAGGCGTGAGAATCGTTGGGGCCTTACGACGCCTCAGCGTGTCAACATCTTTGGCCACCGCCGTAATGCCATCCCCATCCAGAAGAAGGGGAACAGGAATCTCGGCAGCAAGGGATCGGACAAGCTCTTGTGTTTCTTCATGAAGGGAAAGGCCAGGCCCCATGACAACCATATCCATTTGCTCGCAAAGGCTTCGAAGGCCTTCAAGATTTTTCAGAGAGACGCTTCCCCCATCGGTTTCCCACAGGGGAAAGAGGACGAGCTCCCTCGCCCGGCTTCCCAAAAAAGGCGCCGTACCCTTCGGGGTGGCCAAATAGGAAAGCCCACCTCCCGCTTTGAGGAAAGAAAGCGCCGAAAACTGAGGGGCACCCAGGTAATTGGAGGCGCCCGAGACAAACAGTACCTTCCCGTAATCCCCCTTATGAGAGTCGGGAGTCCTCGGCACGATAGGGGCGGGAATGCCCGTTTCTACCTTCACCTCATCATCTTCGTATATGGCGGGAGGGAAAGAGATGTGGGTGACGTAAAGCTTTCCTCCATACTCAAAACCTGGATAGAGGAGGTTCCCGATTTTTGGAAGGCCAAAGGTTGCCGTGGCAAATGCCTTCACCGCCACACCCATGATCCCTGCCGTGTCACCATTTACGCCCGACGGGATATCCACGCTAAAGACGGTTTTCCCCGAACGATTGATAGCCTCCACGACATCTCTATACAGCCCTTCAACCGGCCGGGAAAGCCCCGTTCCCAGCATGGCATCCACAACGGCGTCACAATGGGCCAGTGCATAGGACACCTCGCTACTTTTGGTCACCCGCTTTAAGGGAATGGATAGGCGTTGGACAATTTCGTAATTCCTCCGCGCCGATCCCTTGTATTTGTCAGGATCACCTAAAAGGAAGACTCGCACGTGGACTCCATTCGAATGGAGCTTCCGCGCCACCACTAGGCCATCCCCTCCATTGTTTCCTAGCCCACAAAAGATGGTAAATTCCTTGTCACGTATGGAAGGAAAGGATTCCAAAATCATATAGTAAACGGCATGGCCAGCATTTTCCATGAGAAGATCTTCAATGATCCCATATTGTTCTATGGCCTTCCGATCCATCGCCCGCATCTGGTTCACACGACTGACCTTCATCCGTATCCTCCTTCCTATGGCTATGTATCATACCCCAAGGTAAAAAGGGTGTAAATAATCTTTCCTTTTTATCTATTCCCCTCAGACATAGCCTTCCTATGTCGACGTTTGCGCCCTTCTTTCCGCTTCCACCTTCGATGAACCCAAAACCATTTCGCCGGGTCCTTCCGAATCTCATCTTCCAGAAACCGGTGGAATCGCTGAGTGTTTTCCACGATATCTTGCCGCAAATCCCCCGTTCGTACAATGTCAAAAGGGGGATGTAGGGTAATATGGTACACCCCCTCCTCCCATGTATAGGTAAGGGGAATCACGGCCGCTCCCGTCCTCAAGGCAAAAAACGCCGGCGTGGGTAAAGTGGGAGCCGGCTGGCCAAAAAAATCTATCGTCACCGCCTCTCGGCGCCTCGCTCGCTGATCCGCTAGAATTGCCACCATTTGGTTTTCCCGAAGCAACCGAAGCAAGGTTTTCGCCGCCCCTTTGCTCGAGACGAGCTTGAGCCCGAAACGCTCTCGAATACCGCGGATCCATCGATCCAAATAGGGATTGCGGATCGGTTTCCCTACGGCGTAAAGGGGATACTCCCACACGAGCTGTGCCGTCGCGAGGATTTCCCAATTCCCTAGATGAGAGAGAAAAAAAATAATCCCTTTTCCCTCTTTTCTCGCCTCTTCCACATATCCTTTTCCGTGAATCCTTATCTTTCGAGATATGGCATTTTCCGTAAGCAGCGGAATCCGACAAAAGGCAACAAAATTCGTGGCAAGGTTGACAAAGTTTTGCCGGGCAATCGCCCGCCGTTTTGCGTCGGGGCAAGCATCACCAAACGCGAGCTTCAAATTATCGAGGGCAATCTTTCGATGTTTGAGATCGACCGCATAGGCCACGTATCCCATTCCGGCTCCCACGCGACGAGCCATACCTTCCGGCAAGATTTGAAAAAACCCCGCCACCGCCCTCACGAACATATAGACGAGGTAATCCAAACCCTTCTTCAATCCTCGGTATCCTTGAGCTGGGAGAGTGGAATTGCCTCGTCGATCAACATAATGGGAATATCGTCCTCAATTCGGTACAACAACTGGCAGGCCTCACAAATCAATCCATCCTCCTTTTCGTTCAAATGGATATCTCCTTTACATTTGGGGCAAACCAGAATATCGAGCAGTTCTTGAGATACCGCCATGTCCTTACTCCTTTTCCCTGTCGGTAAAATTCATCCTGAGCCTTTCTAGCACACCCTATTTCACGAAACAAGAACGAAAAAAGATACGCCTAAATCAAGAACGGGCAATCCCTCCACGCTCAAAGAATGGCTTAGGGTCACCTAGTGTTCCATCCTTCTTCTCCACATTCAACAAATCGAGAAAGGCCTTTGCGGCGTGGGAAAAATGGGCATTGCGGCGATATACAATATCGATATTTAATTTTGGGTTTCCTTCCAAAATTGGAATAGCAATTAACTTCCCCTCCTTTATCTCCTCCAATACCGCCGCTTTAATAAAAAACGAAAGGCCATAACCCTGGATTACTAGATCTTTGATGAATGCCAGGCTCCCGGATTCGATCCTGACGGACGGGACTACATGGTGAAGATTGCAGAAATCGGTAACCACATATCGGATGCTCGATCCCATTTCCCTGAAGATGAGGGGATATTCCGCCAGTTGTTGAATGGAGATGCCTCTCACATTCTTTTCCGCATTTGGGTAGGTCGGAGAGGAAACCAACCACAATTCCTGTTCCATCAGGGGCATCCACTTAATTCCTCTCGGATAAGGAAGGCGGCCCAAAATCCCCAATTCGTTTCTACCGTCGAGAACCGTCTGTACAATATCAACCGAGCTTCCCTCATAAAGGATAATCCGGATTTCCGGATAAAACTTTTGATAGCTGGCTATCAGTTCCGGCATAAAATGATGGGCAAACGTGGCCGTTGTCCCGATCCGGAGGGTGCCATGTTTCAAATCTTTTAAATCATTCAGCGTTTGAACCATCTCTGAAGTCAATCCAAAAATCTTTTCCGCGTACTCATAGAGGATTTCCCCCGCATCCGTCAGGACAAGCTGACGTCCCACCTTATCGAAAAGTCGAATGCCATAAAATTTCTCAATAGATTTAATCTGCAAGCTCACCGCTGGCTGGGTAACGTTCAAGAGTTGCGCAGCCGTTGTGAAATTCCGGTATTTTGCCGCTAAATAAAAGACCTTCAGTTGGTTGAGATTAAATCGAATCATTCAATGAAACCAATATTTCCCACAATCTTTTTATTTCTAATCATAAGTAAAACTAATTATATTATAAGTTTTTTTGTATTGCAATACCGCCCCACCCATCCCCTTGACTTGTTCCTTCTGAAAGAAGTATTTTCAACACACCGATGCCGAAACGAGATATGAATAAACAAGGAGCAAGGTTCATCAACGATATTTAGAACCAACGCATAAACCCAAAAGGAACGATTATGGAACCCTCACAAATCTATTGGAACCCCTTCTTAGAAACCCTCCCCCTTGAGCGCCTGGAACATCTCCAATTAGAAAAGTTCAAACGCATCTTCCGATGGGCCTACGATCACTCCAAATTTCACCGCAGACTCTACGACAAAGCTGGGATCACCCCTGATGATATTCAAAGCTTTGAAGATATCCGAAAGGTGCCAAAGGTAGAAAAGGCAATGATGCGTGACATCCAACTCAAAGACCCCTTCCCCTATGGAGACGCACTCTGCGTGCCTCTCGAGGAAGTCACGGAGTTCCGCCAAACGAGCGGCACCACGGGTCAACCTGTTTATCAGCCAGACACATGGCAGGATTGGGAGTGGTGGGCAGAAGCATGGTCCTATATCCTTTATGCCCAAGGTTACCGAAACACGGATCGGGTTTTCATTCCTTTTGGCTACAACATATTTGTTGCCTTCTGGGCGGGACACTACGCCTGCGAAAAGATCGGCTGCGAGGTCGTCCCCGGCGGCGTCTTGAACACTGAAGCCCGTGTTCTCAAGATGCAAGAGCTTCGCGCCACGGCCTTCATGGCCACCCCCACCTATGTTCTCGGCATGGCCGACACGGCAAAGCAAAAACTTGGGATCGACCCATCCAAGGACCTTCAAATCCGACGAATCACGTGCGCGGGGGAACCAGGCGCCAGCATTCCCACAACAAAAAGGAGAATCGAAGAGGCATGGGGCGCCAAAGTGTACGATCACATCGGTGCCACGGAAATTGGGGCATGGAGCTACGAGTGCCTGGAACAGCCGGGTGGTCTCCATGTCAATGAGGCCCTGTTTCTTGTGGAGATCGAGGATATTGAAACGGGCGAGATCATCACGGAACCGGAACGTCCCGGAAAGATGGTTATTACCGCTTTCGACCGCATCGCCCAACCCTGTATTCGATTCGATTCCAAAGATGTTATTCAATGGGCGAAGGATCCTTGCGAGTGTGGACGGTCTTTCCGCCTCATCAAGGGCGGGGTGATTGGTCGGGCGGACGACATCACCAAGGTCAAGGGGGTTCTCCTTGCCCCTACCGCCATCGAGGAAGTCGTCCGAGGAATCCCCGAGTTGGGAAACGATTACGAAGTCGTCGTCTCCAAACGGGGAGATATGGATGAAATCACCTTGAAGATAGAAATCGTAGAAGAGGCCTTGGGACAGAAAGAAGACATCTTGGCAAGACTGAAGGATCAACTCCGTTTGAAAACAAACCTGGGGTATAAGATCGAAGTTCATCCCTATGGAAGTCTTCCTAGATACGAAGTCAAGGCAAGACGTTTCAAGGATTTGAGAAAAAGGAATGAATGATATGGAGATACCAACGGAAAAGCTTCAAGAGTTAGATCGGGAAATCAAGAAAATCATCCACGCCGCCACACGTCTTCAAGAACTCGGGGAAGGGGTTCAAGCAATCGAGAGAAATGCGCGCAGAATCCTCGCAAGCGCCAAGATGTTGGAAATCAACGTGTCCGACATCTTACATCTCCTGGATATATGAGAAATACTCCCCGCCTAAGAGCCCTTTATCGCCTGACGAAGAGGTGTAAAATCTGCCCTCGCGAGTGTGGCGCATGGCGATTTGGCGGAGAGAAAGGCGTGTGCCAATCCCTGAAACTTCCCGAGGTTTCCAGCCACAATCTCCATTACGGGGAAGAACCGCCCATCTCGGGGCTAAAGGGCTCGGGCACCATCTTTTTGACCCACTGCAACCTAAGGTGTATCTTTTGTCAAAACTACCCTATCAGCCATTTCGGCAATGGAACCCCCGTCACGGTCAAACATCTGTCAGAAATGATGTTGAATCTCCAAACGAGGGGAGCCCATAACATCAACTTTGTTACGCCAACCCATTACACCGCCCAAATCGCCCATGCCATCGTTCTTGCCCGACAAAAAGGGTTAAAAATTCCCATTGTCTATAACACCTCCGGATACGAACGCGTTGAAACCCTACGTCTCCTCGCGGGGCTTATCGACGTTTATATGCCGGACATCAAGTTCGCGCGCCCTGAAACAGCGCGTCGATATGCCCACGCAGATGACTATTTCGCCGTCGCGAAATCAGCCGTCAAAGAAATGCATCGCCAAGTAGGCAATCTGATCCTCGACAATGAAGGCCTCGCGGTAAGAGGTCTTCTCATCCGCCATCTCGTGCTACCCGGCCATGTGGAAGAAACGGGAGAGATTCTCCGTTTTATCGCAGAAGAGATTTCTCCTCACACCTACATCAGTTTGATGAGCCAATACTTCCCTGCCCATCAGGCGATTCACGATTCCCTTCTATCACGCCGTCTGTACCGACACGAATACGACACCGCGAAACGGTTCCTGGAAATGTATCATCTCGACTTCGGATGGACCCAGGAGATGAATTGAAGATCCGGTTCTTCTCGGGCACTTACCACCAGGAGATCTTTCAGGCTCATAACCCGAAGCTTTCCCGCACGAATGTCCGCCTCTTTCCTTTTCAGAAAGATTCTCAGAAGACGCACCCCAAACTTTTCATTCCCATTTCCGTGAACGAGAACGATCGAACCATTACGAACCCGCTGCCCCTTCGCGAGCCAAGCATCCGCCCCAACGGCCATGTACCCCATCTCAGACAATTGGCGAAGCCGCGTAAAATCGTACCTAAGGCCTGGAAACCGAAACAGAGGGGCGTTGAAGATTCCCGCTTTTCGCATACGCCTCTCCTGAACCCTTACTTCCTTGTCAAAATCGACGGAGGGATTGACTAGGAAATCTCCCTTGACGGGATGGGTATCGGAATGATTGAGCCACGTTATCGCCAACTTCTTCTGCTTATCCCATCGAACCAGTTGTACCAGCGCCTCCGGATACCTCTCCATCCAGCGCCCGCTCACGGCAATCCCCACGGGAAAGGGCCTATGAAGCCTATCGGAAAGGGCGACCAACATTTCATAAAGGGAGCGATTCCAAGGTTTAGTGGAAGGACAAAGATCGGTTGTGACCGCAAAGGCGGGGGGAAATATCTTCCGGCTGCCGTGATCAAAAACACCCGGTCCCTCAGCGATTCGTTTGACAACACTCATGAAGGCAAGATCTTCGGATCTTCCCCAGGCATTTTGGGTTTGAACCACCCCTGCCAAAACAATCCCCGTACAAATAAATACTAAAAATTTGTACATTTCTCCCTTTGTTCTTCTTACCATTGACAATACCCTCCCTTTGTATATTATTCTATCGCATAGACTTTAATCCGATTGCAAGGAGGATCCCTCGTGGTAAACCGGCCAACTGAAGAAACGATGGCGTATGTGAAAGAAACGGTTCAAACCACTACTGACAAACCCTATGAAATCTATTACATAAAAAAGCACAGCGAGATCATCGAATCAAAAGATAATTCCATTGACGGATATGAAATCGCGACAACGGAGGGTATTGCCGTCCGAATCCTTTCCGCCAACAAGATGGGGTTCAGCTACACGACGCAATTGGATCGCGATAGCATATTAAAGACGGTTCACAAAGCCTTGGAAGGCCTAGAAGTCGCGGACGAAGATGACGCTTACGAATTTCTCGATCCTTCTACGCCTTATCCAACTCTCGCTATCCACGATTCCACATTGGTGGACTTGGCGACGGAAAAAAAGAAGGAGATGGTTTTGTCCATCGAAACAGCGGCGCGCCAGTACGATTCCCGCATCAAGCAAATTCGTAACGCCCAACTTTCCTTTCATCAGGCTCATGTATGGCTCCTCAACTCCTTCGAGCTTGAACGTTTTTACACGGCTAGTGGTGTCTCTGCCACCATCATTTTGACAGCCGAGGAAAACGGGATGTCCGAGTTTGGGTGGGAGTCGTTCAGCAGTCATTTTTTAGCCGACATCCAGCCAGAGGAAATCGGAAAAAACGCCGCTCAGAAGGCTATCACCCGCCTGGGAGGCAAACCTGTTCCAGGAGGAACATTTCCTACCATCCTTGATCGGGAAGTTGTAGCGGAGATCGTCCAACTCCTTTCTTCCTCTTTCACTGGAGAAAACATTTACAAGGGTAAATCGACGCTCAAAGGAAAAGAGGGACAAGAAATCTTTTCCCCCTGCCTCAACCTCTCCGACGGACTTCTCTTTGAAGAGGGAATGGCTGCCGCCCCTTTCGATGGGGAAGGTGAACCCGCACAGAAAACCACGTTGATCGACCACGGCGTTGTGGCGGGTTTTTTGTATGACCACTATTACGCTAAAAAGATGAAAGCCACCAGCACGGCAAACGCCATCCGAGGGGGAATCTCACTCCCCCCCATGTGCGGAACCACCAACCTCTATCTCGATCCTGGAAAAGTCTCGCTGAAGGAAATGATTCGTGACATCTCAAAAGGCTTCTACATCCAGGAGTTGATGGGGCTTCACACCGCCAATACCATCACGGGGGAATTTTCGCTTGGCGCCTCTGGACAGTGGATCGAAAAGGGAGAGTTGACCTATCCCGTCCGCGGCGTCGCCGTATCGGGCAACCTTTTCGAACTGCTCAAAAACGTGGAGGTGGTAGGAAGTGACGTAAGATGGTTTGGATCTACCGCCGCTCCCTCCCTTCTAGTCGGCTCTCTCTCCCTGGCCGGGACAGAAAAATAGGGCCATCCCCTTTCCAAACCGGTTTCGACACGTCACGATTGAAAAAGGGAGAATTTCTCACTTTATCTTTTGAAGATCCTTTCCAGATCCTTCAGAGACAAGAAATAGATAAAAGGGCGACCATGGGGACAGGCCAAGGGCACCCGTTCACGAACGATTTGATCCAACAAGGCATAGGCCTCCGGAATCGAAAGATGGTCGTCCCCTCGGCAGGCCCGGTGACAGGCAATGGTCGCCAAAAATCTGTCCATACGTTCGGAGAGGGCCTCCATGGTAGGCGTTTCTGAGAACTCCCGAAAGAGTTCTCGTAGGAGGGATACGGCTTCCTCTTGACGGACCCACGGAGGAAGGGAGACAATTCGAACACTCCCTTCTCCAAACGGTTCCAGGACTATTCCCACTTTTCGAAGGAAGGAACCAGAGAGCCGAAAGATCTCCTCTTCTCCTTCGTCAAGGGAAAAGATCAAAGGAAGCAGACACCGTTGGGAAGGACAGGCATCTCCATAGCTTCGTTTCAGACGTTCGAATATCACTCGTTCATGAGCCGCGTGTTTATCTACGATGAAAAGCCCCTCTGAATACGAAACGACCACATAGGTATTGGCCACCACACCCAGTATCGTAAAATCATTTGGAAGAGCTCCAGGAAAAGATTCCGATTCTTTTTCCTGGAAAGTCTCAGAGTCAAAGCCTTTCCCTGTATACGGTACCGGCGCGGTTTCTGACACTTGTGGGCTCGTCTTCGAAAAAAGACCGGAAGGCGTTTCATGGGAATACTGACCGCTCTGCTTCTTCCCTTTTGAAAAGGGCGGATGGTGCATCTTCACGGGGATCCCTTCCCCAAGGGAGGCTTCAACGGGATTGGGACGAATAGATAGGGCGGCGGCAATGGTATTTTGAATCCACCTTAACACCTCATACTCTCGGGAAAGACGCACCTCGAACTTCGATGGATGAACGTTTACATCCACCAGATTGGGAGGAAGGTCCAAATGAAGTACCCCGTCGGGAACCACTCCCTTGGGAAGCACGGAATGGTACGCACTCAACACGGCTCTCAAAATCCTTCGATCCGTGATCCATCGCTTATTCAGAAAGAAAAAAATCCCTCTCCCTCTCGAATGTACAAAGGGGGGAACAGAAAGAAGCCCCCACAATCGCATTCCCTTAAAGTGGTTGTCTAAGGAGGTCATGGGCTGCTCCAAGATATCAGGCCATATCTGAGAGAGACGCTCCTCGATCTCCTCTGCGGGAGGCAAGTGGAGCCCCCGCTTTCCGTCTTGGATCACGTCCACTTGAACAGGTAAATGCACCAAGCTTAATGCATACAGAGTCCGAAAAAGATGGTACCCCTCCGTTCTATCGGATTTCAAAAAGTTTCGCCGCGCCGGCGTATTGTAAAAAAGATGTCGGACGCTCACCACCGTTCCGAATGACATGCCACAATCTCGGACCTCTTTGATGCGGCCCCCCTCCAGAACAATTTCTGTTCCAACTTCATCGTCGCGTTGCCGCGTCCGAATGACCATTCGAGAAACGGCGGCAATGCTAGGAAGGGCCTCCCCGCGAAACCCCATGGTCGTCACACGGAGAAGGTCCTTCTCCGTGCTTATCTTGCTCGTGGCGTGACGTTCCACGCACAAGAGGGCGTCCGCCCGTGACATCCCGATTCCATCGTCCTCCACCTCGAGGAGGCGTTTCCCCATCTTCTCGAACCGCACAACGATATGGCGCGCCTCGGCGTCAACAGAATTCTCCACGAGCTCTTTCAGGACCGAGGCGGGACGTTGCACAACCTCCCCTGCCGCAATCTTGTGAATGACGGCATCGTCTAAGAGATGGATTCGCCCCATGATGACTAATACGGTATCATGGGATTCCCAAAAGAGTAAATAGGAACAACCATGCCTCTATGGGAGAGCTATTTTTTCGAACCCCCTTCTGCCCTCCCCAGTAACTCCTTCCAGTAGCGATCGACGCTTTTCTGGATTCGTCTCTTCTCCTCTTCGCTCATCAGTCGGAAACGGGCCTGGGATTCGAGATACTTCTCCACGGGAACCTTCTTGGGTGGAACATAGGTTACGCGCCATTTTGAGCCGTTTTCCACCTCATAAAGGGGAAAGACGTTCGACAGGGTGGCGAGGCGGGCCACCTCGATCGACTCGGAGGAGGGGATTCGCCAGCCGGTGGGACACGGAGAGAGGATATGGATGAACTTCATTCCCTTGTAAGATGAGGCCTTTTTGATTTTTTGATAGAGATCGTCGGGGAAGGCCACGTTGGCCGTGGCCGTGTAGGGGATGCTGTGCGCCGCCATGATCCGGACGATGTCCTTCTTCGGCCGGTCTTCCAATCCGCCCTGCGGCGTCGTGGTCGTCCACGCGCCCACGGGCGTGGCCGAGGAGCGCTGGATCCCCGTGTTCATGTAGGCCTCGTTGTCGTAGCAGCAGTAGATGATGTTTTCATTCCGCTCCGCCGCCCCGGAGAGGGCCTGGAACCCGATGTCGAAGGTGCCGCCGTCTCCCGCCCAAGCCAGGACGTTGACATCTTCCTGCCCCTGCACGTCCAGCGCCGCCCGAACGCCCGTCGCCGCGGCGGCGGCCGTCTCGAAAGCCGTGTGGATCAGGGGGACATCCAGACACGAGGAGGGAAACAGCCCCACGATGATCGACCAGCAGCAGGCGGGAATCACCACCACCGTCTTTTTCCCGAGGGCCTTCAAAACATAGCGCATGGCGATGGTGGCACCGCATCCCTGGCACGCCAGGTGACCCGGATGGACCAATTCTTCCGATGCTTCCATCTTGAACGTCGGTTCAATCATAATCGGACCCCTTTGAAGATGGTATTGGAAACGGGTGTTTCGGCGCCGAGGGCGTCGAAGAACATGGACTCGATCAGTTCGGGGGTGATATCCCGCCCCCCCAGACCGGCCACGAATCCCCAAACGGGACGTTTATCCTCTTTCAGGGCCACGCGGAGCTCCTGGGCGAAGATTCCCCCCGTCCCAGGTGACAGGTTCCGGTCCAGAGCCAGGATCTTCTTCGCCGGCTTCAGCGCCTCCTTCAACGCCTCCACGGGAAACGGCCGGAACATCTTCAGCTTGACCCGTCCCGCCTCGATCCCCTTGGCACGTAGGCCGTCCACCACCATTCGGGTGGGGCCGGCGAGGGAGCCGGCGGTAACCATGATCAATTCCGCGTCGTCACACCGATAAGGTTCCACGATTCCATAGCTTCGGCCCGTCAGATCGGCGTATTCCGCGTCGATCTCACGGAACGTCTCCATCGCCCGTTCATAGGTGTCGTGCAGCTTGAGGCGAAACTCCATGTGGAAATCGGGGTTGGTCACGCTTCCGAAGGCCCGAGCCTCTCCCACCTTCAACGCCTCGGGGTTGTTGATGGGCGGGAGAAACCCATCCACAACCTTCTGATCGGGAATATCCACCGGCTCGTAGGTATGCGAGAGGATGAAGGCGTCGTAGATGACCATGACGGGGATCTTGACCGATTCCGCCAGTTTGAAGGCCTGGATCACCGTGTCGAGGATCTCCTGGTTGCTGGCGCAGTAGAGCTGGATCCAGCCGGTATCCCGCTGGGAGAGGGTATCGGTCTGCTCATTCCAGATATTCCAACCCGGCGCGATGGCCCGGTTGACGGCCACCATGACGATGGGCAGCCGCCCTCCCGCCGCCCAGTGCAACAGCTCGTGCATGAGAAGCAACCCGTGGGAACTGGTAGCGGTGAAGGCCCTCGCCCCCATCACCGACGCGGCGATACAGCAGGCCAGCGCCGAGTGTTCCGACTCCACCTTGATGAACTTCGCGTTCAGGTCTCCCCTCGCCACCATGGCGGAGAGCTCCTCCACCACGTGGGTCTGGGGCGTGATCGGATAGGCCGAGATGACCTGCGCCCGGGACAGCCGCACCCCGTGGGACGCGGCGAAATTTCCCATCAGTACCTTTTTCATACCCTTTCCTCCACCATGATGATGGCGCCGCGGGGACACTCGCGCGCACAGATCCCGCACCCTTTGCAGTGATCCAGATCCACCTCGTACCCCGAGGCGTCCTCTTTCCGCGCAATGGCGATATCGGGACAGAAAATCAGGCAGTTATCACACATCACGCAATCCCCGCAGTGGAAGCACCGTCCCGCCTCACGGACGGCCTGGGGCTTGGAAAGCCCCTTGACCACCTCTTTGAACCCCGAAACACGCTGCGCCATCGGCAAACGACGGGGATTGGCGCGGTTCACGTCGGGAAAATAGAAATCGTTGACTTCCTCGAAGGAAACCGCCTCTCCCTCGGGAATCGTAACATCTCCCCGATAGGCCCGCATGGAAATTCCCTCGCCCTCCGAGAGGGCGATCTTGCCCAGCTCCGCCTCCTTCCCCTGGAGGAAGGCGTCGATGGCTACCGCCGCCCGTTTCCCCCAGCCGATGGCGTAAGCCACCGTCCTCTGGTCCCCAACCACATCCCCCGCCACGAAGACGCCGGGACGGTCTGTCTCGCACCGGGTCGTCTCCGGTTTATAGTCCACCTGCCAGGGAATCTCATCCGGCTCCTCCCCCGTGGCCAGGATGACGGTGTCCGCCTCTATGGTGAAGGTATCGTGGGGATCGACGGTGATCTTGTGTCTGCCCGAGGCATCCAGGGATCCCGCTTTGGTACGGGCGAATCCGATGCCCGTGACCTCCCCTTTTCCGTCTCGTTTCACGCTTTGAGGTGCTGCCAGGAAGACAAAGGAAATCCCCTCCGCCTCGGCCGCCGTCACCTCTTCGTCGAAGGCCGGCATGTCTTCCCGCATCCTGCGGTAGGCCACCGTCACGGTGCCCCCCAGTCTCAGGGCGCATCGCGCGGCGTCGATAGCGGCGTTTCCCCCACCGATGACCACAACCTTCCCCGTAAGGTCGTCGATCTTCCCTTCATTCACCTCTTTGAGGAACGTCAGGGCCTTCCAGACCCCCTTCCCCTCCTGGTGTACCAATTTCGGATCTCGAAATCTCTGCGCCCCCACGGCGAACAAGACGGCCTGGAACTCTCCCTTCTCGTAGTCATCCTCGGTAAGGGTCACGCCTGTCTTGAAGACGATTCCCATCTTTCTGAGATACCCGATCTCCCGGTCCAAGACGTCCTTGGGAAGGCGGTAAGCAGGGATTCCGTAACGCAGCAGGCCGCCCAGCCCCTCTTCTTTCTCGAAAACGGTGACGGCGTGCCCCAGGCGCCGCAGGTGATAGGCCGCCGTCAGGCCGGCGGGTCCGGAACCCACGACGGCCACCGATTTGCCCGTCTCTTTTCCCAAAGCGGGAGGCCGCCACTTCCCACGGTCCGCCACCCAGCGCTCCAGTTCGTGGATGGCCACCGGCGCATCCATCTCTCCCCGGTTGCAGGCACGTTCACAGGGATGAAAGCAAACCCGACCGCAAACCGCCGGGAGGGGATTCTCTTCACGAATCAACGCCAGGGCCCCGTCTACGTCCCCCTCCTCAATCTTGCGGATGAAGGATTCAATGGGATTTCCCGCGGGACATCCCAGCATGCAGGGAGACAAACGGGCGACATGAACGGGACGAACGCTCCGCCACGTCCCCGTGGGATTCCATAAAGTCGTTCCCAATGTCACCGGAGAATCCGGCAACTCCTCAATCGAGCGAAACTGTATCAATTCTCCGAGCATTTTTCCCTCGCGTCTTTTACAGATTCCTATTTCACGCTGTTATAGGCCTCTTCCGCCGCGGCGAGGTTGGCCTTGACTTTAATGGGGCTTTCCTCCTTCACCGCCTCCAAGACCGCCGGCAGCCCCACGAGCCCGCTCGCCTTGGCGAAGGCGCCCAGAACCGCCGTGTTCACGATGGGATTCTCCGGGCTTCCCAGGCCATGCCTGACCGCGATGCCGCTG
>CAZOBB010000059.1:0-9614 GCA_964577975.1 uncultured Thermodesulfobacteriota bacterium | reverse complement strand
GGGAGCGGTTTTAGGTTTTTCCTCTCGCGAGATGGATGAACGAATGGAAGAAATCATCGCGTTCAGCGACATCGGAGATTTTATTGACGCTCCCGTCCGCTCCTACAGCAGCGGGATGCTTGTCCGATTGGGTTTTGCAGTAGCGATCCAGCTTCAACCGGATCTTTTACTTGTGGATGAGGTTCTGGCGGTGGGGGATCTGCGTTTTGCCGTCAAGTGCCACAGGAAAATCACGGAGTACCAAAACAACGGGGGATCGTTGATTCTTGTTAGCCATGGATTGCACAACATCCGGTTTCACTGCGATCGGGCGATTTGGCTACACGAAGGACAGATCAGGGAAATAGGACCTTCCCACGAGGTATGTAATAGGTATGAGCGATTTATTTCGAGAGAGAATATTCAAACAGGAGAAATTATTTATTTCGATTCGGCGTTAGAACTTAAGGATGTGGCATATTCGGAAAAGGTAAACAGTGGAGGACATTTCTTTTTCGAGTTTGGCTTGAGCTCAAAAAGGGAAATTAAGAATCTCATCATCGTTTTTGCAATCAGTGATATCAAAGGAGAGTTGTTAATCCGAGACTATTCACATTTCCGGGGATTTTCGTGTAAAGTTGTACCTGGCTATTCAAGAATTCGTATAGAAATTCCCCAACTTCCCTTGGCCGAGGGGGCATACACCTTAACGCTTAATTTGTTCGAGAATAAGGTTAATAACCATCTTGTGGTATGCAATAATAGTTTTAAGCTTGAAGTCTTGGATAGCGGGGGGGCATTCGGAATTTTTAGGATAGGAATGTCTTGGAAACTCGTTTCAAGCAGAGCAGGAATGTAGGAGATGGCAGGGGATATTAATTTTAATCGTCCGATTCTGATTGGGGGAACGCCGAGTAGTGGTACCACGCTGTTAAGCGTCATGCTTGATGCCCATCCCGAGATTTTTTGCGGTCCGGAAACAGGGTTGTTATGCCATCCCTTTGTTTTCACAGATGCGCCGGATATGTTTAAAGAAAAGGCGTTGAGAGCCCTGGCGGCAGGTGGCCGCGTTGATGATCCTGGTTATTGGAACCTTGAGCACGGATTTTGTCCATATTCAAACTTCGGCTATGAGAACACGCTACCCTATTATGGTTTCGATTACGAGCGTCTTGCGGCTCTTGTCAAGGAGAGTTCTGATCAAAGGGAATGGCTTAATCGTTTCTTTGCCCCTGGAGTGAGGAAGTTGGGAAAGCAATACTGGGCGGAGAAGACACCTCCGAATCTCTATGCTTTTCAAGCTTTTCTAGAGTTTTTCCCTGAGGGGAAAGTGGTTTATATGATACGTGATGGGCGAGATGTTGTGTGTAGTTTGATGTCCCGAGGGTTTGGATTCAAGCGTGCGGTATCAATCTGGATGGTGGAAATGCTGATTTGCCTTTCCATTGAGAGGCATCCGAGGGTTTTCAGCGTTCGGTATGAAGAGCTTGTTCGACACCCAAGAACAACGTTAGAAAAATTTCTTTCGTTTTTGGAAGTTTCCATGGAGGTTGAACGGGTTTTGGATTATAAACATTATACCGGAAGAGATCTCAAAAATAATGTAAATTTCCGATCCAGTTGGAGGAGTAGGCCGTTCGAAGGGCTTAATGAGGCCTCTGTGGGAAGATACCGAAAAGAAATGTCATCTTGTCTTCAGGTACTTTTTTATGCCATGGAGGTGGGTGATGTGCCCTTCCTGAGGGGAGTCAGAGGGGTTAGGGGGAAGGAACTGCTTAAACGACTTGGATATGAGGTAGGCAAGATAGAAGACTGTGATCCCGAAAGTCTACTGCATCATTTATCGAAGGAAGATGTTTTAACGACGGGTGATCAATATCGCAATCCTTGGGTTTTCCAGGAAAAATGGACGCGAGTGAGTGGCACGAACTTAGCGGACGAGTATAAAGAAGAGAAAAACCTTTCGTGGTTGCGTTGCGAAGAATGGTTGAAGATTATGAATAGGATTTGGTCGGATAAATTTCAAGCGGAAAGAGAAGAAAAGAAAAAAATTAAAAAAGAACGGGATGCAATAGAGTATTCGTATAGCAAATTAAGGGGAGCTATTGAAGCATTTCCTGGGTATCGCCTTATAAAATCTGCCGCTGGATTTTTGAAAAGAAATCGTTGAAAAAGGTTTTCTATGGAGGTTAAAGGAATTTTACATTTGTATCATCATCCTTTAGTGAAAAACGCATCTACGATCAGGGAGCATATTTTCTCTTTCGAACAATATTCCCGGTTCAAAGTATGGTCCATAAACACGGAACTGGGGTTTCCCTCCCTTCTCAAGGATTTGGATTTCAGGATTATTGTATTGCATTATTCGCTTTTCGCCCCGAATTATTACAGGTTAGACGACGTCTTCATGGATTATCTTGAACACAAGCAGGGCAGTTTTAAAATCGCCTTTTTCCAGGATGAGTATCATGCCTGTCAAAAGCGGTTTGCCTTTATTGATTATCTTGGCATCAATGTGATCTACACGCTACTCGAGTCTCCGTATGCGGAAGAAGTTTACGGGAGGCACACACGGGCGGGCGAAATTTTTTCGGTGCTGCCAGGATACGTCAGTGACGATTTGGTCCGGATGGCTCGGAGATGGTCGAGGCCCAGGGCGAGTCGAAGAATCGACATAGGGTACAGAGGACGTGTTTTGCCCTACTATATGGGCAGGGAGGCCCGGGAAAAGGCGTTCATCGGGCAGGAATTCAAGCGGCGGGCAGCGGGTTCCGGTTTTAAGCTCGATATCGAGGTGGACGAAAAAAAACGTATTTATGGGCAGGCATGGTATCGTTTTCTTGCCGACTGTCGGGCAATTCTGGGTGTGGAAGCAGGGGTATCTGTGTTTGACCTTCAGGATGAGGTCAAAGCTTTTTATGAAAGAGTGATTCGGCAGCGGCCCAACCTTAGTTTCAGGGAGTGGGAGGATCTGGCGGGGAAGTTACTTGAAAGATGGGAGGGCAAGATATTTTACCGAACCATCAGTCCAAGGCATTTCGAGGCTGCTGCCTTCAGAATTGTCCAAGTGCTTTTTGAGGGTCGGTACTCTGGTATCTTAGAGCCTTACCGGCATTATATCCCGTTAAAGAAGGATTTTTCGAACTTTGATGAGGTGATGGCTATGCTTCAAGACGAAGCATTTTGTAAAGAGTTGACGGAAAATGCTTATGAGGATTTGATTGCTTCAGGGAGGTACAGCTACCGTCGGTTTGTGGAAAGCTTCGATAAAATGCTGGTCGATCATGGATTTTCTCCTAAAATTTCCCGAGAGACAGTTGTGACGGTGTCGCGCCGTCTTGGTAAAGGGAAGCTTCGTCGTTGGGTGAAAGCCTATGTGCTGTTTACAAATTTCAGGTACAGAAAGGCCTTAGCAGTTGTTTTGTTTCCATTCAGAAAACCGATTCAGGGCCTCCTGAAACGGTTTGGTATACGGAGCTTCACCCGGCAGGATTTTTCGTGGGAGAAATACGAATGATCCTTTTTTTCTGCGGGGCCCCGAAACACGGTAGCCATTTTCAAATGTTTGTTGTTCAGGAAGCACTCGAACAACGGGGTATTCCGTTTCAACAAGTAGGTAACGCGATTTTTCATACCCATGACTTGCGAGCAGGGGTTGCGCTTCTGAACGAACTGGAAAGCCGGGAAAACGAGATTTTCATTTGCAAAGGCCATTGGGGGGCAAAGCGGGAAAGAGATCTCTTGTTGAAATACGCCACGGTCAGAGTCTTTCTTATCTGGCGGGACCTGAGAGATGTTTTGGTTTCCCAGTATTACTACGACATAAACAAATCAGGGATCCGTCACCGGGATTTCGAAACCTTTTACTGGCGGTCGGGTCGGTTTTTGCTCCGGGAGCACCTGAGGTATCGGCGGGTTTGGGATGAAGTCGGGGACGATACGAGGATCGTACACACGGAATTCCGGGCGTTGCGAGAGAGATTTCGGGAAGAGGCGGAGGGGTTGCTCCGGTTTGCCGAGGTGGAGGGCGTCGATCTCAGGGATCTAGAGGAGCGACTCCGGCTTGAGCGCCTCAGGGAGAAGCACCATGATCCGGGAGGAGCCTTTTTCAGGAAAGGGGTCGTGGGGGAGTATGCAGAGGTTATTCGATCGAAAGAGGTGTTGCAAGACATCGCGGCCATCGAAGCCCAAGTAGTGGGGGGCTTTCCCCAAGTTTTGAGGCACGAATGGCGGGCTATAAAAAGTTGTCCCGACAAAGTGGGATTTGCAGTATCCGCAATGAAATACATGGTGAGGAGGACGGGCATACCGGCGTGGATGAGAAAGGTTGTCAGAAGCTGAGGGATTTCGAGAGAGAGAAGAGACGGCCTAGGAAATTTGCTTCCTGGAGAATCTTGTGCTTGTATTATTTACGGGAACACCGTACACGGCGAACAATCCGTGAACATCTTTTTTCTTTCCGCCGGTATTCGGGTGCAGAGGTGTTTTATCTGAACGTGGTATTCGGGGTTCCTTGGGTTCTTGAACGGATTTCCTTTGATGTTGTAGTGTTCCATTATACCTTCCTTGCTCTGAAATGGTCACCGAAGACTTTCGCCCGGTTTAGGCGGCGGTGGGAGGGTCGGTTGAGACGTCTGAAAGGATACAAAATAGCTATCCCGCAGGATGAATATGTTTACTCGGAGCAAATGTGCGCCTTTTTCCATAACGTGGGTGTAGAAACCGTATTTACCTGCCTGCCGCCTTCGGAGTACCAAAAGGTTTATCCCCCCGACAAGAGTGGCCTGAAATATTATGTAACCGTTTTGACGGGGTATGTAGACGAGTTGGCTGCGGAAGAATGGAAAGACAGGTGGCTTCCCCATACGGAGCGGCCTGTGGATGTGGGATACCGGGCCCGGGCCCTCCCGTACTGGCTCGGGGTTCACGGTCAGATGAAACGGCGCTTGGCGGAGGTTTTTATTCAGGCGTTGGAAGGTACGGGCTTGAAGGTTGATATTTCTACGGATCCGAAAGAAGTCTTTTTGGAAAAGGAGTGGTATGCCTTTCTTGGTCGGTGCCGGGTCTTTCTGGGCTGTGAGGGGGGGGCGAGCCTTCATGATTCCACGGGGAGGATTCGATGTGCGGTCGAGAAATGTGTCCGAGAACATCCGGAGATCTCTTTCGAGGAAGTGAGGTCCGGGTGTTTCCCCGGTCTTGATGGGAATCTGCAGCTTTTTGCCGTATCCCCGAGGCATTTTGAGTGCTGTATTACAAAGACTTGCCAGGCGTTGGTGGAGGGTGAGTATGGGGGGATTTTTAAGCCGGGGATTCACTACATAGAGATCAAAAAGGATTTCAGCAATGTGGAGGATGTGATCGAGAAAATGAAGGACGTTGCTTATTGTCAAACACTGGCGGAGAGGGCATATCGGGACATCGTGGCGTCGGGACGATATACATACAGGCGTTTCGTGGAGGAAATCCTTGATCACGTGGCGCAAGTCCAAGGAACGCTAGGACGAGAAAAAGAAAGTCGTTGTTGGGAAAGGTTTGGTGTGATGTTCCTTCGGATCTGGGAACATCTTGGATTTAAGAGCCTTCCTGTTCTTGCCTTTTTTCTTCATTTGCGGCGGCATTTGGGTGAGGTAATGCTGCAAATCCTTGGTAGAAATGTTGCAAAGAATTGAGAGGTGCTCGAGATATTTAGCTTCTGTTCGATCTAGGGAACAAAGGAGAAAGTGATGTGTGGCATAGCGGGTATTGTCCAGGATGATCGGGAACAAGGATCGGAGAGACTTCTTAGGCGGTACGTCTCTGTGATGAATCGCCTCCAGAAACACCGGGGACCGGATGGGGAAGGGGTTTGGGTGAGTGCGGACGGCAAAGTGGCTTTGGGCCATGTCCGATTGAGCATTATTGATATCGAGCGGGGTGTACAACCGATGGTTTCGGGGGACCTTGCCGTTACTTACAACGGGGAAATTTACAATTATCTCGAGCTTCGGGAAGAATTGGGAAAAGAAAACTTCCGAACCAAAAGTGACACAGAGGTGATCCTTAAGGCCTATGAGAAGTGGGGCACGGCCTGTGTGGAGCATTTCCGAGGGATGTTTGCTTTCGCTTTGTGGGATGCCCGGAAGAAAATCCTTTTTTGTGCCCGTGATCGGTTCGGGATAAAACCGTTTTACTACGTGCAGACACCTTTTGGATTTGTCTTCGCCTCCGAAGTGAAAGCGCTTCTTCCCTTTCTGGAGGCTATCGCCATCAACTACGAGGCCCTGAAAGACTATTTCGCCTTTCAGTTCACGCTGGGTGAGAAGACCCTTTTTAAGGAGGTTTATCAGCTCCTTCCCGCGCATACTCTGACTTTGAAGCAAGGCAAGGCGGACGTGCGGAAATACTGGGAAGTAGAATACAAGCTGGACTGGTACCACACGAAGCGCTATTTCACGGAGGAAGTCCGGAAGCGACTGCTGGATTCTATCCACTATCACCTCCGCAGTGATGTCCCTGTGGGAGCCTACGTGAGTGGAGGGCTAGATTCGGGAATCGTCACCGCCCTTGCCCGCCAGGTTCAAAAGGATGGAGCGTTTCATGCCTTTCATGGAAAATTCACAGAAGGAAAGGAATACGATGAATCGGCTTACGCGAGGGCGGTGGCGGAACATTGCGGTGTAACCCTTCACGAGCGACGAATTACGAGCCGGGACTTTGCGGACCGGATTTATAAGGTGATCTATCATCTCGACTATCCCGTAGCGGGACCTGGTGCTTTTCCCCAGTTCATGACCTCAGAGTTAGCGGGGGATCATTTAAAGGTCGTACTGGGTGGCCAAGGGGGCGACGAGATCTTTGGTGGGTACGTGCGGTACCTGATTTCCTATTTCGAGCAGTGCATCAAAGGGGCCATCGAAGGGACGATGCACAGTGGAAACTTCGTGGTAACCTACGAATCGATTATTCCCAACCTCGCTTCTCTTCGGAACTACAAACCTCTCCTTCAGGAATTCTGGCGGGAGGGGCTTTTCGAGGAACGAGATAAGCGGTATTTTCGGTTGATCAATCGGGCCAACGGTCTCAAGGACGAGATCGACTGGGAACTGTTGGAACCCTACTCGGCGTTCGAGACCTTCCGGGAGATCTTCTGGGGCAAGAACGTGGGGAAAGAGTCTTATTTCGACAGCATGACCCATTTCGATTTCAAAACCCTCCTGCCGGCCCTGCTCCATGTGGAGGATCGGATGAGCATGGCCCACGGCCTAGAGGCACGGGTACCCCTTTTGGACCACCCCTTGGTGGAGCTGGCTGCTACGATTCCCTCGAATATCAAGTTCGAAAACGGGGATCTGAAACACCTGCTGAAGGTGACGTTTGCTGGGGATATCCCGAGGATACTCTTGGAGCGAAAGGATAAGATGGGTTTCCCTGTGCCGCTGAACGAGTGGATACAGGGCGAGTTAAAGGGATTTATTGAGGATATTTTTAACAGTAAAAGGGCGCGCGAGCGGCCTTATCTGAAACGGGGATTTGACATCGGTAAGCTTATTTCAAAGGAGGGGAAATTTACCCGGAAGGTGTGGGGGCTCTTGTCTCTGGAGTTGTGGCAGGAAACGTTTCATGATCAACAAGCGAAATACAAAAAAATATTGGAGGAGCAACGACTATGAAGATCTTGATTACGGGTGGTGCGGGGTTTATTGGATCGAATTTGGCGGACCGGCTTTTGGGTCGCGGAGACGAGGTTCTCGTTATCGACAATTTTGCCACAGGACGGCGGGATAACCTCGTTCCCCGAGAGGCGTTGCGGGTGGTGGAAGGGACGATAGCGGACCGTGACCTCGTTTATGGGTGGATGGAAAGTTTCAAACCCGACATCGTGGTTCATGCGGCGGCGTCCTACAAGGATCCTGATAATTGGGAAGAAGACGTCCGAACGAACACCTTGGGCGGGGCAATTGTGACTCAGGCGGCGAAAGCAAATCACGTGGGACGGTTAATCTACTTCCAGACAGCTTTGTGTTATGGTGTAAAACCTTTGGAGCAACCCATTACTTTGGACCATCCGATCCGCCCCGGTGACAGTAGCTATGCCATCAGCAAAACGGCAGCGGAGCAGTACATCGCTTTGAGTGGTATCGAGTTTATCTCATTCAGGCTTGCCAACGCCTATGGCCCTCGGAACTTGAGTGGTCCTTTACCCACCTTCTATCACCGCCTGACCCAGGGATTGGCGTGTTTTGTTATGGATACGCGGCGGGATTTCATCTACATTGATGACCTCATCGACGTGGTGATTCAAGCAATCGACGGGAAAGGTGAGCGGGGATACTATCACATTGCTTCGGGTCGGGACTATGCTATTAAAGAGCTTTTCGATAGCACAGTGAAGGCTCTGGGGATTCGTCTCGATGAAGAGGTGGAGGTTCGGCCGCGACATCCGGACGATGCTTACACCATTCTTCTCGACCCCTCCAAGACAGAGCGGGATTTCGACTGGCAGGTGACCACACCATTGGAAGAGGGGGTAAGAAAGACCATTGCATATTACAAGCAATATGGCATTACTGAAACATTTACTCATCTGAGACATGGAAAGGACGAGTCATGAGTTCCGTTGAAGAGGAATTTAAGGATGCGCGCATTTGCGTGGTCGGTGGAGCCGGATTCGTGGGCTCCAACCTCATAGTATCCCTGCTCGGATCTTCTCCTCGGGAAATCGTAGTGATCGACAACCTTCTTTCATCAGAGCGGGAAAACCTCCCCGATGCTTCAAAAGTGGCGTTCATCGAGGGATCCGCCGCGGACGACACCGTTCTCAGCCGGATTGAAGATGATTTCGACTATGTTTTTCATTTGGCCACGTTTCACGGCAACCAGAATTCCATCCACGATCCTTTGGCAGACCATGAGAATAACACCCTCACGACCCTGAAGCTCTTCAACCGACTGAAAAGTTTCAAGCGACTTAGAAAGGTTGTTTACGCTTCCGCGGGATGCACCGTGGCTAAAAAAACCTACGGAAATGCTGTTGCTACTACAGAGGATGATCCGGTCAGCCTTTTTTTGGATAGTCCCTATCAGATTTCGAAGATCATTGGAGAGTTCTATGCCAATTATTTTTTCAAACAACATGGCTTGCCAGTGGTCAAGGCGCGGTTCCAGAACGTTTATGGGCCTAGGGAAATCCTTGGAGCGGGGAAATGGCGTGGAACTCCGGCGACAGTATGGCGAAATGTGATCCCAACATTTATTTACAAGGCACTTAAAGAACAGCCTCTTCCACTGGAGAACAAGGGGGAAGCAACACGAGATTTCATCTATGTGGAGGACATTGTCCGTGGCTTGGAGGCCTGTGCGTTACGAGGAACCCCAGGGGAGGTGTATAATCTCGGTAGCGGCGTCGAGACCTCAATTGCCCGGCTAGCGGAGCTTATTATCGAAATTTCCGGGAGTTCTTCCCGCTTCCTGTATCTTCCGAGGAGAAAGTGGGACAATTCGGGAAAGCGGTTCGCCGCCATCGAAAAAGCGAAGTGGGAATTGGGATTTGTGGCGCAGATTCCTATTGAGGAAGGTCTCCGAAAAACCATTGGTTGGACTCGGCAGCATTTGGATTTCATCGAGGGTTGCATTCGCAAGCATGACCAGAAAATGGC
>CAZOBB010000058.1:0-130227 GCA_964577975.1 uncultured Thermodesulfobacteriota bacterium | reverse complement strand
CGATGGCAATGGGAGTCCCTATAGTAACCACACCGATTGGGTGTGAAGGGCTTGAAATTCAAAAGGGGATTCATGCATTCATAGAGGAAAGGCCAGAAGGTCTGGCTGAAAAGATACTTGCCCTTTTGAAAGGGGAGGTCGATCAAACCTCTTTAGTGAGAGAGGCACGGGCGTATGTAGAAAACAAGCACGACAAGAAAAAGCTTCAAATTCCCCTTGATTGATTTTCATTTTGGATTATTACCGTTTTCCTTTCTGAAAAAGAAGGGATTTATCTCCCTGCTTTTGTTGAAATTTTCCTTCTTCCCTAGTATAAGGGATAAGCGATGTTTCTTCAAAAGAATCTTTTTTCACGGAAGGGATCCTGGCTGATCAAAAAAGGAAAGGTATTGGGAAAACTCCTATTCAGTGTGAGTAGAGAGGTTGTTTTCGGTCTTGATCTCCATATTGCCCCGGAAAATTTACAGCTTCCGGAGGAATTCTCTTTAAGGTGGGCTACAAGAAGGGATATCCTTGCCATGGACAAGAAACACCATGGATATGGGCGCCGAGGAAAGCGCTATTCCCTTCGGCGGCTTGAAAAGGGGGATCGGTGCCTCATTGTGGAGGTCCATGACCGAGTAGTGGGATACGGTTGGGTCATGTTTGAAGAAATGGAGCTGGGTCAGATATGGCATATTACACTTCCAAAAGGGAAGGCCTACCTCTATAAAGAGTTTGTGACTTCCCCTTTTCGGGGGCGAGGGTTGAATCACCTGCGACGTAATTTTCTCTTGGCCTATCTGTGGAATAAGGGCTGTAGAACCGTTTACATTTCGACTTCTGGCGACAACCGGTCTTCTATTCGTTCCATCCGAAAATCTGGGTTTCATAAAGTGGGATGTTATCTAAAATTGCGTTTATTCGGCTTCGAACTCCCCTTTGTGGCCCCAAAGCTTTTAAACCTTCTTAAAAGCCCCGTCACACCTGAACCTTTTTCCCATACTTTATTGGGAAAATTTCGGAAGATTTGCCGAAGAGAAGGACTTTTTGTGGGTCTCTTGAAGATTGGGATTCTTTTTTTCCGTCGTGTGGGGGTTTTCGGGGTGGATAAGAAACTTATCTATGAATTGGATTTGTCCCATTTTACCCCTTTTAGTATGGCAAAGCTCTCGGACGTGACCTACCGGTGGGGGACGGCCCGGGACATTGCGGATATGGATGAGGCGAGATACGGCTACTCAAAGCGGGATAAACGCCATGCCTTTCGGCGGCTTGAAAAGGGAGATCGCATGTTGGTGGGTTTGCTCAACGGTACGATTGAAGGGTATCTTTGGATCATGGCAGGGGCTATGGAACTGAGCGAGACCACACATGCTCCGCTTTCTCCTTTGAAGGCTTACATCTATAGGGGGTTTATCACAAAGGAACAACGGGGACGGCACTCTTTGACTCCCATAATGGTAAAAACCCTTTCCATTCTTGCTCAAGAGGGATTCCAAAGCGTGATTATTTGTGTTTATAATCCTGCATTTGGAAAGTTTCTGGAGCGGAAGTTTGGGTTTAAGCTGAAGGGGAAGATGTACGAGTTTTTCTTCTTCCACAAAAGAATTCCCTATATTTCAAAAGAAACCTTGAAGCAGCTTCAGCGCCCTATCCAACGCCATGGAAATTGAATGCCTTACCTCTCTTGCCGAGATCAAGCGTATTGTTGGCCCTTGGAAAGAGCTCTTATCTTCCTCTTCCTCAAACGATATTTTTCTTCATCCGAATTGGATTTCTGCGTGGTTTGAAGTTTTTGGAAAGCCCTGCACACCTTTTTTTGTTGTTCTTTGGAGAGAGGCGCAACTTGTGGGACTTTTTCCCCTTTGCATGGAGAGGCGTGGTTTGTTTCGCAACCTTATCTTCGTGGGGAAGCCAGTATCCGACCGCATGGATTTTATCCTGAAACGAGGTGTGGAAACAGAGTGTATTGAGGCTTTTGTTTCTTGGCTTCTTGAGCAAAGAGAATGGGACAGTTTTTATCTTGAAAATTTTGGAACCTTTTCCAAGAATGCTTTTTTGTTGAAACAATCGTTTGAGCGCCGCGGAGTTGATATGACGCATGGCCCCTCCGACTATTACTATTATATTCCTTTGAAATCCTTTGGCTCGGTTGAGGAATATTTCGAGAAAAACTGGAAAAAGAGATCATTCAAAAAAATTCAGAGAAAATTTTCCAAGATTGGTGAGGTGGAGTGGAAATTATGGGATCAGGTTTCCAACAATTTGTTAAGCTCCCTCGTAGAACTTGATGCCAGGAAGAGTGTCCGAGGAGAACAGGGATTGTCGTTTTTTGGAAAAGCGGAGAATGTGCAGTTTTTTAAAAAGATCATCGAAAACTTCCGGGATCAAGGGGTCTTTCATGTTATGTCCCTTTCGAATTCTGACGGCCTCGTCAGTTTCCAGATATTCTTCACGTATGACCGTAGAATCCTCCTTTATCAGACGGCTTACGACAGGCAAGTGAGGAAATATGGTCCCGGAAAGGCGGTCATCTTTAGAACGATTCGATATGCTTTCGAAAAAGGGTTTGAGGAGGTTGATTTCCTCCTCGGCAGGGAGGATTATAAAAAAGAATGGACTACGCTGTATCGCCAGTCGTTCAAGGTCCAAGTGTTTCGGAAAGGATTACGTGGAAGGATTCTGAGGAATTATAGCTCTCTGAAGACATGCCTGAAGTCTAGCAAGGTATTTCAGCGAACAACAGAAAAAAGGCAATGTCAAGAAGCTTCCCTCCATTTAAGGAAACTTCAAACGATGAAGGAATTATTCAGCTATAAAGAGGAATGGAGAAGGCTCCTTGAACAGTTGGGGTCAGCCGATATTTTTCTCCATCCGCATTGGGTTGCAAGCTGGCTTAAGGTTTATGGTAGTTCCTATGATCTTTTTTCAATCGTAATTGAAAAGAAGAAACACCTTGAAGCCCTTTTTCTCCTTTGTGCCAAGAAATCTCTTGGAATTACCACCCTATCCTTCGTGGGAAAGCCTGTGTCGGATCGCATGGAGTTCATCATCAAGAAAGGGGAGGAGAAAAAATGTCTTGACCTTTTTCTCGACTGGCTAGTTGATCAGCGTGGATGGGATGTCCTGAACCTGGAAAACCTTTCGTATCCATCTGACACGATTGCCCTTTTGAAGGAGGGAAGCAAAAGGAGGGGGCTGAAACTTGTTGAGGGCAACCGGGATGTTTCCTATTATATCGATTTGAGACAATACGAAAATTACGAGCATTATCTCCTAAAGACGTTCAAACGTGATCACCGAAACTATTTCCGGAGACTCCAGAAAAAGCTCTTTGCGCAGACGAGGGCCCAATGGGAGATCTTACAAGGTATCGATCGCTCTCTCCTGAAGGCCCTGGAACTCTTGGAAATCGAGCGGAGTTTCAGGGGATCCAAGGGAGCCAGTTTTTTCAGCCAACCATTCAATCGCCTTTTTCTGGAAAACCTTGCGAAAAGCCGGTACTTCCAGGAACGGACCTACATAATACTTTTACGATCACACGAGAACATCTTGGCTTACCTCATGTGTTTTGTTTGCGGTGATAGATTGTTTGCTTACCAAACGGCTTACGATAGGCGTTACGCAAAGCTCAGCATCGGAACCCAAACCTTCTTGGAGAGTATCCGTTTTGCCTTTTCGAGAAACTTAAAAATTTATGATTTTCTTATCGGTGATGAGGTGTTCAAAGCACGTTTTACAAAAACCGTTCAGGAAAGTCTATCGTTATTTCTCTACCCTTCCACGACGAAAGGGTTTTCCCTCTATTGGTACCAAAAATACTTGCGTCCATTCGCAAAAGGCCTATACAATTCTATGAAGGTTTTCCTTGAAAAAACGTAACCTTTTATAAATAGCCTGCTAGTCGGGAGAGAAAAATCGCTTCGGAGAATTTTCCCTTCCAATCTGAAAGGGAGAGGTCGTCCAGGCATAATCGGGGTAGACGGAAAGGATCTTGGCTGGAACCAACAGAACCCTTCTCAGTGGTAACTGCCCATTGAAACCCTTCTTCTTTCACGGCTTGGATGACGTCTGGCGAGTAATTCCCATTTGGATAGGCGAAACCTTTAGGAGAGATCCCCAAATGGGTTTCGATTGTTCGGCGTGATTCCATCGCTTCCCAGCGTATTTCAGAGGGATCCAGATTGGTAAGGAGTCGATGTGTGACACCATGCGAACCAAAAGCTATCCCTTTCTGATACATCTCAGACACCTGATCCCACGACAACAAGTGGTTGGAGGCGATGATGTTCTCATCCATCTCAGGGAAAAGATGGGCTAACTCGTTAAACAGTCTTTCCCTTGTCTCATGTTTTATCCACTTTGCTTTTTCAACGATACGATCAGCCAAATCCGACTGTCTCAGGTCATTGGTGGAAATATCGAGCTGAAGGGCTGTGTTTATAAGCTGTATCCCCTTCTTTGTCTCTGCGTTTTCCTTTTCGAGACGCCGGAGGTAGTAAAAAAGCCTTTCTGGCCAGAATACCTTTTGGGTTCCTATGAACCCCGTAGTGAGAAAGATAATAGCTGGAATGTTGTAACGTTGGAGTATGGGAAAAGCGTACTGGTAGTTATCCTCCCACCCATCGTCAAAGGTGACGAGAACGGATCGTCTCGGAAATGTTTCCTTTCCCTGAACGATGGCGTTGAATTTTTCTGCTGAAATGGGATCAAAATGGGTTCGTAGAAGTTGCATTTGCCGTTCGAAGGAGGCAAGGTTGACTATTATCCATTTAGAGGAAAGGGTATGCTCTATCTCTTCTTTTGGAATAATTCGGTGGTAACAAAGGATTATTACGCGCCGTCGGAATCCCATTAGACGCGAAAGCCCCCCCTTTTTCCCTCCATTGGCAACGAAGGTTTTAATTACCCTTTTTACCTTCGGAATCTTAAAAATCCCCATAGTCTGGATAGTTCCTCCGACGTGATTAGAATAAGATCTCGATAGCTGTTTCCCGAAAGGTGTTTGTGTTTTACCATCAGAAGCACGGTGGAAAGACCGTAAGAAATCGAGGAACTGATGGCTGCTCCGTTGATTCCTAGCCAAGGGATCAATACGGTGTTCAGACCAAGGTTAGCTAGCAAGGCGGCTACAGCAACCCAAGACACGTAACCTGGTAGATTATGACTGTAGAGGTCTGACCGTAGAAAATCGTAAACGCTTAGAAAAAGAATGCCTGGAAGGAGGCATAGTAAGGGAGTATAAGCAGGTAGGAAACGTTTTCCGAAGAGGATCCAAATGATGATCTTTCCTGTTATGGCTGTCAAGATACAAACGGAGAACATGACAAAGAGGGAATGACGAATCACGATGGGGGTAAGATTTCGAGAACCCTCGCTATCTTGCCCTAACCGAATCGGTAGAAACGGGAGGTTGAAAGCGGCGGGGAGAGACAGCAAGATTTCCACGAGCGATACGCTTACTGCATAAAATCCAAGGGCCTTTGCTCCAAGGAGGGCGGAGACAAAAAGGAAGTCGATCCTTAAGATTAACTGGTTGGCAAGGATATTCACGAAGCCCCGCCAGCCGTAGAAAAGGGCATCTTTGAACCAAGCTCGAGAGAATCCAAGTGAATATCCACTCTTTTGGAGAAGACGAAAAGTTGCCCCTATGCACACAATGACTCCCCCAAAAAACCAGGCAATCACGGCCGAGTACAAAGGTTTCCTTGTCACAACCCATAAAAGGGGGAACATGAGAAGCGGGGCAGCCGATAGGCTAAGGTTTAGTATATTGACGAACCGTATATCTCGAATGGCAACGATCAAATCCGTTTCGAAATTTGATAGTAATATGAGTGGAATAGCTGCCAGCATCCAGGGCAAGAAGGCGTGAGCCACTTCCCCGTTTCCTTTTATAAGCCATCCCTTTGAAAAAGTAAGATACCCCATCGCCATCAAAAGAGGCCCTAGGAGAACTGCATAGAGGAGAACATTTCCATAAATCCTCTTCAGTTCCCGATGCTTATTAGCAACAAGGTAGGTATTGCCAAGACCGAAACCCAGATTTCCAAGGCTGACAACGAGGCTGGGTAATGTTACGATAAGGCCGAATACTCCTCGATTCGCCGGACCAAGGGCGCGCGTAAATACGACGCTCTTGATCAGTCGCAGAGCGAACCTCGCTATCGTGATACCAAAGGTAAAAAGGCCAAGTTTTTGTATGCTTTTCAGGCCCTTTTCGGGGGATGGCATAGCCATTACGCATCCGTTTCTGTATTAAGATAATCCTTGGCCTTTTTCCGGAACTCACGCCACCTCCGAAAATTCAAGACACCGATGATCAATCCCGCTACCCTTGCAATAACGTTTACTGTTTCGAGAGAAAAGATGTAAAAGAAAAGGTATCCTTTCACCTTCCTCGGCCACGTCTTACTTTTTTCCGCCGTGTGAAGGTAATTCCTGAAGGTTCTGACTCCTCGACGTCCCCCTTCGAAGAGGAAAAGGACGAGTGAAATCCATCCATACGAGAGGTGATACAAGGGAAGGGAAAGAGACAATATCAATGTGGCGGGGACCAGTGATACACGTGCAAGTTCCGGGAATCGCCGAAAAAACATGAAGGAACTCGTTTGGAAACGGAGTTTCCTCATAAAGACATCCCGCCATGTTGGGCCAACTTGCCAGTAAACGATAGCATCACTGGCGTAGGTCGTTCGCAATGGCAGTTGTAGCCGCTCTATTTTCTGGATAAATAGGACATCGGTACCTCGACGGCACCACTCGGCATGTCCTCCCACTTTCTCCCAAATCCATCTCCTGTAAGCGGCAGAGTTTCCTCCCGCCATTTGTCCGGTTTTGTTTCGTCGGTAGAGCCCGAAAAGGGAAAGTCCGAAAATCATTCCCTTGTCAATTTCTGTTCCCAAGACGGTTGCCGGAACGGGCATCGGGCGAATCTCCCCCGTAACATAGTCCGCTGAACCATTCTTGAGGGGAGCGCATATTTCTGTAAGCCAATCCTTTTCTGGGAGACTTCCTCCGTCGATTTGTGCGATGAGCTGGGCATTGGTGTGTTGAATGGCAATGTTCCTTCCCTTCCCCGGGTATGCCCCCTCCGATATGAAAAGTTTTATGTTTTTGTGCCGGCTTGCATATTCCTTTATAAGTTCTTGAGTCCCGTCTGTCGAGCCGGCGTCCACAAAGATGATCTCGTCTTCCGGTGCGACTTGTTCCAAGAGGCGTTTCACCAAAAGAGCCAGTCCTTCCTTCTCGTTTTTCAAAGGGATGACCACAGCTGTCTTCACTTGTTTTTTCCCGTCTTGGCTTCTAAGGTGTTCTGACTCTTTGACATTGAATAACCCGGAAGCGATCAATGGGAATCTTCCCAAGGTCAGGAATGTAATGATATTTTGTTTCCCAAATGCTACCCTTGGATCCAAGGTTTTGGAAATAGAGCTTAAAGGCCTTTGAATTATCCCCACAAAACATCCCGTATTCCTGAAGAGCCCGGGCCACAACTTTGGCGGCAGGGGAAAGTCCCAACGAATCGAGATCCACGTTCGGATCCAACTGGAGGCGGGCTCCTTCGGGGATGAAATCTGCCCCTTCCCGCCAACCATCGGTTGTGGAGGCGGGGGGGCTACAAAAGATCCCTTTCTGATTGATGGGAGAGGCGAACACCAAGGCGTGTCGGATTCTTCCCGCCTCAATCTCCTCTGGACGGATCAAGCCTGCAATCAATGGAAACCCAGAGCCTCGAGAGCCGTCGCTACAGGAAAGACGTCCCAAAAAAGGAGAACGATACCCCATACCATTCAAGTCCCATGTATTTATTCCATAGACGCTCCACGTGGTTCGGGAAAGTTGCCTTGCTTGGGTAAAGCTCCATGATCGTCGAAGTTTGGGATCTACCAGGAGCATGTGCCCATCTTTCGAAGGGTCGGGCCAGACTCCTTCCGGAATGGGAATGCCTTGGATTACCCGTGTTTCATAGGGATCAAGGATGGGATTCACACAGTTCCCTTGGATAAAGACAGTTGCTTTCAAAGATCTAGATGCGTCGATGACAAACAAGGGGGTTGTCCAGACGGTGAAGGAGCCGATCAGATGATGGCATTCGTGCTTCAAGCGGGCGATGATCATCTCGGAGTAAGGATCGATCGGAGGATTTGAAGGGATGGGGGTGTTCCAGGGAGAGGTGGGATCGAAGGGGCGAAAGTCCGCTGGAAGGGAACTGCCCAGGAGTCCCCCCTCTTCACCTGGTACTTCCGGTTTCCCAACATCCTCAGCCCAGGCATTGGATATTACGACCACACAACAAGCTATGAGGCACAGAATAAGCTTTTTCAATGTAATACCTTGTTTTCTCTCCATGGTTTCTTCTCCTTTAACACATTTCCCTTCTCTACTATACACAATTCACCCTTCCCATCAAAGTGGCCTTTTCGTTTCGCCATTACCTTTTCGTACACTCGACACGTCTGTTCTCCCATTTTGGTGTAGTCGAATTGGGAGGTGATAAGTTTTTTTGCTTCTCTTCCCAAACGTTTTTGCAGCTCCTTATTCTGAAGAAGCTCTACCAAACGGTGTGACAGGATTTCTGAATTGTTGACGGGAAATAGAAGACCGGTGCGTCCTTCCTGTACGAGGGCCCTATTCCCTGGAATATCCGAGACAATTACCGGCCGGCCTAAAGCCATGGCTTCTAAGAGGGTCATCGCCATTCCCTCGGTGATAGAGGTCAGAACAAAAATATCTGCAGACTTCAGGATTCCGGGGACGTCTCTCCTATTGCCTAGAAGGTAGAAACGGTTTTTTAACCCGTATCTCTCTACCATAGAAAGGATTTCATTACGATCTGGCCCTTCTCCTACCAAAAGGAAATAACTGTCCACACCTTTGGCAAGTACCCTCTGGGCGGCATCCACGAAAATCTTTTGGGCCTTTACCTTGCAAATCCTTCCCACAGTCAACACGAGAGGTGCGGATGTCGGAATTCCAAGCTCTTGGCGAATCGGACTTGTTTTGAAATGCTCGAGTTCCTGAAAATCGATTCCGTTCGAAACCAAGTGAAGTTTGCGAGGATCGTACATCTTTTTGTTACGTATTGCCATGAGGTCTTCACGGGTCAACAGGATGATTCCATCGGTGAAGAATTGTCCCCAAATCTTTTCAATAATGAAGAAAAACTTTTTGGCCAATGGATGGTCGAAGTAGTTTTCAAGGTGTCCGGACCAACCATGTCCCGTCATGAAGACCGTTTTAACCCTTGCCAGTTTCGCTGCGAATCGTCCGAGAATCCCGGCCTTTGTCATATGGACATGGACGAGATCAAATCGCTCTCGACGGATGAGACGATACAAAGCAAAAAATGCAGATAAATCCTTGGATGGGCGGATTTCTTTGACTAGAGGGACTCGAATCAATTTTGCTCCGAGATTCCGAAACGCTTCTGCCTTGTCTTCCGGAAGGCCATGCGCAATCCAAATATCGTGTCCTTGGCTTATTAAGTATTTAGTAACTAATCGGAGGTGTTCTTGGACTCCTCCTAGCCCAAGTGTGGTAATGACATAAAGAATTTTCACAGGTTTTGTCTCTTATGGATGTTCTTTTTCGTTGTTTGTCCCATTACATCCCGTCCTCTCTAATACCGATCGGTAAAAGGAAAGGGTTTCGGAAACCATCTTTTGGAGGTTGAACGTCTTGATTACTTTGCGGTGGAAAGCCTCGCCGAGAGACCTTCGCTTGTCTGGGTCTTTGATCAATCGAAGTATGGCTTTCGCCAGTTCGCGGGGAGATTCCGGTGACACCAAAAGCCCTTCTTTTCCATCAACGATCATTTCGGGAATTCCACCCACCCGAGAGGCAATAATTGGAATGCCTATGGCCCCGGCTTCTAGCAATACCATAGGGAAGCTTTCCATCCGGGAGGGCAAAACAAAGATGTCCAGCGAAGAAAGGGCCTTGCCAATATCCCTTTCGAAACCCACTAGACTTACAAGCTTTTCTACCCCCCGTTTCTTTCTAAGATCATCTAATTTTCTTTTTTCTACCCCTTCTCCCATGATAACCACCTCGAAATCTAAACCGGGGTTAGAATGCACAAGTTCTCCAACGGCTTGTATGAGGATGTCGAACCCTTTCTCCCGCGAAAGTCTTCCAGCGCTCCCGATTCGAATTGGGGAGGGAGAGTCCCGTCGTAACCACGCTGCCCTGAAAGGAGTAAACCTCTGGGTATCCACACCGTTGTATATGAGATAGATCTTTTCCGGAGCAATTCCGAGGGATACAAGGTGTTTTCTCAGCCTGTCTGTCATTACAATAATCCCCGAGGCTTTTTTCCAGGCATAGTGATCCATCTGGTTATGAAACCAGAGTTTCCATTTCCCGTAAGAGTAATCAATATCGGGGAGGGAATGTACACTGACAATGTGGCAGGTATCTTTTCTTGCAAAAATCTGGCAGAGAGTCACGCTGAAGGCTGAAAGCGTTTCATTTGTGTGCACAATGCTGCTTTTGACTCTTCGTAAAAGACGACAAACCCTTAATAGAAAGATGAAATCGTATTTCCGCGCTTTGGGAAGGTGCTCGACTTTCAGCCCCAAACTCTCTGCTTCCTTAACCAGTGCGGCGTCACGAAGAAGCAAAAGAGAGGAATTTCCCCTCTTACTCATTTCCATCCCCAAAGAAAACACGTACCGTGCCACACCACCGAAACCAGTAGTAAAAACCGCAAGGGCAATCATTACACAGACGAGGAAACAAAAAGAATAGGTTCTTCTTCCTTCTCTTTTATCATTTCAAGGTTATCAACGAGAAAAACAGCCAGTTGGGCTACGGCGAGCATCATCCAAAAATACTTATTGAACATTCTACTCAACATATAGAAATAGACGAGGATGGAAGTAAACGACAAAAGATATGCATCAAAGAGAGAGACAAGAACGTCATCTCCTTTTGCTTTGAAATGGCTTCTCACTCTTAAAAGATTCCTTAGCGAGATTACGATGATGACCAAAAAAACAGCCAGTCCCATAAATCCCGTTCCAACAAGGATTTCAATGTATACGTCGTGAGCGGATCTTCGATAATCTCCGTACAAATATTTATAGGGGGTTTTTGAATCTGCGTAGATGTTAGGAAAGGTTAAGGGTCCTGTCCCCAAGAGGGGGTGCTCCATAATCGTTTGTCGAGCTACTTTAAGATAGGAAAGTCGTCCCGCTATGGAGGGATCGTATTTTTTTTCTGTTACACTTCCAAGCCTTTTTTTGTAGGATGTTGGAAGAAACAGGGTAACTGCAAGGAAGAACAACATTACAGTAATCAAGAAAAATCCCAAATTTCTTGGCCGAATATACTGACGGTTGATGATGCAGAGCATAAGGATCATGAATAAAAGGACCAACGCTCCACCTCGTGAGTATGTCAGAATAATGGTCAAGACATTTATCACTAACAAACCGATGTTCAGGACTTTTTTTATCACCCCTTTGGATGTCAGTAGATAAAACACGATAAAGGGGAAACTGAACAACATGGTCATAGCTAAAAAATTTGGGTCTACTGAAAGCCCTGTAGCCCTTTCTATGGCGTTTTCCGAGACTCCTGTTCCGATCGCGAAGTAGCGGAGATGAAAAAGGTATCCGAAAACGGCAAGGATGGCTCCTATGGCATTGCTGATAACGACTACTAAAGGAATTCTCCGGACCATGTCTTTGTATGAGATTACGGCAAGGGCAAGGCCAAAAACGATATAGGCCGACACGAGGCGTTTCACACCGTAAAAGGAAGATAGATAATACTTTGAAAGCAATGCCGATACCAAATTAATGACCAAAAATATCCAAAGCCATTTCCAAAGCGGCGCTTTGAAGATAAATAACCCTAGCCCTTTCTGTTTCATGAGAAAGGAGAAGAAAAGCACTATTACCAGCCAAAGTCCGATGAATTTTGTAAGGGTTAAAAAGGGGTAAGCATCATTCAAAGCTATATAGGCGTCAAATGGGACCAGAAAGATTATAAGGAGATAGCTAAGCTGGGGTTTCATGGCCAGGAGGAAAAGCCCGACGCATACAAGAACTGGCAACAGGGCATATTTGTAATAAGGGGAAACGAGAAAAGCTAGCGATATTAGCCCAACAATGAAAAGTAACAAGACGAAGAGGGGATTGATCGATAGGTTCGGACTTTTGATCACATCTTTTCTTATTTGTCTAGCCATACGCCAAACTCTTTCTTAAAAGATACTGGTGGATCAGATAAAAATTCAAAGGGGATAACGGTTCATAAAAGAAGATGTAGCCATATCCATTCTTTAGATTTCGCTCGCTGTAATAACTTCCTCTGCAAACGATGGATTTTCGCTTGTATTTACGCATGGCCTTGAAATGCACGACGATTTTTAAAAAGACTTTTTCGTGTTCCAAATGCAGTTTTTCGGGTGATTTTATTAGTAAGGCTTCTTCATTGATGTCCACAAGCTCGTAACACGTTTTCCCCCATTTACGTTTTCCTTGATTTTCTGCCTCCAGGAAGTAGACCCATGCACCCTCTTTCAGTTTCTTCCGTTCCAGGTATCGTTTTTCGCGATAGCGTCTTAAGATTTTTTCCTCGATGAGAGTGTGGTAAATTCTGTTGGTACCTATAACAATAAATTTTTTTAGCACGTTGTAGATGGTGAAAAGAATCAGAAGGATCCTCCAGAAATATTTTTGAGTGTATCTGAGATACATGTTGTCGATCCGAGACTGAATCTCTTTAGGGGCGCTGTGAGGGAGGAATAGTTGAGGAAATCCGATTAAACCTGGCTTTACGGTAAACCGCTTGTCGTAGCCTTTGATGTGGATTCCAAAATGTTCCACAATCTCCGGGCGTTGGGGCCTTGGGCCGAAGAAACTCATATCACCTTTTAAAATATTGATGAGTTGGGGGAGTTCATCCAAGCGGGTGTTTCTTAAAAATTTGCCAATGGGGGTCATCATTCTGTGTTTGCTTCCTAAAACCTCATTGCCAATAATTTTATCGGCATTCGGTATCAAAGTTCGAAACTTATAGATCGTAAAGGGTTTTTTCTGGTAACCCAACCGTTTTTGTGTGTAAAATATAGGTCCCCCATCGCACAATTTCACGGCAATACCAATGATGACAAAGAGGGGTATTCCCACTATTAAGAGAATTAACGAGAGAATAAAATCGAGCAAACGCCCAAGGGTTTCTGAGAATCTAACATACCCATATATTTTCTTTTTTTCTCTTCCCCTTATTATCGCACCAAGTCTTTCATCCACATCATATTCCTATACTCAAACTTCATCGTTATGGGAAACGGCAACGATGAATTGTCTTTTATTTCTGAATCAAAAATAACAGCTTGAGCAGTTTTTTTCAATGATTAGATGTAAATTCTGACACATCGCAGGCTCCCTTGAGGGTCTTTACTGCCTTCCGAATGCAACGATACGGTGTTCGAAAGCTATCCTTTTCTTTGTATGGCCTTGAGCAATGAAATTACTCCCACTCTTAAGAATTTCTTTCCATGAGAAGGGACCGGAGGAAAATTTTGGGGGCTTTTTAACGATTTGTTTCACCGGATTTTCCATCGGGGCCGAAAAGGATATGGACTTCCTTCCTTTGGCGGCATCATGGTGGAGAAAGCGAAGAACTGCAAGACTCGCAACAAACGCTACCAATATCGTGATGGCAATAAAAGAGAAGATCTTTTTGGCGCGGCCTACCTTTGCTTTTGGAATGGAGAACAGGACAGATAGTCCCAGATAGGTTTCCACGTCTCTTGGTCGTTTCAAGGTGTGGTCGAAATACTCCCTCATGAAACCGAAACTGCATCCGATGATAAACCCGACAAGGAGGCCTATGGGTATGACTACACGTTTTTTAGGGAAGACGGGACCGTTTGAAGGAAAGGCCCTGTTTAAAATGCTGACGAAATAGGAAAGGTTTGCCGTATTGACAACCCTGTTCATCCTCGCTTCTTCTTCCCTCTTCTGCAAAGTAGCATAGGAGGTTTTCAAAATATCAATATCCATCTGTATGTGCCGAGTTTCTAACTCTTGTTTTTTGAGGGCTAGGTTCATGGCTTCGAGGGTTGCGATTCGTTTTTCCATGTAGGCAATTTTTTCTTTAATCGCTTGAAGCTCACTTTCTTGATTTTTCGTATAGGAGATAACTTCTTTTCGCAGGGAGGAATACAAATCCCTTATTTTTTTGTCGACGAGTCGAACGCGAATGCTTCCTTTTTTGTATTTTTTTAAAACGTTTTCCCTCTCCACCACGGCATCGAGAAGCCGTTCACTGATGTAGGTAATGGTCTTACTTTGATCCATTGTGATGAAGGAAAAAAACTGAAGTTTTTTGTTTTTCAGGGCATTTTCCAAGTGTTGGACATATTTTTCCTTTTCGATAAGATTCCTTCGGAGTTCTGTTAGCTGTTTTAAGAGGTCTTTACGGATCAATAGGTTGTTGGCGATCTCTTTTTCTGGATTTGTGACGTTCGTTTTCCGTGTAAGGGCCAGAAGCGCACGCTGTTTTTCTGCCAGCATTTCGCGAAAACGCTTGACCTGTTGGGCATAAAACATTTCCACTTGATTCGGGTTGATAACCTCCTGCCGATATAAAAGATACTGCTCCATCAAGGTGTTGAGAACAAGGATGGCATAGGCTGGGTCCTTATCGAAAAAGCTGATTTTGATGATGTTCGAAGAAGGGATCACCACCGATTTGACGGCTCCAAGAATCCCGTAGATTTCATCTATCGTTTCCTGTGAAAGGTTTTCTACCTGAGAAATCTTTCCCTTTCCGGCCGCCTTTTTTCTTTGGGCGACATATTTCCCGATGTATCTTTTAACAAGGTCGAATGGGAAGAAGATGGAAGGTTTTGACTTTTTCTTTCTGAACAGCCCTTTTTTTTTCAACTGATCCACTGTTCTTTTGGCTACCTCAAAGGAGACCAGCATGTGTTCTTCTGATACAAGATCTTCTTTCGTCACGGGATAAAAGTCTTCATACGCTTGTGAAAGAGATTCCGGGCTCTTCTGTATCTTTTTCCCTTTCATGAGGATAGATCCCGTAGCAGAATAAACGGGGGGCCAAAAGAAGGCGATCAAAACTGCGATCAGAAAGAAAATCAAGGTAACCCACAAAATGAGCTTCTTCTGGGCAAAGAATATCTCGTAAAATTCTCTTATGTAATTCTCAGTTTTGGTCATTACGGCCACCTTATCGTCTGTACTTATTAACCGTTGGCTCGGTATGCAGTTCATACGAGAATCCGATACCGATCCCCCATCCATTAAACAGCAGCACGTCGGCTATTTTCCTTGCTACCTCGGAAGCGGTGCCTAGCCAAGTTCTCGGCACATAAATAATGTCGTCCGGCTGCAGAAAAAAGAATCGACTTTCCCGTGTCAAGCTTAGGGTTTCCTCCAAATCGAGACGTGTGGCTACCATCTTCTTTGCATGGCGTCGAATAACAAAGACACTGTTTCTCTTTGCTTCAGAGGTGTAGCTGCCTGCTCGAGCGATTGCCGCTACCACACTGATGGGTTTTTCGATTCGGTAAATTCCGGGGCTCTTGACCTCCCCGATCACGTAGATGAAGGAGCCTGAATGCTTTTGCAGAAACAGATCGCAATGGAGATCAGGGAGAATCTTCTCGTATTTCGCATTTAGCTCTTCGCTCAACTCGGGAATCGTTTTGAATGCGGCATACATATCTCCCACGAGGGGAAATGTTACGTATCCATCCGGACGCACCGTTACCAGTCGGCTCAGGCCGCGGGGAGCCGTGTGCAAATCGGTCTTTAACTCTTTGATTGCCGCCCTGAATTCGGGGACAGTAACGTACAGCTCAGGATCCTGTAGTATCTTAGCGTATTTTTTCCTGAGCTCCGTGGCCAATTCATTAACCGTTTTCCCTACCACTTTTACGATACCCACATAAGGGAGTGAAATTGTTCCGTCAGGACGAACAAGTTGTTCCTCGTTCAGTTCGGGATTGTTGACAAACTTTACGGCCACCGTATTGTCCACGCCGATTCTGAAGGAATCCCGTTCCTTCCACGTATGAATCTGAAACAAGACGTCAAGCATATCGCCCGGTTTGATTCGATATTCGGGGAAGACATCATAGGGAGCTTTGTCTTGATCAAAGGAAAAAGTGGTTCTTTCTATTTCTATTTCTTCATTCTTGCCGGGGCCAGAGGCACATCCCACTAGGACAGCCATCAAGATGAGGCACACGATACATACCCAGGTGTTTTTTGTTGTATGACCCTGCCGCGATGTAAAAAGACTAAACTTTTTCATATATCGCCTTTGGAATATAATAAATTCTTTTGTTTAAAACAACGCCAAGGATTTTACCCCCCACTCGCGTAAGCTTGTCTTTTGCCTCCTGCAGAACCTCCCAACGGGTCTTTCTAAATTCCACAACCAACACAATTCCATCGAAATGTTTAGCACTTACAAGGATGTCAGAGAACCCGAAAATAGAAGTTCCATCGATTATAACATAATTAAATTTGTTTCCTAATGCCTTCAACTCCTTGCCATAGGCTTCACTACTTAATACCTTCAATGGATTTGTTAGTTCACTGCCGTTAGGCATCACGATGAGAGAATTGTCATTGATAGGGGAAAAGGTAATAGGTTTTTCCCTTTTGTCACTTGCCGTCAAGAAAAGATCGGAAAAGCCGGGAGCCTTTTTGATGTTAAAATAGGTATGGAGGGCGGGAGACCGAAAATTGCCGTCAATCAGCAATACCTTGTAGTCGATCTCTTCGCTGAGCGCCTGGGCAATGCACAAGGACGCAGTCGTTTTGCCTTCGTAGGGATAACAACTTGTGACAAGGATTGTTTTGATAATTCTATCACCCGATGCACTCAGTAATTTTCCTTTGATCGAACAATACTCATTCATGTGGTCTCTGAACAACTCTTTAATATTCATCAACGAGATCCCTTTTTGTGAAGTTTGTCCTGTCCCGCAAGCCTTCTTTATAGTGAAAAACTCTTTCTTTCAAAGGTGTCCATCCCCCTCAGCTTCGAAGAAGTGGGAACGATCATTCCCCTTTCTCATTACTCCGTTGCTTCTTGCTGGGAAAGCACCTTTTTCGTATAGTCCCACCTCCTCCTCTCTCACGAACTTGATCAACCGTTTTGTTTCATACATTATTTTTTATACAAGTCGATGCACCACAAGTATAGCATATTTTTTTTATATGTCAAGAGTAACTATTTTTAGTTGTGATTTGATCGGTTGGTTTGGTAAATAATTTGGATTTGGGGGGGTGTAGCGATGGTAGGTTTATGACTTCACGCCGGCTGCTGAATGATCCATTTGCAAGGAGGGACTTTTGGGGGATTTGTTCCCTTTCCACCATTGAATCCTTTTGATTGGAGGAAATACCTTCGTTTTATTGGTATGTTATGGCCGAGAAACAGCATGGCGGTGAGGGTGAAAAGGGATAAAATTTTTTCGAACCTTTACACCTTACGTAAGGTGCCAATAATATTGTAACTTATTGTTATCATGTCATGTTTTCGAATATTTGCCAGATTACGGAAAGTGGCAAAGTGTCGCTTTTGGGGCTTGACAAGCTTTTTCAAACTATGTTATGAGCATTTTGCCTTGTGTAGGAGTGATTAATGAGAGAGACGTATGCGTATGCCACTGTTTTGAAAAGGGAGAAAGTTTCATGGCACATGACTTAAAAGAGGGCGAAGAGTTACTGCGGGTAGAGAATGTCCATATGAGTTTTGGAAAGGTGGCGGCCCTTTCGGGTGTAAGTTTTACTGTAAAGAAGGGAGAAATACATTCGATTATCGGTCCCAATGGAGCGGGTAAGACGGTAATGATGAATTGTATCAACGGATTGTATCATCCCCAGCGAGGGAATATCATTTATAAAGGTCAGAACATCAATCATTTGAAACCTTATCAAAGGGCCCAGATTGGCATCTCTCGTACCTTTCAGAAAATCGAGCTCTTTTCCGGTATGACGGTGTTGGACAATATTCGTTTGGGTCGTCATATTCACATGAAAACGGGCATTATCAGTGGTGCCATTTATATTGGGAAGACGGCGAAAGAGGAGATCGAGCATCGTGCTTTCATTGAAGAGGAGATTATCGATCTTCTCGAGATAGAGCATATCCGAGACAAGATCGTGGGGATGCTTCCGTATGGACTTCAAAAGAGGGTGGAATTGGGGCGCGCCCTTGCGTTAGACCCCGACCTTCTAATTTTGGATGAGCCGTTAGCAGGGTTGAATCTGGAAGAAGTTGAGGACATGGCACGTTTTATACTGGATGTGAACGAGGAGGAAAGGTGGAAAGTGACGTGCATACTTGTGGAGCACGATATGGGTGTAGTCATGGATCTGTCTGATTCAGTGACGGTGCTGAACTTTGGGGAAATGATCGCGGACGGAACGCCGGAGGAAATCCAGTCCGATCCCGAGGTCATCAAAGCCTATCTCGGGGCTGAAGATTTGTATGTTTCCAGGGCATAGCAGGGGGGAATGAGGTGGAGATAACCAAGGACCTGACGTTACCGAAGCTTTTTTATCAGAAAGCGCAACATTATGGGGCGAGCAAGGTGGCCATGCGGGAAAAGGAGTATGGAATATGGCGCCCCTTTACGTGGGAGGATTACTTCAACCACGTTAAACGGTTGACCCTAGGATTCGTGAAATTGGGTCTGAAACCCGGAGATAAAGTGGCAATGATCGGGGACAACCGCCCCGAGGGATTGTGGGCCGAGATGGCGACCCTTTGTGCCGGGGGGATCGCCGTATGGCTCTTCCAGGAAAGCATGTTGGATGAGGTTCAGTATATCATTGATCATTCGGATGCCCGTTTTTTTGTGGGCGAAGGCCAAGAAGAAGTTGATAAGGCCCTTGCGATAAAAGATCAATGTCCAAAATTGGAAAAGATTTTTTGGGATGATCCAAAGGGAATGCGGCATTATCACCAAGATTTCCTCATGAGCTTGAGGGAGCTTGAGAAGTTGGGGGAGGAGTTGGATAAAGAACAGCCCGATCTCTTCGAGAAACTGGTGTTTCAGGGGCACGGGGACGATGTGGCGCTTCTTTTCTATACCTCCGGAACCACTTCCAAGCCAAAAGGGGCCTTACTCTCCCACTGGAACATGCTAACCATGGGGAAGCATCTCATGGCCGTGGATCCATGTTACGAATCGGACGATTTCGTGTCGTATCTTCCGTTTGCCTGGATCGGGGAACAGATGATGTCTATCTCTTGTGGCCTCCAGGTGGGCTTTACCATCAACTTTCCCGAGGAACCGGAAACCGCCCAGGAAAATATCCGAGAAATAGGCCCCCACGTCATGTTTGCTCCGCCTCGGATGTATGAGCAGATGACCCGAACGGTTCAGGTGAAGCATCTGGATTCTTCCTTTACGAAACGGATGTTTTTCAACTTTTCGACGAAGGTGGGGTATAAGGTGGCGGATTTGAAGTTTGCCAAGAAGCCCGTGCCGTTTTATCTGAATGTCTTGAACAAGATTGCATATTATACCGTTCAGAAAAAGTTGAGGGATCACCTGGGATTGTCGAGGGTGCGGCATGCCTATACCGGAGGGGCGGCCATGGGGCCGGACCATTTCCGGTTCTTTCATGCCTTGGGGGTGAACTTGAAACAGATTTACGGACAGACGGAGATAGCAGGAATTTCCGTCGTTCACCGGGATGGGGACATCAAATTTGACACGGTTGGGAAACCTCTGCCGGAAACGGAAGTGAAGATTACGGAAGACGGAGAAATTATTTCACGAGGACCGTCGGTCTTTTTGGGATATTACAAAAATCCAGAAGCCACGGAGAAAACACTCAAGGACGGGTGGCTCCATTCGGGGGATAAGGGGTTTATCGATGAGGATGGACATCTTGTCGTCTTTGACCGTTCCAAGGATGTCATGACGTTGAGCGATGGACGTCCTTTCTCGCCTCAGTATCTGGAAAGCCGCCTGAAATTCAGTCCGTATATCAAGGATGCATGGGTTATCGGGGACAAACGGCCTTATATGACGGCCGTGATCTGTATTGACTATTCCGTGGTGGGGAAATGGGCGGACGACAAGAAGCTCAATTATACGAGTTATCAGGAGCTGTCCCAAATCCCCGCCGTCTACGATCTGGTGGAATCCCAAATAAAGATGGCCAACAAGGATCTACCGGAAGTGGCGAGGATCCGCAAGTTTGTCAACCTTTACAAAGAGTTCGACCCTGATGATGGAGAGCTGACGCGCACCCACAAATTGCGTCGCGCCTTTGTGGAGGATCGGTATAAAGACATCGTGGAGGCATTGTACACCGATACGGATATCATTCACATGGATACGACGATTACCTATGAGGATGGGCGAGTGGCAGAGATCAAGACGGATCTTCGGGTCCAAAAGGTTCCAGAGGAGGGAAAGAAGAAATGAGCCAGATGGATTTGTTTTTCATGACCTTGACGACCGGGTTGATGGTAGGGGGAATTTACGCCCTCGTGGCGCTAGGGTGGGTCATTATTTATAAATGTTCCGGTGTGTTGAATCTGGCGATGGGGGAATTAACGATTATCGGAGCATACGTTACCTTGACCTTTTATCAAATGGGAGTCCCCTTCGTCCTAGCGGTTATTATCTCGCTGATTATAGGGTTGATTTTAGGAATCCTTACGGAGCGAGTCTTTCTGGATCGCCTCATTGGGGAGCCTATTTTGACCGTTATTATGGTGACGGTGGGATTGTCTTTCTTCTTCCGTGGGCTTGTTGAGTTTATTTGGGGGACGGATACCCGGGTTTTTCAACCGCCGGTCTTTCCGTTGAAACCGATCAAGATAGGTTTTCTTGTCATTGGAAGCGTGTATCTATGGAGTTTTGTGACGGCTATTGTGTTGCTGTTGATATTGGTAGGGTTTTTCCAATATACCCGGTGGGGATTGGCCATGCAGGCTACGGCGGATGATGAAATGGCAGCCATTTCGCTGGGTGTGAGTGCCCGTTTTGTCTATGCCGCGGCCTGGGCCATCGCCTTCATGGCGGCGGGCGTGGGGGGAAGCCTGTTGGGAAACATCAATGGCTTGAATATCTCGGTTAGTTATTTGGGGCTTTTGGTCCTCCCGGCAGTCGTACTGGGGGGACTCAATTCTATCCCGGGAGCGATCGTGGGGGGGTTGGCGATCGGAGTTCTACAAAATTTTGCGGGGGCCTATCTGGATCAGTATTTTCCAGGGGGAGTAAAACAGATATTCCCGTTTGTTTTCATGGTGGTCTTTCTCCTCTTCAAACCGTACGGGCTCTGGGGTTGGGAACGGATCGAGCGCGTTTAACCTTGAACGTATGTAGGAGCTGAAGCATGGCAAAAGGTTTTCTTCCCTGTGGGACGTATCATCAAGATTATAAACATGATCATGCGTGGTGGCAGACGAAGTTTGTCAAAGGAAAAATGATATTGCTGGGAATTATTCTTTTCCTCGTCATCCCACGTCTTGATCCTTATTGGGTGGGTATTGCCAACATGATCGGGTATACGATCTTGGGGGCCTTGGGAGTGGATCTCCTTATCGGCTTCACGGGTCAGATCACGTTGGGACATGCGGCGTTTATTGCGGTGGGGGCGTATACGAGCACGCTTCTTATCCTTGAGTTCCCGTGGCCCCAGATCTTTCACCATTTGGGCGTGGCGTACCCCATTAGTATCATTGTAGGGGCGATAATCGCAGGGATCTGGAGCGTGTTATTTGGATTGCCTTCCGCCAAAGTGAAAGGATTTTACCTGATTCTTACGACCATGGCTGCGCAATTTGTGACGGTTGATTTCATAATCACCCAGTATGTTGCAAAGATTGGTGGGCGAGGGCAGGCGTTTTCCTTGCCGCCAGGCACGATCAAAATAGGTCCATGGGTCATTGATAGTCCCGTCAAGGTCTATTATCTGATGATAATACTGGTGTTGCTGTGTATTGGTATGGTGGCGAATCTGCTTCGGTCTAAACCGGGACGAGCGTGGATGGCCATACGGGACAACGATATAGCGGCAGAGACGTTAGGGATAAATATCGTGGTGTATAAGCTCCTTTCGTTCTTTGTGGCAGGTTTTATCGCGGGTATTGCGGGCGCCTTCTGGATCAGCAACCTTGCCGCCATTAGTCCTGAACACTTTCCCTGGTCGTGGTCTTTATGGTTGGTAGGGGTTATCTTGATAGGGGGGACAGGTTCCATCCATGGAACGATTTTTGGTTCCATGTTCATGGTTCTCGTCATGGAATTCTTGCAGATGGGAATCCTTCCGTTGGCAGATGTTTATCCACAGCTTTTGGAGAAGTTCCTTTTTATCAAGGAATCGACGTTTGGGTTGGCAATTTGTGCCTTCTTGATCTTCGAGCCCAACGGCTTATCCTACCGTTGGTGGCAGATCAAGAACTATTTCAATTTGTGGCCGTTTTCTTATTGAGAAAGGAGGTGATAAGGTAAACGATCGTTTTTAAGGAGGAAAGGAGAAGGGTGATTCCTTTCCGGAAAAGGGATAGAATGTAGTTTGTGTAACCTTCTAAAAAGGGGGAACAAGGATGAAAGGTCGTGAGATTTTATTGAAACTGGGAATAATTATACTCGTGATGGGGCTGATTGCGAGCTTCCCCGGTGCGGTCCTGGCGAAGACGATACGCGTGGGTGGAATTATGGATATGACGGGAGCCACGTCGGATGTCGGGAAAGATTATGCCCTGGGAATGGCAGAAGCCTTCAATTATTTCAATGAGCAAGGCGGCGTCAATGGTAAGAAGATCAAATATACCTATTTTGACTATGGATATCGTATTCCTGAAGCCCTGACGAAATACACCTTATTGAAGCGTTTGAAGTGTGTGGCGATCGAAGGATGGGGCACGGGCGACACGGAGGCTCTCTCGCCTACCATTACGAAAGACAAGATTCCGTATGTATCTGCGTCGTATTCTGCCCATTTGACCAATCCGAAGAAGACGCCCTACAATCTCTTCTTTTCTTCTGATTACTCCACCAATGCGCGTGCGTGCCTGACGGCATGGTATGATAAGATCTGGAAACCCAAGAACCTGAAGCGGAAACCTCGTTTTGCCTGTTGTTACATGTTTGCTTCGCCGTATTGTAGCGCGCCTATTAAGGCGATTAAAGATCAGGCGAAACTCCTTGGATTCGAGATTGGGCCGGATCAAGACGTGTCCCTTTTTGCCTTGGATACCAAGAGCCAGATTCTTGCTCTCAAAAAGTTCAAGCCGGATGTCGTTTGGCATGGGAATACCACCATGTCCGTGGCAGCCACGTTGCGGGATGCTTATTCCTTGGGGCTGGGAGCCGACTGGATTATCAACAACTGGGGATTTGATGAAAACCTGCCAAGGCTCGCGGGTAAAGCTGCGGAAGGTGCCATTGGTGCCACGCCATGCGCCTTCTTTGGGCAGAAGTCGGATATGATGGACATTGTTGTTGCCAGCGCGAAAAAATACAATCCAGGCGTGCCCTTGAATAAGCGGCTCATCCGGACCGTTCAGGCGTGGGGTGACGCGTTGATTCTCTGGGAAGCCATGAAACGTGCCGACAAAGCGGGTGACCTTACGGGCGAAGGAATTCTCAAAAAAGGATTCGAGACCTTCCGTAACTTTCACATCGGTTTGGGAGCGAGTGACGTGACGTATACGCCTACGGATCATCGGCCTGCACCGGGGTGCATGGTTCAGCAGTACAAGAATGGTAAATTCGTCCGACTCGAGTATGTCAACCTCAAGAAACGTTGGCCGAAGAAATGGGAGAAAGAGTGGCTGGGATGGTAGTTTCTTGACGGAAACAAGAATTTATTTATGATCCATGGAGGAGAGCGTTTTGGATAACATGCCGGAAAGCAAACCGGAACCCATATTAAAGCTGAACAACATCGAGGTTAAATATCACGAAGTCATCCTTGTGCTCAAAGGTGTATCCATTGAGGTTCCCCAGGGAGGGATTGTTGCCCTCCTTGGGGCCAATGGAGCCGGGAAGAGCACGACGCTGAAGGCGATCTCTGGCCTTTTGAAACACGAGGATGGGGAAGTGACCGATGGTTCCATCGAGTTCATGGGAGAACAGATTCATAAGAAGCGTGCCGTAGAGATTGCAAAGATGGGAATCGTGCAGGTCATCGAAGGTCGCCGAGTGTTTGAACACTTGACGGTGGAGCAGAATCTCCTAGTGGGTGGTCATATGCGGAAAGGGGGAAACAGATCGGTCAAGGAACGTCTGGAGATGGTGTATCACTATTTTCCCCGTCTGAAGCAGAAAAGGAAGGAGATCGCAGGCTTTGTGAGTGGTGGTGAGCAGCAGATGACGGTCGTGGGGCGAGCGCTGATGACAAATCCGAAACTGATGCTTTTGGATGAGCCCTCCATGGGTTTGGCGCCACTCTTGATTCACGAAATTTTTGAGATTATTACGCGGCTTCACAGAGAAGAAGGAATCTCGATCCTCCTGGTGGAGCAGAACGTGAAGCTTGCCCTGAACGTTGCTCCTTACGCCTATGTCCTTGAGAATGGTCGAATCGTTCTTGACGATACCTCGGAAAGACTGAAGGAAAACGAGGACATCAAGGACTTTTACCTCGGTTTGACCGATGTGGGGGGAAGGAAGAGTTTCAGGGACGTGAAGCATTATAAACGGCGAAAACGCTGGTTAACCTAAAAAAAGAGGGGTGAAAGATGAAAAGGAAATGGAGCCCAGTCAAAACGTTGATGGCGATGTTTATAGGGATAGTATTCCTCGCAGGAATAGTGGGATGTGCGACAACGCAAGGGTCTGGCACAGCCAGTGTTTCAAGCATTAAACCGCCGATTGTAAAACTGGTTGATGTCCAGTTGGCCCATTACTGGGGATGGTGGTATTTCTCGAAAAAAGTTAAGCCGACGAAGGGAAAAGCAGGCAATTATGGGGCACCGATGGATCTCGCCTTCGTGTTTGAGATTACAAACCCCAACCCCTTCCCCGTACAGCTGGATGGGTTTAAGTTTACGGTGGCGTTTGAAGAATTTGACGTCAACACGATCAATGCCTTTGAAACGATGTGGATTCCGGCTGGAAAGACCAATCAGTTGGCGGTTCATGGAATGTTCGATGCCAGAACCTCGTTGTTGAGCTTATTGGTAACGGGTGGTTTCAAGTTGAAAGCGAAGAAGATGAACGTGTGGCAGCAGCTGGAAAAATGGTGGACGGGAATCGCTACCTTCTCGTTCCCCATAACGGTTAAGGAGGGAGCTGCTACCTTCCATGCGGGAGGGAAGACGATTGTAGCAAGTTTCAGTGGAAAATTCCCGCAATAAAGAGGGAGGGAAGAATATCCGGGCCGTGGGAAGAGGGGAGGGTTCCTTTTCCCACGGCGTGGTGTGGATATGAGGAAGAGAATATAAAGGAATGAAAAAGGTAGGTGAAAGGCCCTTTTTTATTTTTAAAATATTGCCAGTTTACGTAAAGTGTTATGAGTGAGGAAAAACATTACCAAATAGGGGAATTGGCAAATCTTTTAGATATGAGCCCGAGAACCATTCGTTATTATGAGGAGGTAGGCCTGCTCAATTCCATTAAAAGGGTCGAGGGAGCCAAACGTGTTTATACAGATCAAGACTTGCGGAGGTTGCGATTTATAAAACGGCTGAAGTTACTGGGCCTGACCCTTGTGGAGATGAAAGAGCTGGAAGATATCTATCGGATTCATAAAACAAATAAGAAAGTTTTGCCCAAGTTGTTGGAGCTGTTGGATAGACGGATAAGAGAGATTGACGAGAGAGTCAACAATCTTAAAAAGTTGAAAGCCGAAATCATGAGCTATCGAGAGAAAATAGAAGAGAAACTGAACGAAGGAACGTAATCGGGTTCTGTAGGGAGGAAAGAATGGAAGAGGTTGTCATCGTCAGCGCCGTTCGAACGCCTATCGGGAACTTTTTGGGGGGTCTGTCGTCATTTACGGCGACCCAGTTGGGGGCGATGGTCATAACGGAGGCGATTCGGCGAGCAGGAATTGAAAAGACCGATGTTGACGAGGTAATCATGGGAAATGTCCTTCCATGTGGCCTGGGGCAGAACCCTGGGCGACAAGCCATGCTTCAGGCTGGCCTTCCCGTCGAAGTAGGGGCGATAACGGTTAACAAAGTCTGCGGTTCTGGGTTGAAAGCCGTCATGCTGGCGGCGCAGGCGATTCAGGTTGGGGATGCCGACGTTGTGGTGGCGGGGGGTATGGAGAGTATGTCGAATGCCCCCTACTATCTGGAAAAGGCCCGTCATGGGTATCGTCTGTGGGACGGGAAATTGGTGGATGGGATGGTGCACGACGGGCTTTGGGATGTCATCAATGACTATCACATGGGGTACACGGCCGAGCTGGTTTCTGAGAAATTCAAGATCAGCAAAGAGGATCAGGACACCTTTTCCTTGAATTCCAATCGAAAGGCCCTTGACGCCATGGAAAAGGGGCTTTTCAAGGAAGAGATCATGCCTGTTGAAGTGAAGACGAGGAAAGGAACCGCCGTTCTCGAGGTGGACGAGGGGCCTCGCAAACCGGATCCGGAAAAGATCAGAAAACTGCCTCCCGTTTTTAAGGAAGGAGGGCTTGTCACAGCGGGAAATTCTTCGAAACTGAGCGATGGGGCTTCGGCGCTTGTGATCATGTCGGCCTCCAAGGCGAAGAAGATGGGGCTGACACCGATGGCTCGAATCGTATCGCAGGCTTCAGCGGGTGTTCCTCTTGAGGATGTCCTTGTGGCTCCAATCCAGTGTATCCCCAAGGTGTTGAAAAAGGCGGGATGGTCATTGGACGATGTAGATCTTTTTGAAATTAACGAGGCGTTTGCCGCCTCTACCGTGGCTATTTTTAGAACGTTGGGAATTCCGGAGGAAAAGGTGAATGTCCACGGCGGGGCCGTGGCTCTCGGTCATCCCATTGGATGTAGTGGGGCCCGTGTTCTTACCACCCTTTTGTATGCCATGAAGGAGAGGGATGCCCGCCGGGGATTGGCAACATTGTGCCTCGGAGGTGGCGAAGCGGTGGGCCTGACGGTTGAGAGGATGTAATAGGTGAAATTTTCCCTTCAGACAGGGAATGGAGGAGGATCAAACGATGGATATAAAGAAGTTTGGAGTCGTAGGTGCAGGTCAGATGGGAAGCGGAATTGCGCAAGTCGCGGCCGTTTCCGGCTTTGATGTAATTATGTCGGATATTAAAGAAGAGTTCGTGGAACGCGGAATGAATGCGATTTCCAAGAGTCTCGACCGGTTTGTGAAAAAGGGAAAAATGAGCCAAGAGGAGAAGGATACGGCCATGGGGAAGATCAAAGGAACGGTCGATCTTTCTGATATGGGCGAGGCCGATTTTGTCGTGGAGGCAGCGACGGAGAACGAATCGCTAAAACTTGGGATTTTTAAGGACTTGGATGGAATTTGCCGAAAAGACGTGATCCTTTCTTCCAATACGAGTTCCATCTCGATTACGCGCATCGCGGCGGCCACGGGCCGGCCTGAGAAGGTTATCGGGATGCATTTTATGAATCCTGTTCCCATGATGGTATTGGTGGAGGTGATACGGGGTTTGGAAACGTCGGATGAGACGTATACGACGGTGGAAAAATTGGCGAAGGACATGGGGAAGACCCCCGTGCCCGCGAACGATTTTCCTGGATTTATTTCGAACCGGATTCTCATGCCGATGATTAACGAGGCGATTTATGCGCTTTTCGAAGGGGTGGGGACTCCCGAATCGATCGACGCGATCATGAAATTGGGGATGAATCATCCCATGGGGCCTTTGACGTTGGCGGATCTGATAGGGTTGGACACCTGTTTGGCGATCATGAATGTTTTGTATGAGGGATTTGGAGATCCGAAATATCGTCCCTGTCCCTTGTTGAAAAAGTATGTCGATGCGGGATTTTTAGGGAGAAAGACGGGGCGTGGTTTCTACACTTACGAATCGTAGCGGGTAGAGGGAGAAAGAGACATGATCTTTGATCTTACCGGCGAACAGGAAATGATTCAGCAAATGACCCGGGATTTTGCCGAAAGGCATCTCAAGCCGGAGGCGGAAAGGCTGGACCGTACCAAGGCCTTTCCTTTCGAAAATCTGAAGAGGCTTGCCCAGTTGGGATTGATGGGCATGAACATCTCGGTCGAATACGGCGGATCGGAAGTTGGGGTCATCGCGTATAGCCTGGCCATTACGGAAATTGGCAAGGCGTGTGCCGCTACGGGAGTGACGACGTCGGTAACCAATATGGTGGCGGAAGTGATCCAGGAATTTGCCACCGAGTCCATCAAGAAAGAGCATCTTCCAAAGATATGTGATGGAACCTATCCGGCGGGTTCGTTTGCCTTGACGGAACCTTCGGCCGGATCGGATGCGGCGAGCATCCGGGCTACGGCGGTGAAGGATGGCAATGGTTACCGGATCAATGGCACGAAAAGCATGATCACCAGTGGGGAGCACTCCGGGGTCACCGTCGTGTGGGCGGTAACGGACAAATCCGCCCGCAAGGGGAAAGGTATCAGCGCCTTTGTCGTGGAAAAAGGGAGGGATGGCTTTAAGGTCGGGAAAAACGAGGAAAAGCTGGGGCAGCGCGCTTCGACTACCAACGAACTGATTTTTGAGGATTGCTGGGTACCTGACGAAAACCTACTGGGAAGCGAAGGAGATGGTTTTAAGATAGCGATGATGGAACTGGATGGGGGGCGAATCGGGATTGGGTCCCTTGCCCTGGGGATAGGATTGGCTGCCATTGACTATGCCACCGCCTATGCCAAAGAGAGGGAACAGTTTGGAAAACCCCTTTCCAATTTTCAGGCTATCCAGTGGATGATCGCGGATTCGTACACCGAATTGGAAGCGGCGCGTTTCTTGATCTTGCGTGCGGCCTATCTCAAGGAGAATGGGAGAAAATTTACCAAAGAGGCGTCCATGGCCAAGGTATTCGCGAGTGAAGCGGCACGGCGCGTGGCGATCCGCTCCGTCCAGATGCTAGGCGGATATGGCTATACGAAGGATTATCCGGTAGAGCGTTTTTTACGAGACGTCATCGTAACAACCTTGTATGAAGGGACCTCGGAAGTGCAGCGAATGGTTATCGCACGGGAGATCCTGCGAGGAGGTTAGACGTGGAAGAGCTTGAGCAGCCGTTGGCGGAACGGCTGGACCTGTTTACGTGTATACAGTGTGGGAAATGTACGGGGGGATGTCCCATTTCCATCAAATCCCCGCTCAATATTCGGAGAGTGATCCGAGAGTCGGTCGTTCGGGAGGATATGCGTGTTTTCTTCGACCGACTAGAAATATGGGATTGTACAACGTGTTCAACGTGTGCCATTCGTTGTCCACGAGGGCTCCGGCCGGTGGATGCCATTATAGGCCTTCGAGAGATGATGATCGAGGAAGGGAGGATTGAAAAGACCATTATCGATGCGTTGGACGGGGCGTACAAATATGGCAATCCCTGGGGTCGGGCCAAAAACAAACGGGCTGAATGGGCCCAAGGTATGGAGATTCCCAACGCCTTGGAAATGGACCCGGGACAGGTTCTCTATTTTGTTTGTTGCGCGGCATCGTATGATCCTCGCGTGCAGTTCGTGGCGAAATCGCTTGTGCATGTCTTGCGAGCGGCGCACGTCTCCTTTGGAATCCTAGGGAACAAAGAGGTTTGTTGTGGAAGTGAAATACGGCGGATGGGGGAGGTGGGGCTTTTCGAGATGTTGATGGAAGAGAATATGAAGAATTTTACGAAGATTGATCCCAAGACCATCGTGACGACCTCGCCCCATTGTATGAACGCGTTGAAAAACGAGTATGAGGATCTGGGTTGTGAGGTGCTCCATTACAGCCAGTTCGTTTGGGGATTGATTCAGGAAGGGAAGTTGTTTTTCAACACAGAGGTCCCCATGAAGGTAACCTACCACGATCCCTGCTATTTGGGAAAACAGAATGGGGTGTTCGAGGAGCCCCGCGAGGTGTTGAGAAGTATTCCGGGTATCGAACTGATCGAGTTTGGGCGTTGCCGTGAAAATAGCCTCTGCTGCGAAGGAGGTGGAGGACGGATGTGGATGGAAGGGACGGGAGTGGGAAGGCGCCTTTCGGAGATTCGGGTGGAAGATGCCCTGGAAATGGGGGTGGAGGCTATTATAACGGCCTGTCCCTTTTGCCTTTTGACGTTGGAGGATGCGGTTAAGACAACGGGCAACGAAGAAAAGATACGGGTTATTGACTTGATGGAACTGGCCTCCATGGGATTGGGGGTTGAGCCTGAGGTAGAGCAGTAAAAGATCGTAGGGAGAGGAAGAAGGATGGAATATTAAATGTTGAGGGAATGAAAGATCTTTCAACTAAAGGAGGAAGACGTATGGATATCATCGTGTGTATCAAACGGGTGCCAGAGACGGCGGAAGCGGATCTGGTGATCGATGAGAGTAAAAAAGGAATCGATACGGACGGATTGGTCTTTTCCATTAACGAGTGGGACAACTACGCGGTGGAGGCGGCGATTCAACTCAAAGAAGCGGAAGGTGGAAAAATCACAGTGATTTCGGTAGGGCCGGAGGAAAACAACGAGGTTCTGCGCAGGGCCCTGGCAATGGGAGCGGATGAGGCATTGAGGCTTACGGATCCCGCCTTTGAGGGATCGGATGCCTACGCCATGGCGAAGATTCTTGCTGCCGCTATTAAGGATATTCCGTACGATCTCATCCTAACGGGGGTCCAAGCGGATGATGATGGGTTTGGTGCCGTGGGCGTCGTTTTGGCACAGATGCTGGGACTTCCTCACGCGGCCCTCGTCACGGAAATCAAAAAGGAAGGCGATGTCATTACCGTTCACCGAGAACTGGAAGGGGGTCTGGAGGAGGTCGACACCTTGAAGCTTCCTGCCCTTTTGACCATCCAAACGGGAATTAACGAGCCACGCTACGTGTCAATCATGGGAATACGCCGGGTAGCCAAGAAAGAGATCGGTGTGAAAGGGGTGGCGGATCTCGGTTTGAGTCAAGATGAGGTAGGAGAGAAGGGATCCATGAGCCGTATCGAAGAGCTTTTCTTTCCGCCTGTAGGGGAGGGAGCCGAGATTATTGAGGGAACGATGGATGAAAAAACCGAAGCGCTCGTTAGGATACTCAAAGAGCGGGGAGGGATGGCATAAATGGAAAAGATAGCGGTTTTGGTGGAACATCGGCAGAATGAGGTGAGAGATATAACCTTTGAAATGTTGACGAAGGCCCATCAGCTCGTGGGAGATGGAGGAGAGGTTATCGCCCTTTTTTTGGGGGACGTGTCGCAGAAAGGATTACTAGATAAAATTACCCCCCATGCCCATCGAACCATCGCCTACTTGGATACCGCGTTAGCGCAGTATGAACCGTTGCGGTACCTGGCAGCTTTCGTGAAAATCTTTGAAACGGTAGATTGTCAGCTCATTTTGATGGGGCAAACCGCTTTCGGGATGGATTTTGCGCCAGCCGTTGCGACGAAGTGGGAGATTCCTTTTACGACCGATGTGGTGGATATTCAGGACGAGGATGGCGTGGTGGCCGTACGTCAGATGTATAGTGGGAAAGTAAACGCAAAGGTTTCGCTGAAAGGGGGAGAAAAACAACTTTGTACCGTTCGGGCAGGGGCATTCCCCGCGGATGATCTTCCCACGGTTTCGGGTGAGCTTCAGGAAATCTCGGGGGCCGTGGAAGGGGATTTCTCCGCAAGGACCTTCGTGGAATATCTGGAAGCGGCGGTTGGTGATGTGGATATCACCCAGGCGGATATTATCGTGTCGGTGGGACGCGGAATAAAAGACGCCGATAATATCTCCATCGCCCAAGAACTTGCGGATGCCTTGGGAGGCGTGGTGGCTTGTTCACGTCCCGTGGCGGATAAGAAATGGCTGCCTAAGGAACGCCAGGTGGGAACATCGGGCAAGACGGTCAAACCCAAGGTGTATATCGCTTTGGGAATCAGCGGGGCCTTTCAGCATCAGGCGGGAATGAAAGGAGCCAACACGATCATTGCGGTGAATAAGGATCCCAAGGCGCCCATTTTCAGTATCGCCCATTATGGAATCGTGGATGATCTCTTCAAGGTGGTTCCGGCCTTGACGGAGAAGGTAAAGGAATTGAGGGGATAGATCGTTTCTTTCGTTCATCTTGTTTCCTCAGGTCTCCTTGCGCGGATGTAACCCGCCAGCAGGGGAATTGAGATGGACCAAACAAACCAAAAAAACGGGAGAGCGTATGGATTTTGAACTCAACATGGAGCAGAAAGAGATAATCAAGGCGGCGCGGGAATTTGCGGAAGGGGAATTCGATCCGCAACTCGCGATGGAGCTGGAAAGGTCGCATCAATTTCCTTTCGAGATCCGAAAAAAGGCCTGTCAATTGGGGTTCATTGGAATCCACTTTCCTGAAGAATATGGTGGGCAAGGATATGGAATCTTCGAGAACGCCTTGATCGTGGAGGAGTTTTGCCGGAAAGATTCCGGAATCGGTAGTGCCGTGGTCTTGTCCGATTTCTCATCGGAGGTCGTTATGCGTTTTGGCTCCGAGGAACAGAAAAAGGCGTATCTTCCGAAGGTTGCCTCTGGTGAGTATATCTCGGGAGGAGGGTACACGGAACCGGATCACGGGAGCGATATCACCTTCATGAATACCACGGCGGTGAAAGAGGGGGACGTGTACGTTATCAATGGTTCGAAAACCTTCATTACAAATGGAGGCATAGCCAATTTTCTCATTGTGCTTTGCCAAACGGATGAAGAAGCTTCTCCTACCTACCGGGGCCAGAGCACCTTCATTGTCCCCACGGACGTGGAGGGGTTCGAGGCGGTGGAGATCGAAGACAAGATGGGGTTGAAGATGACCTCCACCTGTGAGGTCTATCTCAACAACGTGCGAATTCCGGCGGGGAATCTCATCGGGAAGGAAGGTCGAGGCTTTTATCAGGTGTTGGAGTTCTTTGACGAGAGCCGTGTCGAGATTGCCGCACAGGCCTTGGGTATTGCGCAAGGGGCGTTGGATCGAACTCTCGCCTATATCAAAGAGCGGACGCAGTTCGGTCGAAAACTCGCCGCCTTTCAGGTTAATCAGCACAAGGCGGCGGATATGGCGACGCGGGTGGAACTGGCGAGGCTCATTGTTTACAAGGCTGCGTGGAATTACGACCAAGGGAGAATCGATCCGGTGCTCACATCAATGGCAAAGATGACGGCAGGAAGAACCGCCGTGGAGGTGTGTGACGAGGCAATCCAAATGCATGGTGGGTATGGGTATATCATGGAAAACGAAGTGGAACGGTTTTATCGGGATGCGAAGATTACGGAGATCTACGAGGGTACCCGCGAGATCCAGAAAAATACCATTGCCTCGACGATTGTGGGAAGGTTTAAGTAGAGGGGGACGAAATCCCGGTATGAGATCGAAGCATTACACCGTGGGTGGAACCGCGAAGAGGATGGCGGGCCTGAAGTCCGAAGACCGAAGTCTGAAGTCTGAAGTTTTCGGTTTTCGGCTGGGTACCGGTCGTTCAAGAGAGGACCATTCATGAAAGATGTCTTGGTCATCGGTGGGGGTATAGCGGGAATTCAGGCGTCGTTGGACATGGCTGATGCGGGGTTTATCGTCCATTTGGTAGAAAAGGAACCTACAATTGGGGGGCACATGGCCCAGACGGACAAGGTGTTTCCCACCTTGGATTGTTCTTCCTGCATTCTGACCCCCAAAATGGTCAGTGTGGGCCAGCATCCGAATATACGTCTTTACACATTGAGCGAGGTGACCAAGATTGAAGGGAAAGCGGGTGATTTCTCCGTCGAGGTTCTTCGTCATCCCAGATACGTGGATGAGGCGGCCTGTACGGGATGTGGGGCGTGTGCCGAGGCCTGCGTCATGAAAGGGCGGATTGAAAATGCCTTTGATATGGGGATTGGAAAACGGGGAGCCATCTACCTGGCATTCCCACAGGCGGTGCCGCTCAAATATGCCATTGATCCGGAAACCTGCCTTACGTTGAGCAGAGGGAAGTGTAAGAAAGGCCCACCGTGCAAGTTGGCGTGTGACGCCGACGCGATCAATTTTGAGGATGCGGAAAAGAGGTTGATGCTCCACGTGGGTGCCATTGTCGTGGCGACGGGGTATGACCCTTTTGACCCGAGATTGAAACCGGAGTATGGCTATGGAAAGTATCCGGAGGTTCTGACCGCGCTGGAGGTGGAGCGCCTTTGCAGTGCCTCAGGACCGACGTTGGGGGAGATTGTTGTCAATGGGAAAAAGCCTTCCAGGGTCTTTTTCATCCAGTGCGTGGGATCACGGGACCACACCGTTGGAAACTCATACTGCAGTCGTGTTTGCTGTATGTTCACCGCGAAACAGGCGCATTTGGTGAAAGATAAGGTGCCGGATGCCAAAGTAACAGTGACGTATATCGATATTCGTGCCTTTGGAAAGGGGTATGAGGAATTTTACGAGCGGGTGCAAAGCGAGGGCATCATCTATCGTCGGGGTGTGATCTCGGAAATTTTCAAGAAGGGTGACACCCTTTACGTCCGAGGTGAGGATACCTTTTTAGGGGAAACGTTTGAGGAAGAAGCGGACATGGTGGTTTTGGCTGCGGGTTTGGTTCAGCGGAAGGGACTGGAAGTTATCGAGGCTTTGGGCATTCAGACGGGTGAAGATCGTTTCTTCCAAGGCCCTTCACCCCTTGATCCCGTGGAGTCGGGTGTTGAGGGAGTTTATTTGGCGGGATGTTGCGTGGGCCCGAAGGACATCCCCGATACGGTGGTTCAGGCGAGCGGGGCGGCTTCGCGAGCCATGGCAGTCTTGGCACGGGAGCGTGCGGCATGAGAATTGGTGTGTATGTCTGTCATTGTGGAATTAATATCGCGTCGGTTGTGGATGTGGCCGCCGTGCGAGATTATGCTCGGACCCTTCCCGATGTCGTTTTGGCCAAGGATTACCAATACATGTGTTCTGATCCGGGACAAGAGATGGTGCGGGACGATATCATTACGCATCGCCTTGATCGGGTGGTAATCGCGGCGTGTTCACCTCGGATGCACGAAGCTACCTTTCGAAAGGTCATGGAAAAAGGGGGGATCAACGCCTATTATTTTGAAGAAGCCAATATTCGGGAGCAATGTTCCTGGGTTCATTCCGATCGGGTGATTGCCACAGAGAAGGCCAAAGAGCTTGTGGCGGCGGCGGTATCACGGGTTCATCTTCAAGAAGCGCTTCAAGAAAAAGAGGCGTCGGTTATCCCCGCCGTGTTGGTTATAGGAGGAGGCATCGCGGGATTGACGGCGGCCAGAGATATGGCCGATGCGGGTTTTCGGGTAACCATTGTGGAACGAAAACCCTATTTAGGGGGGCATGTGGCAAAATGGACCGCCACCTTTCCGCACATGGCCCAAGCAAGCGATTTTCTTCTTCCTCTATTGGACGCCGTTGAAAGCGATGAAAAAATAGAGATCTTGACGTCCTGTGAGTTGAAGGAACTTGATGGATTTGTGGGAAATTACACGGCTAGAGTGGAGTTGTCCCCTCGTTACGTTGATCCAGCCCTCTGTACGCGCTGTGGGGCGTGCCTTGATGTCTGTCCCGTGGAGGTTACGGACGAGGAGACGTGGGGACTTACTACGCGTAAGGCCATTGTACTTCCCTCCCCCCCCCATAGGCCTGATACCGCTTTTATCGATGAGAAGACGTGCCGTCATTTTACGGAAGAGGGGTGTGATGCCTGTGTGGCGGCATGTCCGGAAAAAGCCGTAACTTTTGAGGCGACGAAGGCGGAGAAAACAGTCGAAGCTGGGGTAGTTATTGTAGCAACGGGGTATCGGCTATTCGATCCCACACGAAAACCTGAACTGAGTTATGGGAAGATTCCCACGGTGATCACGGGTCCTCAGTTGGAAAGATTGTTGAACGAACATGGTCCGACGAAGGGGGAACTGATTCTGAATGGAGAGCGTCCGAACCGTATCACTTTTATCCATTGCGTGGGATCGCGAGATCACACGATCGATCATCCTTATTGCAGCCGGGTTTGTTGTATGTTCACATCGAAGCAGGCTCGATTGGTAAAGGAACGTTATCCCGATATCCAAATTCGGGTGTGCTACATGGATATGCGAACCTTTTGTCGAGGGTGTGAGGAGTTTTACAACGAAGTGCAAAGAAGGCGCATTTATTACACCCGCGGCATGGTTTCGGAAGTCTTTCTCAAAAACGGCAAACCAGTCGTGCGTTTCGAGGACACGTTTCTGGGTGAAATGATGGAGGAGCCTACCGATTGGGTCGTTTTGGCGGTGGGGATGGAACCTGCCGAAGGTGCGGATGCCCTTCAGAATCTCTTGAAACTCTCCCGCTCGGCCGATGGATTTTTTCTGGAGGCGCACCCTAAGCTTCGCCCCGTTGATACGGATACGGATGGGATCTTCTTGGCGGGTTGTTGCCAGGGACCACGGGACATCGCGGATACGGTTTCGTCCGCACATGCGGCGGCCTCTCGGGCGGCTATTCCTCTTTTTGCCGGGAAGGTGGCGATCGCCCCCATCGTGGCGGAAGTGGATGAGGAGGTCTGTTCAGGATGCGGGTTGTGTGAGCGGGTGTGTGTGTACGGGGCCCTCAAATTGGATGAGGTGCATAAAAAGATGACGGTCAACGAGGCCGTGTGCAAGGGGTGTGGGGCGTGTAGCGCAACCTGTCCGTCCGGCGCCATCAAGCTGAGAAATTTCAAAAACAACCAACTCTTGGCCCAGATCGACGCCCTCTGTGTCACATCGGCGGAGGGAGGCGTATGACGCGAATGGTGCAAGTCTACACGGGAAACGGGAAAGGGAAAACCACGGCTGCGTTGGGGCTTGCCATGCGGGCTGTCGGGCAGGGACTAAAAGTACACATGATTCAGTTTATGAAGGGAAACATCGAATACGGTGAACTGAAGACCGCCCGGCGGCTGGCTCCCGATTTGGTCATCACCCAAATGGGACGGGAGACCTTTGTGGACTATCAGAACCCAGAAGCCGTCGACCGGGCGTGGGCGCGGCGGGGAATGGACCTGGCATGGAAGCTGTTGGAAACGGATTTGGATCTCCTTATTTTGGATGAAATCAATGTGGCGGTTGAATTTCGTTTGGTCTCCAAAGAAGAGGTGCTGGACCTTATCCGTCGGAGACCGTCGGAGATGGAGCTGGTTCTCACGGGGCGGTACGCGCCTGTGGATATTGTCAAAGAGGCCGATTTGGTAACGGAAATGTTGGAGATCAAGCATTATTATCATCGAGGAATCGAATCCCGTAAAGGATTCGAATTGTAAGAGGGGAAAGACGATGTGGGATGGGAAGAAGCTTGATTCGCTAAAGAAGAAAGAGGAAGCGTGGCGCCGGGCGTACGAGGACGCTAAGGAAAAGTATCCGGAGCGGATGGATCGTTTTTCGACCGTGTCGGATCAAGAAATCGACCCGCTTTATACCCCCAATGCCATTGCTACCTTCGATTACGAGGAAAAACTTGGTTTTCCGGGGGAATATCCCTATACCCGAGGTGTTCACAAGACGATGTATCGCGGGCGCCTTTGGACCATGCGCATGTTTTCCGGTTTGGGGAGCGCCCGGGACACCAACCAGCGCTTTCACTACCTGCTCAACCATGGAGAGACGGGGCTGAGTATCGCGTTCGATATGCCCACGCTGATGGGATACGATTCGGATCACCCCATGTCACGGGGTGAGGTGGGCAAATGTGGGGTTGCCATCGATTCCCTCGCAGATATGGAGGTTCTTTTTGACGGAATACCCCTAGACAAAGTGACGACATCCATGACGATCAATCCCCCGGCCTCCATCATGTTGGCCATGTATATCGCCGTGGCGGAGAAGCAGGGAGTGCGACGGGATCAGATAGGGGGTACGATTCAGAATGACATGCTGAAGGAGTTTATTGCTCAAAAGACCTTTATGTTACCCCCGAAGCCTTCCATGCGGTTGATTGTGGATACCATCGAATTTTGCACGAAAGAGGTGCCGCGATGGAATACCATCAGCATTAGCGGCTATCATATTCGGGAGGCGGGTTCTACGGCAGTCCAGGAACTGGCCTTTACCCTGGCGGACGGGATTGCCTACGTGCAGGCGGCGATCGAGCGGGGATTGAATGTGGATGATTTCGCTCCGCGTCTTTCCTTCTTTTTCAATGCCCATATCGACTTCTTTGAGGAGATTGCCAAGTATCGGGCCGCACGGCGCATTTGGTCCAGGGTCATGCGGGAGCGTTTCCATGCCAAGAATCCTCGATCCTGGATGCTTCGCTTCCACACGCAAACGGCGGGATGTTCTTTGACTGCTCAACAACCGTATAACAATGTGGTCCGTACGGCCTACGAGGCATTGGCGGCGGTTCTGGGAGGAACACAATCCCTGCATACCAATTCCTTGGACGAGGTTCTTGCGCTGCCCAGTGAGCATGCCGTGACGATCGCCTTGCGTACCCAGCAGATTTTGGCGGAAGAGACGGGTGTAACCAATACGATCGATCCGCTGGCGGGATCCTATTTCGTCGAAGCCTTAACCGATAAAATGGAAGCGCAAGCGATGGAGTACATCAATAAGATTGATGAGATGGGAGGGATTCTCGAGGCGATCGAGCGGGGGTATCCGCAGGGGGAAATCGCCAATGCCGCTTATGATTATCAAAAACAAGTGGATGAAGGGAAAAAGACGATTGTGGGGGTCAACAAGTATGTGAGTGAGGTAGAAACCCCCATTGAGATCTTAAAAATAGATGAAGCGGTGGAGAGTGAACAGATCGAACGTTTGAGGAAATTGAAAGAGACGCGCGATAACGATGCGGTTAAAAAAGCCTTGGATCGGCTTCGGAAGGCGGCAGAGGGCGAGGAGAATATGATGCCTCATATTATTGACGTGGTAAAGGTTTATGGAACCGAACAGGAAATTTGTGATGTTTTTCGTGAAGTTTTTGGGACCTATCGTGATCCCGGAATGTTTTAGGGGGAGGAGATATGTCGCAGAAACGTAGAATCAGGGTGTTGGTGGCGAAACCGGGGTTGGATGGGCATGACCGGGGTGCCAAGATTATTGCCCGAGGTTTTCGTGATGCCGGTTTCGAGGTTATCTATACAGGATTGCATCAAAGCCCGGAGCAGATTGTCGAGGCGGCGATTCAGGAAGACGTGGATGTCATTGGTTTGAGTAGCCTTGCGGGGGCCCACAACCATCTGTTTCGTGAAGTGCTGCGAATCCTCAAGGAACGAGGGGCCGAAGATATCCCTGTGTTTGGCGGTGGAATCATTCCGGATGAAGATATTCCCAAGCTAAAGGCGGATGGTATCTTAGAGATTTTCACGCCAGGCACGAAGGTGGAAGATGTCGTAAAGTGGGTTGAGGAAAACATCCATCCTCGAGACTAATGTATTTGCATAAGGGGGGTAAAATGGGATTAAGCTTTGATTTGACTGAAGAACAGGACATGATGCGTCGGATGGTGCGCCAATTTGCGGAGAAAGAGATTCTTCCTGTCTGTGTGGAGTTGGATGAGAAAGAGGAATTTTCGGTTCATCTCACCCGTCGTATGGCGGAACTTGGACTTTTTGGATCGATTGTATCGGAGGAATATGGAGGGACGGATGTGGGATATCTTTCTTACATCATTTCCGTGGAGGAGATTGCCCGCGTGGATGGATCTCAGGCCGCGACCCTGGCGGCGGGGGTCTCACTGGGCATTTCTCCCATTTACTATTACGGGAGCGAGGAGCAGAAAAAGAAATGGCTACCGCGTCTTTGCCGTGGAGAAATCCTGGCTTCCTTTGGGTTGACGGAACCTAATGCGGGATCCGACGCGGGGGCTTCGAAGACGACGGCGGTGTTGGAAAACGGGTATTGGATTATTAACGGGAGTAAGATCTTTATTACGAATTCGGCCTCGGAAATCAGTGGAATCTGCACGGTGCAGGCGGTGACGGGGAAGCGGTCGGATGGGAAAAATGAGCTGAGTTGTATTCTTGTTCCCAATGAAACGGAGGGTTTTGAGGCGCGTCCCATGCATGGGAAGATGTGCTGGCGGGCTTCCAATACGGGAGAATTGTATTTCACCGATTGCATGGTGCCGGAAGAGAACCTCCTTGGCCGCCGAGGTGAGGGGTTTCATCAAATGTTGGCCACCTTGGACGGAGGCCGTCTGAGTATTGGAGCGATGGGGTTAGGAGGGGCGCAGGGGGCATTTGAAGTCGCCCTGAATTATTCGCGCGAGAGAGAACAGTTTGGCCGTCCCATCGGGTCCTTCCAGGTGAACGCCTTTAAGTTGGCGGATATGGCGACGCAGATAGAAATGGCCCGGTTGCTCCTTTACAAGGCCTGCTGGCTGCGGGACAACGAACGGGAATTTTCCAAGGAGGCCGCCATGGCCAAATTGGTCTGTTCGGAGGTCTTCCGTATGTGCGCGAATCATGCGGTCCAGCTCCATGGTGGGTATGGCTTGATGAATGAGTATCGGGTGGAGAAGTATTATCGGAATCAGAAGCTTCTTGAGATTGGAGAGGGCACGTCGGAAGTTCAGCGGATAGTCATTGCGCGCCACATCGGTGTGCCGGGAAGGGCGTTGTAGAAATACTTTTTGGGAAATGGAGTCGGAATTGAACCCAAAGGAATGGGCGGAGAAGATTATCAGTGGGGATGTCCGCGCCGCCTCACGGTTGATGCGCGACATCGATGACCGGATGCCGTGGGTTTCGGAGGTCTTGAAGGAGCTGTATCCCCATACGGGAAAAGCCTACATTATTGGAGTTACGGGGTCTCCGGGTGTCGGAAAGAGCACACTGGTGGACTGTCTGATCGATGTTTTCAGAAAAAAAGGGTATCGCATCGGGGCGGTGGTGATTGATCCTACAAGTCCCTTTACCGGTGGAGCCATCCTGGGTGATCGTATTCGTATGCAACGTCACAGCACGGACAGTGACGTCTTTATCCGTAGCCTCGCGACGCGTGGGAGCATGGGAGGGCTGTCCCGTTCGACCTCCGATATTTTACGGGTTATGGACGCCATGGGAAAAGACGTCATCCTCTTGGAAACCGTGGGGGTCGGGCAGGACGAAGTGGATGTGGTGAATACGGCCCATACGTCTTTGATCGTTTTGATTCCCGGGTTGGGTGATGATATTCAAGCCATCAAGGCGGGGATCCTCGAGATTGGAGATATCTTTGTCATAAACAAGTGTGAGAGGGAAGGGGCGGAGCGGATGGAACGGGAGATCATGATGATGCTTGAGCTTGGGGCGCGACGCCAAGATGGTTGGATTCCCAAGATCGTGAAGACGGAAGCGCTCAAGGGGAAAGGGATAAAAGAGCTGGTTGAGGCGATCGAGGAACATCGACACTTCCGCGAGGATCCCAGGCACAAAAGGGATTTCTTGCGACGGGCCCTTCGGATCGAGCTGTTGAACAACCTCCGGGATCAGATTTCCCAGCGAGTCATGGAGGCTGTGGGGGACGAGGAAGGATTGACGGCGGCCGTTGATGAAATTATTGAAGGGAAGAAGGATCTTTACACGAAATCGGAGGAAATTCTTGGAACGCTTCTGTGCTAAAGGAGAGAGGCGTTGAGGTCAAAGAACATGGATGGAGGAGAACCGTGACCTACGAGAAGAGAAGAAAAGAGATTATGGAGATGAACCAGCAAGCCGAGCTGGGGGGAGGCGAGAAATATATCGAATCCCAACATAGTAAAGGAAAGCTTACGGCGCGGGAACGTTTGGACATCTTGTTGGATCCCGGTTCATTTGTCGAGATCGATAAGTTGGTTGTCCATCGCTGCACCAATTTTGGAATGGAGAAGAAAAGGTATTACGGAGATGGGGTGGTAACGGGATACGGGAAGATTCACGGACGTCCCGTCTATGTCTTTTCCCAGGATTTCACAGTGTTTGGCGGGGCGTTGAGTATGACTTTTGCCGAAAAGATCTGTAAAATCATGGACCTTGCCATGAAAAACGGCGCTCCCGTGATTGGCTTGAATGATTCGGGAGGGGCACGCATTCAAGAAGGCGTGGAGAGTTTGGCAGGATATGCCTATATCTTCCTCCGTAACACCCTTGCGTCCGGGGTAATCCCGCAGATCTCCGTCATTCTGGGTCCATGTGCAGGAGGTGCCGTCTACTCACCGGCCATTACCGATTTTATCCTTATGAGCAAGAAAACCAGTTATATGTTTATTACGGGACCCAATGTTATCAAATCGGTAACCCATGAGGAGGTGACGAAAGAGGCGCTTGGTGGTGCGGTGACTCACAGCACACGGAGCGGGGTGGCTCATTTCATGAGGGAGGATGACGAGGAGACCTTGAGGCTGGTGCGTGAATTGCTTCCTTATCTCCCCCAAAACAATGAAGAGAAGCCTCCGCGTATCTCCTGTGAAGATCCCATAGAGCGAAAGAACGACATTTTGAAGGATCTGATTCCCGAAAATTCGAAGAAGCCGTATGATATGCATGTCCTTATTAAGGAAGTGTTGGATGATCATAAATTTCTAGAGGTTCATGCCCATTATGCGCGAAACATGATAGTCGGTTTTGGAAGACTCAACGGTTATTCGGTCGGGATCGTGGCGAATCAGCCGAATTTTCTTGCGGGATGCCTTGACATCAACGCCTCCAAAAAAGGGGCGCGCTTCGTGCGTTTTTGCGATGCCTTTAACATTCCCATCGTTACGTTCGTGGATGTACCGGGCTTTTTGCCTGGAACGGCACAGGAGTATGGGGGAATTATCAAGCACGGGGCCCAGCTCCTTTACGCCTTTTGTGAAGCGACGGTGCCGAAGATCACCCTAATTACCCGCAAGGCTTACGGTGGTGCGTATGATGTGATGTCGTCGAAACATATCCGAGGAGATATCAATTATATCTACCCCTCCGGAGAGGTGGCGGTGATGGGGCCGGAAGGGGCGGTCAACATAATCTTCAGAAAAGAAATCGCGGCGGCGGAAAATCCAGAAGAGCGGAAAAGGGAATTGGTGGAAGACTATGAGGACCGTTTTGCGAGTCCTTACCGAGTGGCTCAGTTGGGATTCGTGGATGACATCATCTTTCCAGAAGACACCCGAACCAAATTGATTACGGCCCTGGAGATGGTCAAGGACAAGAAAGACACCAACCCGAAGAAGAAGCATGGTAACATACCGATATGAAAGGGTTCAAAAACGGAGGATAGATGGGGCCGAAGAGGGAAAAGAAGGAAAAAGTGGTTTTTTAACGAACGTTTGGTAAAAAGGAAACCATACGTATTCAAAGGGGGTAAAACATGGCTGGGCCGATAGATATTTTTCGATCGGGAAAGATAAAAGGGTTGAGGAACGAAGGAACGGTGTATGCGTGGGAGGATGGACGAGCCTCTCTGTATCTGGATGAAATCTCCTATGGGGGTGCGAGGGGGGGGATTCTGTGTTATTATAACCCACCCGTGCATCAGGTAGGGAATCCTGGGTTGGATGCTTACCATGCGGCGCTGGAGAAGATCTTTGAAAATAAGGCAAGTGAATGGTCCTTTCTTATTTTCTATGGAGGGTGTGATCCGGTCCACGCGGGTGGAGACTTGAAAGAAAGCCTCAACCGTTTGGTAGATACCATAGAAAAGCGCAAGGAATTGGAAAAGGCGGGGCGTCCGAGAGGAGAAATTGAGGCCCTCTATGCCTGGGGAGACAGGCGGATCGAGAAGGGAGTGGGCCTTTACAAAAAGGTTCGTCAGATTTCCGGTAAGATGCGCACCTTGGCGATATGCGGGGGTGGGACACGGTTTGGGGGATCGGCAGAGATTACGCTGATGACGGACGTCTTGATCGGGGATTCTAGGTCGGGAATGTGTTTCAGCGAAGCGCAGATCGGGTTGATACCTGGGTGGGCTGGCGTTGGCAGGGCTTATACCAAGGCGGGAATGCTGAATGCTAAGTTCATGGCGTCCACGAGTAGAGAGGTGAAAGCGGCAGATCTAAAGGCGTGTGGCATTTACAATGTCGTGGTTGAAGTGACGCAGGCTTTTCCAAAGAAGGAACGGACGGATGACCCTCAAAGAGACAAACAGAGATATGCGGATGCTTTACAGGCTCACAACGACGAGGTTGGATTATTGCTGATCCCCGTGGCATTGGAGTTGGCTGTTTGCCCGAGTCATAAGGTTCCGACCGTCGGTGGAAAAGATAGGAAGATTCTCGCAACCGACAGGGAGATAGATGAGGAAGTCAGTCGGAGGGTTGATCCCATGCACTATGAAGGATTATGGGGGAAACCGCTGAAAGAGGTCAAAGAAGAGATAAAGAGACTAGGCCGTCCCCTGGCGCCTCAATCCATCGCGGAGCTGAAGCAGTTGTTTGAAGCCTATCCCGAATCCCGGTTCGATGAGGAAAGGTTTGTAGAGGATGAGAAGAAGGCGGATTCGCGCCTTTATAGGGACCCCCGCTTTAAGCAGGGGATTGTTGCAACCTTGGAACAGAAAGTAGCAGATTTTAGGGAGGTACAAGAATGAGAAAGTATTTTGAGAAAATGCAGGAATTTGGAAAACCGCTCAACGAGAAACAGATCGAACGGATGGAGGAAAACGTCAAGCAGATCAAACAGGTGGAGGAAGAGGTCGCCAAAGAGGTGGAGCGGGTGAAAAACGCGGGACTTCCGGCCGAACGTATCAACAAGCGGGGACAGTTGACGGTTTGGCAGCGTCTCGAATATCTCGTGGATCCTGGAACGTGGTGTCCCCTTCATACCCTGTACAATCCAAAGAACAACGAGGAAGGAACAACTGGTGTGATTGATGGCCTGGGTAAGATCAGTGGCCGCTGGGCTGTGATTATCGGGTTCGACAATAAGGTCATCGCGGGGGCGTGGATCGCCGGGCAGGCGGAGAACATCCTGCGGGTCACCGATATGGCAAAACGGCTTCATGTTCCGCTTGTGTGGCTTGTCAACTGCAGTGGCGTGAAGCTGACGGAACAGCAGGAGGTTTACGCGGACCGTCGGGGTGGTGGAACAACCTTCTATCGCCACGCGGAGCTCGAGAAGATGGGGATTCCCGTATTGGCGGGAGTTTATGGAACGAATCCGGCGGGGGGAGGCTATCAGGGGATCAGCCCAACTTATATCATCGCCCATAAAGATGCCAATATCGCCGTCGGTGGCGGTGGGATTGTGGGAGGCATGAGCCCCAAGGGCCATTTTGATCTGGAAGGGGCCCTTCAATTGATCGAGGCTACCCGCCATTTCAAGGCCGTGCCTCCGGGACGAGTGGAGATTCACTATAACGAAACCGGTTTTTTCAAAGAAGTCTATGAGACGGAAGAGGGTGTTTTGGATGCCCTCAAACGGTTGATGAAGGATATGCCCGCCTACAATCCAGACTTCTTCCGCGTGGCGAAGCCGAAAGAGCCGAAATTCAGCCCCGAAGAGATCAATCGGATTGTTCCTTTCAATCAGAAGATGGTTTACAGTATCGAAGAGGTCGTGGCACGGCTGGTTGATGGGAGCGAACACATGGAGTTCCGTCCCGATTACGGTCCGGAAATCTATACGGCCCTGGCCAAAGTGGATGGTTTCCTGGTCGGTGTCGTGGGCAATCGTCAGGGTTTTCTCGGAAAAGATTATCCCGAATATGCCAAAGGAAAATATATGGGCGTCGGGGGTAAATTTTACCGACAGGGATTGATTAAGTTGAACGAGTTCGTAACCCTGTGTGGCCGAGATCGGATTCCCATGATATGGTTTCAGGATACGACAGGCATTGATGTGGGGGATTTGGCCGAAAAGGCGGAACTCTTGGGGCTTGGACAGGCGTTGATCTACTCCATTGAACAGTCCGATCTTCCCATGATGCTGACGGTCTTGCGTAAAGGGACAGCGGCGGCGCATTATATCATGGGTGGACCCACGGCCAACAACAATAATGTCTTTACCCTAGGAACACCGACGACCGAAATCTACGTCATGCATGGCGAGACGGCTGCAGCCGCATCGTTCTCACGCCGTTTGGTTAAAGAGCAGGACGCAGGCCGTCCGTTGGAGCCAATCATCGAAAAGATGAACGCGTTGGCGAAGCAGTACTATGAGCAATCTCGGCCCGTCTATTGTGCCATTCGAGGGTTCGTCGACGAGGTGGTGTCGTTTGCCGATATACGACGTTACATGGTGGCTTTTACGGGAGCCGCGTATCAGAATCCGCCTTCCTTCTGTCCGCACCATCACCTGATTACGCCGAGGATTATCAAGGGATAGGGGGAACAAGACGGCGATTCGTCAAATCTAAACGATAAAGACGAGGAGGAAGGCCGAAGCGTTCTTCCTCCTCCGCCAAAAGGAGGCGAGGGATATGAAATATCGCTTGTCGTTTCCCGAGAGAGTGGAAATCGGAGATCTTACCGTCCGGGACGGGATGCAGGCATTGGAGCATGTTTTTAGCACCGACGAAAAATTGGCGATCGTAGAGGAGCTCATCCTGGCAGGGTTCGAGCATGTGGAGGTGACCAATTTTGGCCATCCCAAATACCTGCCTCAGTTTGCCGACGCGGAGGAGCTTTTGGAGCGTCTCTTTCAAAGTAAGCGGGTTGGGCATCTTCTTCGACAGAATGGAGGAAAGGTTTGGATAACGGCGATTACCATCAATGAACGGGCATGCACGAGGGCTCTCGATTTCAAGGTAAAGCACGGAGTGGGGCCTGACATTGTTTTACAGATGGTTTCGACGGATCCGGTTCATCACAAGACGAATTCGGGAATGACGCTGGATGATTATTGGAAGATGACGGAGCGATGTATCAAAATGGTGAAGGAACAGGATATTCATATGTGCGGAACCGTCAGCACCATTTGGGGGTCTCCCATGGAAGGGGCGAGGGTCACGGACCTGAAACGGGCTGTGGAATTTTCCAAGATCTATCTAGATTTGGGAGCCAGCTACATTGAACAGGCGGATCACGATGGGTCTGCGGATCCTGCGCGGGTGTATGAATATTTTTCGATGATTCTCGATCCCGATGTAATGGGAAAATGGGCGGATCCCAAGTATCACTTGGCTCATTTTCACACCTCACGGGGGATGGGATTGGCTAACGTGTTTGCGGCCTTGCAGGCTGGGATCTATCGATTTGAATCCACCTTGAGCGGTATCGGTGGGCAGCCCGCTAACATGATTGATGGCCGTTTGATTCGAGGAACGGGTAAATACTATCACAAGGAACATCTCCTGTCGGGTCTGGTTGCCACGGAGGATGTCGTGGTGATGATGGAGGCGATGGGGGTCAGAACAGGCGTGGATATCCCCAAACTCCTGGCCGTGGGAAAGAAATTCCGTGATGAATACCTCAAGATCTCGCCGGAGCTGATGGATACCATTGTAACGGCCGTTTCTGAGGTCACGGGAATCTCGAAAGAGCGTTTGAAGGGATTACGGGATTCGGATAGAGATCTGGATACCTTCGTGGAAGAGGCGGTGAAGCATGTGGTCAAGCCGGGAGAGGAAGAGCCAGAACGTATCAGGGAGACGTTGGGGCAACTTTTCCACTCCCTGGCGGGGTATTTGCAGCGTGGTACGTGGGCTATTTCTCGAGCGGAGACCCTCGTTTCGGATGTACCCCCTTCCCCCTATTTGAAAGACTTACTTTAACGAGACAAGGGAGCTTGGGGGGTATTTTTCTCCCAGGCTCTCCTTTTCAGGCCGCAAGGACTTTTTTTACGACGATTCCAAGGGATGTGAGACTGAAAGGCTTTTTGATGTAGTGAGCGACGCCTAGTTCCATAGCCTTGTTAACCTTTTCGCTCTCTGAGTAGCCGCTGACAATAATCGTTTTCTGGTGAGGGTAGAGTTTGATGATTTCCTGAAAGGTTTCAAGGCCATCCATGCCCGGCATTAACATATCGAGGAGAACCAAGTCCACCGTGTTGTTTTCGAGATAGTCGAGGGCGTGCCTCCCGCTTTCAGCGGTCACCACTTCATATCCAAGGTGTGCGAGGATTTCATGGGTTATTTCCCGCTGAAGAGGTTCGTCATCAACGATGAGTATTTTCCCTTTCCCCGTTAGTTCACTTTCTTCCAATAACGGTTTCGGAACTTCGGATTCCTTGGAGGCGGGGAGATAAATGGTGAAGGTGGTACCTTGTCCTTTCCCACTTTCCACGAGAATGGTTCCCTCATGATCTTGTATCGTATTCCATACAACCGTCAAACCTAGGCCGGTTCCGCTGCGCCCCATAATCTTTTTACTGTAAAAAGGTTCGAAGATTCGATGAAGGTCTTCTTTGGATATCCCTGGTCCATCGTCTTGAATTTCCAGAACGACGTAGTTGCCTTCTTTCAGTGATTCTCGAAGACAGGAGGACGAATCGGGGGTGATGGTATGGGTTCCTGTGCGGATCGTGACGGTTCCCTCTTCTCCGATAGCTTCATAGGCGTTGTTTACCAGGTTCATGAGAACCTTTTGAATGTGGACTTTGGAAAGTTTGCAGGGGGGAAGATCAGGGGCGGGGTTGAAGGTTAGGTGAATACGGGGATAGCAGGAGAGGAGGTTTTTATATTCTGGTGAGGAGAGGTAATTTTTCACCAATTCATTGATGTTTATTACTTCCTTTTCCGAGGCGATGCCTCTGGCTACCGTTAAGAGATCGGCGACGACAGCCGCGGCGCGCTCTCCCGTGTCCTTGATTGCTTCCACGTATTTCCAAAGCTCACTGTCTTTGGGAAGCCTTCTCAAAATGAGGTCCGGATAGGTAACAATTCCGGAGAGAATGTTGTTGAGATCGTGTGCGACACCTCCTGCCATCAGACCGATGGATTCCATCCTTTGTTGCTTGGAGAGGCGGGCCCTGATGCGCTCTCTTTCTTCTTCTAGACGGTGGCGTTCTTCGATTTCTCTTTCGAGCTTTTGGTTGGTTTCCATTAGCTGTTTGGTCCGTTGCCTGACCCGCTCTTCCAAAAGGTCTTTTGCTTGTCGAACCTTGTCTTGTTCGAGCTCCAGAAGATGTTTGGTGTAATAGTCTCGCCGCTGATGGAATTCAATCAGGTAACAGGCCAACATGCCTATGAGGTTGGCACTGATTAGAAAAAAGTTGTTGTTGAGGAGGACAGGGGCTGGCGTATGTGTGAGAAAGGTGGCGGAGAGATTGTAGGTGATCACGAGAATCCATCCCGCGGGGGAAGCCCATACGAAGCGTAATTTCACGGCGGTGTAACCTACAATGATGATTAGGATGATGCCTGCATAGTAGGAGTAGTTGGCTGGAGGAGGGGCCACGACAGTCATCCAAATGATTCCCATGCCGCCGAGAACCTCCACGAAGGCGATGGCGGGTTGCATGATTTTTCTAAAAATAGGAAAGAAGGTAAGAAGGAATAAGGTTAATATTAAAGGGCAGATGAAAAAATAACGTATAGCCCAGAAGAGACTTTTTTTCTCCGGCACGAGGTAAGCGTCTAAAAGGCCGAAAACCCCATAGAGGAAAGCGGCAAAGAGTAACGTCACTCTGATGATGGAAAGGGCATTGTCAAAATATTGCAGCTGGAAAGGCGCTTCAAGTTTTTTGAGGGGGCCAGTGAAGGCTAGTGTTATGGGATGCAGGTGTATCCTTTCAATTGGTCCCTTTTCGTCCTCTTGGTAAGTTTTCTCCCCCACGGTAAAACCGTAACTTCCTTTCCCCTTAATTTACATTGTCTAGCACATTTACATATCCTTTTCAAATTAGGGGTGAATGGAAGGAAAGCTATTTTGTTGTATTGATCTCCTAGGATTCTTTTTTTGGAAAACGGACGACGTCCAGAGGGGTAAACTCTCCCTGGCCAAAATTTTTGTTCAACGAGGGAGTCGTCGTGCGGTTCAAACAACTGTACCTGCCTGATTTTGTGCGCTTTTCCGTCGATATGAATAACGGTAGATTCCCTCAGGAGGTAGAAGGCTTGGGGAGATGTTTTGTAGGTAGGGATGGGGAGGTTGCACAGAAGCAAGGATTGTATGGCAAGATTGAAAACTGACGTGACCGGTGGAGGAGAGGTTTTGTCCGGGAGGGGATGTGATTGACAGTACGAAACCTTTTTGGTAGGTTTTCCGGGCAAAGGAGGAGGTATGGGTAAAAAGGTTGGCGCTGCTGTCGCATTGGAGGACGGTAGCGTTTTTTATGGCCTGAATTTTGGGGCGCAGGGGACCGTTTTTGGTGAATTCGTTTTCAATACCAGCATGATGGGGTATCAGGAGATCCTCACGGATCCCTCCTACAACGGTCAGATTGTAACGATGACCTATCCTCTCATTGGAAATTATGGCATTAACCCGGAAGATATGGAATCGGACAAACCCCATGTGGAGGGGTTCGTAGTGAGGGAGGTCAGCCGGGTAGCGAGTAATTACCGGAGTCAGGAAGGTCTCGATTCCTTTCTCAAACGTTACGGTGTCGTGGGAATCGAAGGGGTGGACACGCGTGCGATCACCAAGCTTCTTCGCGTAAAAGGGGCTTTGAATGGGGTTATCTCGACGGAAGAGCTGGGCCGCGAGAAACTTGTGGAGATGGCAAGGGAATGCCCTAGCCTCATCGGAAAAGACCTCGTGAAGGAAGTGACGTGTGAAAAGCCGTATGAGTGGGAGGAAACGAGCCCTTGGGTGGAGGAGACGCTTTATCATCTCAAGATTGATTCCCAACCAAATTTTCACATTGTTGCCATTGATTGCGGCGTGAAGAGGAATATCTTGCGCATCATGAAAACGATGGGAGCGCGAGTGACCGTGGTTCCTGCTCGTACGAAAACGGACGAGATCCTTTCCTTGAATCCCGATGGGATCTTTCTCTCCAACGGTCCGGGAGATCCCCAGGGAGTGCCGTATGTCGTGGAAACGGTGAAGGAATTGATTGGAAAAAAGCCGATGTTTGGGATCTGTTTGGGACATCAAATTTTGGGGCTCGCGTTGGGGGGCACAACCTTCAAGTTGAAATTTGGACACCACGGAGGTAATCAGCCGGTGATGGACTTGGAAAAGAGGACCGTTGCCATTACGGCGCAGAATCACGGCTTCTGCGTGGAAGAAGGGAGCCTTTCTAAAGACGAAGTGGTCCTGACCCACATCAACCTTAACGATCAAACACCGGAGGGGATGCGACATAGGTTCCTTCCCATATTTTCTGTTCAATATCATCCAGAGAATTCTCCGGGTCCCCACGACGCGATTTTTCATTTCGTCGATTTTTTTAGAATGATGGGACAAGGAACTTCTTAGGTTCGTCATGCCAAAACGCACGGATATTCATAAGATCATGATTATTGGCTCCGGCCCCATCGTCATCAGCCAGGCGTGCGAGTTCGATTACTCAGGAACCCAGGCCTGTAAGGCTCTGAAAGAAGAGGGATACGAAGTGGTCCTGGTCAACAGCAATCCGGCCACGATCATGACCGATCCCGAGATGGCGGATCGAACTTACATCGAACCATTGTCTCCGGAGATTGTGGCGAGGATCCTAGAGCGAGAGCGCCCTGATGCCCTTCTTCCCACGTTAGGTGGGCAGACGGGACTAAATATCGCCGTGGCCTTGTGGGAGATGGGAGTGCCTCAGTCCTTGGGTGTCGAGATGATTGGGGCAACCTATGAAACCATCAAGCGGGCTGAGGATCGAGATATCTTTAAGGAAACCATGGAGAAGGCGGGTCTGGATCTACCGAAGAGCGGTGTTGCCCATACATTGGAAGAGGCCCTTTCTCTGGCGGAGGAAATGGGGTTTCCTATTATTATTCGGCCTAGTTTTACGTTGGGGGGGACAGGAGGAGGAATCGCATACAACGTGGACGAGTTGCGTCGTATTGTGAACAGCGGTCTCGAACAGAGCATGATTAATGAAGTATTGGTCGAAGAATCGGTTATTGGATGGAAGGAGTTCGAGCTGGAAGTGATGCGGGATGCAAAAGACAACGTCGTGATCGTGTGTTCTATTGAAAATCTTGATCCGATGGGAGTGCACACCGGGGATAGCATCACAGTAGCTCCCGCCCAGACGCTGAGCGACCGGGAATACCAGAGGATGCGGGACGCGGCGATCCGGGTGATCCGGGCCATCGGCGTGGAGACGGGCGGTTCCAACATCCAATTCGCCGTCAACCCGGAGACGGGACGGATGGTTATCATCGAGATGAATCCCCGTGTGTCGCGGAGTTCTGCTTTGGCTTCCAAGGCAACGGGTTTCCCTATCGCCAAGTTTGCCGCTAAACTGGCGGTGGGATATACTTTGGATGAAATTCCCAACGATATCACGAAAGAAACTCCCGCTTCGTTTGAGCCAACCATCGATTACTGCGTGGTTAAGATTCCCCGCTTTACCTTTGAAAAGTTTCCAGGGGCGGAGGAGATCCTGGGTATTTCCATGAAATCGGTCGGCGAGACGATGGCCATCGGGAGAACCTTCAAGGAAGCGTTGCAGAAAGGGCTTCGGTCGTTGGAGATTGATCGCTATGGGTTGGGGGCGGATGGCAAGGATGATCCCCTCCTCGATGTGGGATGTCGACCAGGGGAAGGGATCGCCTCCCATCAAGTGGAGACCTGTCAGCTTTTGTTGCGGCAGAAGCTGATCCATCCTTGCCCGGAGCGGATTTTCTACCTTCGTTACGCCTTCAAGGCGGGGATGTCGCTTTCAGAGATTCACGAATTGACGAAGATCGATCCATGGTTTTTGGATCAGATCCAGCAGATTACGGATTTTGAGGAAGAAATACGGGGGTATGCCGAGCAATTCGAAAGGGAAAGGTATCTGCCACCGGCTATCTGGCGACAGGCCAAGCAGATGGGATTTTCCGACCGGCAGCTTGCCTATCTCTTGAGGACGGAAGAAGCCAACGTCCGTGAAGCCCGCCTGGGGGAGGGAGTCGTTTCAACCTATAAACTCGTGGACACCTGCGCGGCCGAGTTTGAGGCATATACTCCCTATTATTATTCCACCTACGAATCGGAGGACGAGACCCGCTTTTCGGACAAGGAGAAGATCATGATCCTCGGGGGAGGGCCCAATCGAATCGGGCAGGGGATCGAGTTTGACTACTGCTGTGTGCATGCCTCGTTTGCCCTGAAAGAGATTGGATACGAAACGATCATGGTCAATAGCAATCCGGAAACGGTCAGCACCGATTACGACACATCGGATAAGCTCTTTTTTGAACCTCTCACGTTGGAAGACGTTCTCGGTATCGTGGATCGCGAGCATCCGGTGGGGGTGATCGTCCAATTGGGAGGACAGACCCCCTTGAATTTGGCGCTTCCTCTGAAGGAAGCGGGGGTTCCCATTCTGGGGACCGATCCGGAAGATATCGATCGGGCGGAAGATCGCGAGAAATTTCAGGCCTTGCTGAACAAATTGGGTTTGGTTCAGCCGGCCAACGGTATCGCCGTGTCGTTTGAGGAAGCGAAAGAGGTCGCAAAATCGATAAGTTACCCTGTTGTCGTACGTCCTTCCTATGTCTTGGGAGGGCGGGCGATGGAAATTGTCTATGACGAAGAGACATTGGAAGGGTATATCTCTTCCGCCGTGAAAGCGTCCCCGGAGCATCCCATTCTTATCGATAAGTTTTTGGAAGATGCCATAGAGATTGATGTGGATGCGGTGGCGGATGGGGATCAATGCCTCATTTGCGGCATCATGGAACATATTGAGGAAGCGGGGGTCCATTCGGGGGATAGCGCGTGCGCCATTCCTCCTTTCTCTCTCACCGATGAACAGATAGAAAGAATTCGTCAGAACACCTACGCCTTGGCCAAGGAGCTTAACGTCGTTGGCCTCATGAATGTCCAGTACGCGGTAAAGAACGATGTGATTTACGTGCTGGAGGTGAATCCGCGAGCTTCACGGACGATCCCATTTGTAAGTAAATCGAAGGGGATTCCCTGGGCAAAGATCGCCGCCAAGATCATGGCGGGAAAGAAAATTGCGGAGCTTGGGGTATCGGAGAAAGAGATCTCCTACGTCACCGTGAAGGAATCGGTTTTTCCTTTCAACCGCTTTCCAGGAGTCGATACGGTTTTAGGTCCGGAAATGAAATCAACGGGTGAGGTTATGGGGGTGGATAGCGATTTCGGTGCGGCCTTCGCCAAATCCCAGATAGCGGCGGGCAATGCGTTACCGACGGAGGGGAATGTCTTTATCAGCGTGAAGAACAAAGATAAACGGCAAATCATCTTTTTGGCCAAGAAGTTGGTGGATTTGGGATTCAAACTGATTGCGACGGCGGGTACGCGAAAGGTCTTGGCGAAGAACGGCATCGAGGTCCAACCCGTTTATAAGGTAAGTGAGGGACGTCCCGATGTGGTCGATTTCATAAAGAATGGACAGATCCAGTTGATCATCAATACCCCCAGCGGGAAAAAACCCAAGGCGGATGAAATCGCCATCCGGACCGAAGCCGTAAGCCACGGCATTCCCTGTATCACTACCATCTATGGGGCATACGCGGCCGTGAATGGGATCGAGTCCATGAAAAAACATGGATTTACGATTCGTTCCATTCAAGAATATCATGCAGGTATGTAAGACATGGAAGAAAAAGCGAAGAGGGGCATGGAAGAATCCGGTGGAATGAGGAAATGGGTGGTGTTGGCAGTGGTGGGGAGCCTTCTCTTTTCGGCGACCCTCCTTTTCGCCAATCTTGGGAAACGTGACCTCTGGAATCCGGATGAGCCGCGATATTCAGAGATCGCAAGGGAAATGGTGTTGGATCGTACCCTGCTTGTTCCCCATCTCAACGGGCAGGTATATACCCAGAAGCCTCCCTTCTTTTTTTGGTTGGTGGCGGGATCTTATAAAATATTCCATCGGATCGATGAGTTTACGGCGAGATTTCCCATAGCGCTGAGTGCCGTATTGGGAATCCTTCTGATTTTTCTGATTGGACGTCGCCTCTTCGATCCTTTGACGGGTTTCTTTTCGGCGCTTGTTTTGGCCACCACGAGTGAGTATTTCTGGTTGGCCAATCGGGTCAATTTGGATACGGTAATGACCCTTTTTATCCTTGCCTCCGTTTACATGGTGGTCAGGGCCATGGAAGAGGAGCGTCACAGGACCCTCTATTTTCGACTGGCATTTTTCTTTTCCGGTGTGGCGACTATCACCAAAGGCCCCTTGGGAATCATTGTCCCTTTTTTGACATTGATCGTTTACCTTTTGGTGGAAGGGGAGTTTCAGGTGTTGAAGAAAGTTCCCTGGTTGAGTGGGGTGGGTATCTTCGTCCTCGTGCTCGTTGCGGGTTTGGCGCCGACGTGTCTTGCGGGAGGGAAGGCGTATACCCATGAACTCATTTTTCGGCAGACTGTTACCCGGTATGTGCATGGGATCAATCACAAGAAAGGGTTCTGGTTTTATTTTTATGGATTTCCCGAAACGCTTCTTCCCTGGACTTTTTTTGTCCCGGGGGCGGTGTGGTTTGCGTTGAGACGGAGATCCGAAAAACACTTTTGGAAGCCTTTTATGTTCGTGGTGGTCTGGATCGTTGCCAACATCCTGTTCCTTTCGTTCTCCGGGAGTAAACGACAGTTGTATGCCCTCTCCCTCGTGCCGGCGGGAGGCCTCGTGGTTGGAGTTTATCTGAGTGGCCTGTGGAGGGGTGAAGTGGAGTGGAATCGGTGGTATCAGGTTCCCGTTTATGCCTTGGGAATCGTGTCCGTGTTGGGAGGCCTCCTGGCTCCATTCGTGCCATATCTGATTCACTCCCGTTTTCCGGATTTGAAAATACCGCTTTTTCCTTTTCTACTCTTGGGAGGTATGGGAATCGGGACAGGGGTGATACTGGGTGTTTTGACCTACAAAAAAAGATTCAAGTACGGGGTTGTCCTAATCTTTCTTGCCTTTTATGCGGTGTTTTTTCTTGGAACGAGATGGATCTTGCCCATGTTTGATACGGTAAAGTCTCCAAGGGCGCTGGGAGAAAAGGTGCAAGCCTTGATGGATGAAGGGTATGACCTGCGGACATACGGATGGCTCCAGCACGCGGGGATTCTATTTTACACCCGACGAACCCATATTCCTGTCGTGCCTGCCGATCCGAACGAGATGGCGTTTCTTCAAAGATCACCCAAGGCGGCTTTGTTGTTGAGGAAGCGTCAGGTGAAGGAGGCAGCCAGCATGGTCCCCGTGCCCCTCGAGGTTATGTGGGAGGGACGCGTGGGACATCGCCGTTTTCTCATCCTCAGACCGAGCCGATGAAAAAAGGGAGCACATAAACGTGCTCCCTTACTGGATTGGCGGTTGTAACTTTATTTCCTCTCTTTCCATTTCGGCATGGGGTAAATTGGTTTTCTGCTGCCTTTGGGGTAGACTTGATATACCTTTCCGCCCTGAATCTGCAAGACAACGCTGCTCCCTTTGATCTGTCCGTTGGGATTGAACTTCACCGGACCGTAAATGGTTTCGATGTCGGTCTTGGCGATTTCGTCACGAACCTTTTGAGGATCAAGGGTGCCTGCCTTTTCGATGGCGTTTTTGAAAACGGCCAAGACGGCAACGGCAGAGGCGTTGTGGTAGTCGGGATCATAGTTGTATTTCGCCTTGAACTTTTTCACGAAGTCCTGTGTGTCCTTGAAGATGATTCCCTTGTAATTCATTTGAGGCGACCAACTTGCCACTCCAAAAATATATTCGGCGTCTTTCCCCAACGACTTGCGGAAATCCGCTTCCGAGGGGCCAACCGTCATGGAGATCATCTTCACGTTGACGTCCAATTCTTTCGCCTGCTGTACCAGATTGATGCCTCCAATGGTGTGGCCCGCCATCAGGAGGACATCGGGAGCGAGAGACTTGACCTTTGTGAGGATTGTATTGAAATCGGCAGAGCTTTCGGAAATTTTCTCGTAGAGGACAAGCTCAAACCCGAATTTCTTGACCGCTTTCTTCACCCCTTTCGCTACCATGATATCGAATTTGTCGTCTCCGAAGATGATGGCGATCTTTTTGGGTTTGGGTTTGAAACCTGCCAGCATCTCGAGGGTTGAATAGAAATATTGGCTGGCCGCCGGAAGGGTACCAAAGATGTACGGATTTTTTCGGCTAAAGATCTTGCTGGAAGCTCCGCCTCCTTCGACCATGGGGATCTTGTAGCGTTGGGCGACCAAGCTGTCGGGAATGGTGATCCAGCTTGTGTAGGGGCCCAGAAGGAAGTTTACCTTATCTTCCACGATGAGTTTCTCGACGAGTTTGGCGCTTTCTGCATCGTTGCTTTTATCGTCGTAGTATTTGATTTCGACAAGATAGCTTTTCCCTCCTACTTTTATACCTCCAGCTTTGTTGATGGCCTCTTTGGCGAGGTTGTACGAATCGACGTACAGCTTCCCCGTCCGGCTGTTTTTTCCCGTGAAACAGATGGCACAACCGAATTTGATGACGTCTTTGGCATGAAGGGAAGAGGCGCCGGAGACAATCAATGTTGCCATGAATGCTACGATCAAAAACCCTTTGAACCCAATGGTGAGAACTTTTTTCATAGCTTACCCTCCTTTCAGTATTTGTTACGATGTATTCTCAATAGCACTAACGACGTTTTCTGGCAAGGAAAATTTTTGGAACTGAGATAAGGGGGAGGAAGAAAGTTGTAAAAACATACTGTTGATTATTGAAATCGATTGGGATAGGATGCGAAACGGGAGATGGAAATGAGATATGAAGATGCCGTGGAGGAGTTTATCTCCAACATGGAAGCAGAGAGTAATTCCTCACCGAATACGTTACGAAGCTATCGAAAGGATCTGCTTCAATTCGGAAAGTTCCTTGCGACGGAGATGGGAGAGAATCCCTCTGTCGAAGCAATCGAAGGGATCCATGTGCGGCGATTTGTCATTTCCCTCTATCGCACCCATGCCCCTTCCTCGATTGCAAGAAAGGTTTCCGCCTTGAGAGGTTTTTTTGCCTTTTTGAAGCGGAGAAGAGTGGTGGAGTTTTCACCCATGGGAGAGGTGTCGTCTCCAAAGATACCCAAAAAGATCCCGAATTTTCTGAGTGTGGATGAGGTGTTTCATCTATTGGAAGGGAAGATGGAAGAGACCCCCTTGGCACTCCGCAACAAGGCGATCCTGGAACTTATCTATTCAAGCGGCCTCCGGGTCTCGGAGGTTGTGTCGTTGAATGTGGGGGATGTGGATGTCTCCATCCGCTTGATTCGTGTCAAAGGAAAAGGAGGCAAAGAGCGGATCGTTCCCGTGGGGGCGAAGGCTTTGGAGGCGATTCGAGCCTACCTTACAAAACGGCGGGAGTTAGTTGCGAAAAGCGGAGAGGAGGACAACGCCCTGTTTCTTAACCGGTTTGGTGGGCGGCTGACTGCGCGGAGTGTGGAACGAATGATCAAGGCTTATGCGAGACGAAGGGGAATGGTTCGCCGCATTAATCCTCACGCCTTGCGGCATTCGTTTGCCACGCATTTGTTGGGTGCCGGTGCGGATTTGCGATCCATTCAGGAAATGTTGGGACATGCAAGCCTGTCTACGACACAAAAATATACCCATATCAGTCTGGAAAAACTCATGGAGATTTATGATAAATCACATCCGAGGAAATAGAATGGAATTTCATGGAACCACGATCTTATGTGTCCGGAAAGAGGGCCGTACCGTGATGGCGGGTGACGGTCAAGTAACATTTGATGTAACCGTTTTCAAAAGGAAGGCGCGAAAGATCCGACGCCTTTACGAGGATAAGGTGATAGCTGGATTCGCGGGAGCCACGGCGGATGCCTTTACCCTTTTCGAGCGTTTTGAGGAGAAATTGGAAAGGACGAACGGGAATCTGGTACGATCGGCGGTTGAATTGGCCAAGGATTGGAGGACAGATAGGTTCTTGCGGCGACTGGAGGCGATGATCGTTGTGGCGGATCAGAAACATATCCTCATCTTGTCGGGGAGTGGAGATGTGATAGAGCCGGATGAGCCCATTGCGGCCATAGGATCGGGCGGTGCTTATGCCCAGGCGGCGGCAAAGGCATTGTTGGAACATACTGAAATGCCGGCTGATGAAATCGTGAAAGCAGCAATGAAGATTGCGTCGGAGATTTGTATTTACACGAACCAGGAAATTATAGTAGAGACATTGCCATGAATGAGACACATATCCATACTTTTACGCCTCGTGAGATAGTATCGGAGCTCGATAAATATATCGTGGGACAACATGAGGCCAAACGAGCTGTCGCCCTCGCCCTGAGGAACCGGTGGCGACGCCAACAAGTTCCTGAAGACCTGCGGGACGAGATAGCACCGAAAAATATCATCATGATCGGCCCCACGGGGGTGGGAAAAACGGAGATTGCCCGGCGTTTGGCCAAACTTTCCAATGCCCCTTTCTTGAAGATTGAGGCCTCCAAATTCACGGAAGTGGGTTATGTGGGGCGGGACGTGGAGTCCATGATTCGGGACCTTGTAGAGATTGCCATCAATATGGTCAAGGCCGAAGAGAATAAGCGGGTTGAATACAAGGCCCGGGAAATAGCGGAAGAGCGTCTTTTGGACCTCCTCTTGCCGCCCCGCCCAGCGGCGCCTCATGCCCATGATGGAATGCGTTCTGGCGAAAAACCCCTCGAGATCGTGGGAGAGAAGAAGTCGGCGCCGTCAACGAGGGAGCGGTTGCGCCAACTCTTGAGGAATGGAAGTTTGGATGAACGCTACGTCGATGTGGAGATCACGCAGACCTCCATGCCGGTTTTTGAGATCTTTTCGGGTTCCGGTATTGAAGAGATGGGCATCAACGTGAAGGATATGTTCAGCAATATCCTTCCCAAAAAGACAAAACATAAAAAGGTCAAAATCCCTGAGGCCTTGGAGATGTTGACGCAGGAAGAGGCCCAGAAACTTATCGATATGGATCGCGTGGTGAAAGAGGCCCTAACGCGAGTGGAACAAGGGGGGATCATCTTTCTCGACGAAATCGACAAGATAGCAGGGAAAGAGCAGGGCCATGGGCCGGATGTCTCTCGAGAAGGGGTTCAAAGGGATATTTTACCCATCGTGGAGGGAACCAAGGTCAACACCAAACACGGAATGGTCAAGACGGATCATATCCTTTTTATTGCCGCCGGAGCGTTTTATGTTTCTAAACCCTCCGATTTGATACCGGAACTGCAGGGTCGGTTTCCTATTCGTGTAGAATTGGATTCCCTGGGGAAAGAGGAGTTCGTCCGAATATTGACCGAACCGAAAAACGCCCTTATCAAGCAGTACAAGGCCCTCCTTCAGACGGAGGGAATCAAGTTGGATTTCACAGACGAAGCGGTGGAAAAGATAGCGGAAATTGCCACCCAGATTAACGAGAAAACGGAGAACATAGGAGCGCGACGTCTCTACACGATTATGGAGAAACTTCTAGATGATATTTCTTTCAAGGCGCCGGAGTTAGAGGATCCAACTGTCACCATAACGGCAGAGTACGTGGAGGAACAGCTTAAGGAATTCGTCGAGGACGAAGACTTGAGCCGTTATATCTTGTAAGGGTTATGATGGAAAGCTTTATACGTCGGGCAGAAACGCTTATAGAGGCTCTTCCCTACATCCAAGCCTTTTCTGGCAAAACAGTCGTGATTAAATACGGGGGGCACGCCATGCAAGATCCCCTCTTGGAGGACGATTTTGCCAGGGATATCGTTCTTCTCGCGACCGTTGGCATTCATCCCATTGTCGTGCATGGGGGAGGACCTCAGATCGGACGGGTCTTGGAACAGTTGGGGATAGAAACCCGTTTTCATGAGGGATTGCGTGTGACGGATGAAAAAACGATGGATGTGGTGGAGATGGTTCTCATGGGACTTGTGAACGGAAATATCGTCCGACGTATCAATAAGTTCGGTGGAAATGCCGTAGGATTGGCAGGCAAGGACGGGAATCTGATTCGGGCGAGGAAAATGCGACTTCGAACTTATGAAGAAGAGACGGACAAGGTGGATTTGGGGCAGGTAGGAGAAATCGACGAAATTCGCCCCGAGATTTTGGCAACCTTGATTGAGCGAGGTTTTATTCCGGTAGTGGCGCCGGTTGGGCAAGGGAAGAATGGCAAGGCATTGAATCTCAACGCAGATCATGTGGCTGGGCGGATCGCCGAGGCCCTTCGTGCGGAAAAGCTGATCCTATTGACCGACGTGGATGGGGTGATGGATGCTCGGGGACGGCTTTTATCCTCATTGTCGGCGAGAGAGGCAGAGCGGCTGATTGCGGAAGGGGTTATTCAAGGGGGAATGATCCCAAAGATTCGCTGTGTAATCGATGCCGTCACGAATGGTGTGGAGAAAACCCACATCATTAATGGGACCCTTCCTCATGCGGTATTATTGGAGATATTCACCAAGGGAGGGGTGGGGACGGAGGTTGTGAAGGAAACGAGATGAGAAAGTTTGATGAAATCAAAGGCAGGTCGGATGAGAGTTTTTTCCCCACGTACAATCGGTTTGCGGCCGCCATGGTACGGGGGGAGGGAGTTTATCTTTTTGATACGGAAGGCCGTCGGTATCTCGATTTCGTGAGTGGGATCGGGGTGACGAATCTGGGTCATGCCCATCCCGAATTGATTGCCGCCGTGTGCGATCAAGTCAAGTCTTTCTCTCATGTGTCCAATCTCTATTATATGCCGTCCCAAACGGAATTGGCGGTGCGGTTGGTGCGACTTACTTCGATGAATCGGGTCTTTTTCTGCAATTCCGGGGCGGAGGCAAACGAAGCGGCCATCAAGTTGGCTCGCAAATATGCCCTGGAAAGGTACGGAGGAGATAGGTTTGAAATCATCACATTAGAGGATTCGTTTCATGGAAGAACACTCGCCACGGTTTCAGCAACGGGACAGGAGAAGGTAAAAAAAGGGTTTTCTCCCTTGCTGGAGGGTTTTCGGCATGTTCCTGCTGGCGACGTGGAGGCGTTGAAAGAGGCGATTTCTGACCGAACCTGCGCCATTATGCTGGAGCCTATCCTGGGAGAGGGAGGGGTGGTTGTCCTTTCTCAATCGTATCTTCAGGAGGTTCGCGCCTTATGCACGGAACGGGATCTTGTTTTTATCGTGGATGAGATTCAGGTGGGACTTGGGCGGACGGGTAAACCCTTTGCTTACCAGTGGGCCGGAATCGAGCCCGATGTGATGACGTTGGCGAAGGCATTGGGAGGGGGATTACCTTTGGGAGCGATGCTGGCGAAAGAGAAATACGCCCAGATCCTTTCGGCGGGTAGCCATGGGAGTACCTTTGGGGGGAATCCAGTCGCGTGTCGAGCGGGCCTTGTTGTCTTGGATTATCTTGAAAAGGGGGAATTCCTTGAAAATGTAATAGCCATGGGGGAAAGGATTCAAGGTTGTTTCAATGAAATGGCGGCTCGATTCGGATTCATCGAAGAGGTTCGGGGGAGGGGGCTCATCGTGGGCGTGAAACTTTCAATTCCTTGCGCGGATGTCGTTAAAAAGGCCTTTCAGAAGGGATTGCTGGTTAACTGTACCCAAGAAACGGTGTTACGTTTGCTTCCCCCCTTGATAATTTCTGAAAAAGAAGTAGAAGAAATGGTTGAGATTATGACCGATATTTTCGAGGAGATAAAATGAAGCGCGATTTAATAACCCTTCTTGACCTCACGCGGGATGAGATCATACGCCTCGTCAAAGAGGGTAGGCGTCTTAAGCACTTCCAAAAACAGGGGATTCCACATCGATTTCTGGAGGGGAAGACTGTGGCCATGATATTTGAGAAACCTTCCACGAGGACGAGGGTTTCGTTCGAAGTGGGCATCGCCCAGTTGGGGGCCACACCTATCGTTCTATCTAGCAGCGAGATGCAATTGGGGCGTGGGGAAACGATTGAAGACACGGCCCGGGTCCTTTCCAGGTATGTCGATGGTATCATGATTCGCGCCTATCATCATGAAACCGTGGAATCTCTTGCGAAGGCGGCGACGGTCCCCGTTATAAATGGGTTAACGGACGCGACCCATCCTTGTCAGATCCTTTCTGACCTGTTGACGATCTACGAGCGGGAAGGGAAGATGGAGGGGATCACGATCGCCTATGTGGGGGATGGGAACAATGTGGCGCACTCCTGGATATTGGCGGCGACCCGGCTCGATTTTACGTTGAAAGTGGGATGCCCCGTTGGGTATGATCCCGATGATAAATTCGTTTCGCAGGCCCCCGCAGGGCGTGTGCGGATCTTTCATCGTCCTGAGGAAGCGGTGGAGGGGGCCGACGTGGTCTACACGGATGTGTGGACGAGCATGGGGCAGGAGAATGAAGCACACCAGAGGATGAGAGACTTTGAAGGGTTTCAGGTAACGGAGACCCTATTACGGAGAGCGAAAGAGGGGGCTTGGTTTATGCATTGTCTTCCAGCCCATCGAGGTCAGGAAGTGGCATCAGAGGTGATGGATGGGCCTCAATCGATTGTATTCGATCAGGCGGAGAATCGGTTGCATGCTCAAAAGGCGATCCTGACTTTTCTCCTTTCGACGTAAAAGAGAGAGGGAATATCAAAAAGAAGACGGGCGATCATGTTGCCTTTCACATAGCAAAGTATAAAGGGGAAGTATGATGGCAGAGGGAGTAAAAAAAGTTGTTCTTGCTTATTCGGGAGGATTGGATACCTCCATCATCCTGAAATGGTTGGCGGAAACGTATGGATGCGAGGTTATTGCCTTCGCTGCTGATTTGGGTCAGGGAGAAGAACTGGCACCGGTGGAAGAGAAGGCAAGAAAGACGGGAGCCAGTAAGGTCTATATAGACGACCTCAAAGAGGAATTTGTCCGAGATTTCGTTTTTCCTGCTCTTCAAGCCGGAGCTATTTATGAGGGCACATATTTGCTGGGAACCTCAATCGCCCGACCTTTGATCGCGAAAAGGCAAATTGAAATCGCTCACCGTGAGGGGGCGGACGCCGTGGCACATGGGGCTACGGGGAAAGGCAACGATCAGGTCCGGTTCGAATTGACGTATTTGAGCCTGGACCCTGGCATTCGTGTGATCGCGCCGTGGCGGGAATGGTCGTTCCGCTCCAGGAGCGATCTCATTGCCTATGCGAAAGAGAAGGGAATTCCGGTTCCCGTGACGAAGGAAAAACCTTATAGCAGCGACCGGAACCTCCTTCACATCAGTTTTGAAGGGGGTATATTGGAGGATCCGTGGATGGAACCCCCTGATGATATGTTTGTGATGACGGTTCCTCCGGAGAGAGCGCCCGATACGCCGAGGTATCTTGAGATTTCCTTCGAAAGGGGAATCCCTGTAGCTGTGGATGGAGTGCACCTATCGCCTGCTGCTTTGCTGGAGACCTTAAATAAGATTGCGGGCGAAAACGGGATTGGCCGAGTGGATATGGTGGAGAATCGCTATGTGGGAATGAAATCCCGCGGAGTTTATGAAACGCCAGGAGGAACGGTGCTTCATATTGCTCACCGCGCCATGGAGTCGATTACTTTGGACAGGGAAGTTATGCATCTGAAAGACAAACTCATGCCGAAGATTGCCGAGTTGATCTATTACGGCTACTGGTATTCGCCGGAGATGGAGGTGCTATGGGAGATGATCCGGGCGACCCAAAAAGAGGTTACGGGGGATGTTCGTCTGAAACTCTATAAAGGCAATTGTATGGTTGTGGGCCGACGTTCACCTTTCTCCCTCTATCACGAGGATTTTGCCACTTTTGAAAGGGACGAGGTCTATCGGCAGAGTGATGCAGAAGGATTTATTCGATTGAATTCTTTGAGGTTGCGAATCCGGAAACTTAGGGAAAAAGACCGGTCGGGGGATTGAAACGATGATTCCAAAGTATGAACCTGGAGTAATTGAGCCGACCTGGCAGAAACGCTGGGAGGAAGCAGGTCTGTTTCGAGCGGAAGAGGATTCTTCCAGGAAAAAGTTTTATCTTTTGGAGATGTTTCCCTATCCCTCTGGCAAGATTCACATGGGGCACGTGCGGAATTATTCCATCGGCGATGTCATGGCGCGCTTTCTCAGGATGAGGGGGTTTAACGTTCTCCATCCGATGGGGTGGGACGCCTTTGGAATGCCGGCGGAAAACGCCGCGATCCAGCATGGCATTCACCCGAATATCTGGACGCACCAGAATATCGAGGCCATGCGGAGCCAACTCAAACGGATGGGATTCAGTTATGACTGGGACCGAGAGATAGCGACGTGCGAACCTGAGTATTATCGGTGGGAGCAACTTATCTTCCTCAAGATGTATGAGAAAGGGTTGGCGTATAAGAAAAAGTCGGCGGTGAATTGGTGCGAAACGTGTCAAACGGTTCTGGCCAACGAGCAGGTGGAGGGAGGGAAATGCTGGCGGTGTCATCAGGAGGTTACGCCCAAGGAGCTGGATCAGTGGTTTTTCAAGATTACCGCTTATGCCGATGAGCTTCTGGAGTATTGCGACAAACTTCATGGCTGGCCGGAGCGTGTTCTAACCATGCAAAAAAACTGGATCGGCAAAAGTATTGGGGTCGAGGTCGATTTCCCCATCAAAGGTCGTGAAGATGCCATCCGAGTTTTCACGACACGCCAGGATACCTTGTTCGGGGCTACGTTCATGAGCCTGGCACCGGAGCATCCCTTGGCCCTGGAATTGGCGGAGGGGACTTCCCAGTTTAAGGCCGTTAAGGAGTTTGTGGAGCGAACAAAGAAACAGGACAAGATTGTCCGTTCTTCTGAAGACTTGGAAAAGGAGGGGGTGTTTACCGGCGCCTATTGTGTCAATCCCCTCACAGGATGGGAAATGCCCATCTATGTGGCGAATTTCGTTTTGATGGAGTATGGAACGGGGGCTGTCATGGCGGTGCCTACCCATGACCAGCGCGATTTTGAATTTGCGAAAAAATACGGACTGCCTCTGGTGGTGGTGATTCAGCCAGAAGGGGGGACCCTTGATCCGGATACTATGACAGAGGCTTATACGGATGATGGGATTTTGGTGAATTCGGGACCTTTCGATGGTCTTCCCAATCGGGAAGCGATGGAAAAGATTGCCGATTATCTGGAGGAGAAGGGAATTGGGAAACGGTCGGTACAGTACCGCCTTCGGGACTGGGGGATTTCCCGGCAACGCTACTGGGGGGCACCTATTCCAATCATTTACTGCGACGAGTGTGGCATCGTTCCCGTTCCGGAAGAGGATCTTCCCGTCGTTTTACCTCTCAACCTCGAGGTGGGGAAAGATGGACAGTCACCATTGCCAAAATCTCCGGAATTTTATGAGGTTTCGTGCCCGAAATGTGGGAAGAAAGCCCGTCGAGAGACGGATACGATGGACACCTTTGTGGAGTCGTCCTGGTATTACGAAAGGTATGCCTCACCCCATTATGACAAGGGGATGTTTGATCCCGAAGCGGTTAAATATTGGCTTCCGGTGGATCAGTACATCGGGGGGATTGAGCATGCGATCCTGCATCTCCTCTATTCCAGGTTCTATACGAAGGTCTTAAGGGATTTTGGATTGGTGGAATTTGATGAACCCTTTACGAATCTCCTGACGCAAGGGATGGTGATCAAAGACGGGGCGAAGATGTCCAAGTCCAAGGGGAATGTGGTGGATCCCAACTATCTCATCGAGAAGTATGGAGCCGACACGGCACGCCTCTTTAGCCTTTTTGCGGCTCCTCCGGAACGTGACTTGGATTGGAGTGACCAGGGGGTGGAGGGGAGCTATCGTTTTCTGAATCGGGTGTGGCGGCTGATTATGGAAAACCTGGATATTTTGAAAAAGGATCCGGCGGATGTAGGGAAGGATAAGGTTTCGCAGGATCTCCATCGAAAAACCCATCAGACCATAAAAAGGGTGACGGGGGATGTTGATCGGTATCACTTCAACACGGCCATCAGCGCCGTGATGGAGCTTACGAACGCCATTTATGGCATTCTGCCTCCAAAAGAAGAAACACGGGGGGCCTTTCGAGAAGCAGTGGAGGCGGTCGTTGTCCTCCTTTCCCCTTTTGTCCCTCACATTACAGAGGAATTGTGGAGACAGATGGGGAACGAAGGCTATCTTCTCCAGCAGCCGTGGCCTGCTTTCGATTCGGAGGCGGCCAGAGAGGAAGAGATTACCATTGTAGTGCAGGTCAACGGGAAGTTGCGGGATCGCTTGACCCTGCCGGCGGATGTGGAGGAGGAAGAGGTCAAGGAAAAGGCGATGGCTCAGGAAAAGGTAAAAAAATATATAAGTGGCAAGACAGTCAGGAAAGTGATTTATGTTCCAAAAAAGCTCGTTAATATCGTTGTCGGGTAAGGATGGCGTTGTGTGCCTTGTCATGAGGGAAACCGTATGGTAGGAAGGAATCGAATCGTCAAAAAAGGAGATTTCTATGCGTAATCGTTTTGTGGTGAAGGGATTGGGCATCTTTTTGATAGCGGTGTTCCTTGGGGGGTGCGGGTATCATTTCAAAGGGAAGGAAAATAACCTTCCAAAAGACATTCAAAGTATCAGTATTCCAATATTTAAGAATGAAACGGCGGAAACCAATATTGAGAACATCTTCACCAATGCGCTGATCTCTGAGTTTGTTCGAGGGAAGGAATTGAAGCTCACGGACGTGAATAAGGCGGATGCCATTGTCCACGGGACAATAAAGGAATTCCATGATGAAACTCTGACCTATTCGGCATCGGGGCGGGTGAATCAGTATCGTGTGAGAATCGTTGTCGATGTTTCCCTTGTCCGAGCGAAGACGGGGGAGGTTATTTGGAGGGCCAAACGGCTCCAAGAGTTTGAGGATTACGAGGCGTCGACCAACACCATTGAGAATGAGGCCTTGAAAGAGAAAGCGATACAACGTTTGGCGAAGTTTATGGCAGAAACAATCCATGATCGTATGCTTGAGAATTTCTGACAAGAAATACGGAAACAGGAGAGGGAGGATCCTCGGCTGGGGAATCCTCCCTTTCTATTAGGAAGAAGCAATGGGCAATGAGAGACGGCCGGCAGAGGTGGTGGCGGACGTCAGGGATGGTCATATCCCTTCCGTGATCGTGTTACATGGTCCCAATCTCTTTCTCCAGCACAGTTTGGTTTCTCGGATCATCGAAGCGGTTTTCCCAAACGAGAAGGATCGTGTATTTGGAGTGGAACAATATGAGTCCGAGGAGATTGCTCCCGCCCGTCTTTTGAGCGAGCTTAGAACCGTGCCTTTCGGTCTTGGGAAAAAGTTGCTGCTTCTTTGGAGATTCGATCCATCGGAGGATTCCGCAAAACAAACGGAGGCGGATGTTTCACTGAAAGATGTCTTGATTCGATATTTCCGAAACCCATCCGTCCGAACACTTCTTTTGATTTCTTGTCCGGTGGAAATAAAGAAAAGAGACTCTTTTATTAAATCCCTTCCAAAAGAGGCGATTGTTGTCCCTTGTCTCGAGTTTCGTGAGAGGGAGGCGACGGCGTTTGTGAAAGGGCGAATCAGGGAGGAGGGGAAAAAGGCGTCCAGGGAGTGGATAGAGCAGTTTGTCGAGATGTGCGGTGTGAACGCCGGAAAGCTGGATAGCGAATTGGAAAAGGTGGTGCTTCTTACGAAGGGACGGCAGGTTCTTCGTGAAGAGGATTTCGATATCGTGTCTCCGGAGGCCTTTTCGAGAGATGTTTTTAGTTTGTTGGACGCCATCATCGGGGGAAACGTGAGAAACGCGGTGGAGATCATTCGCGAGATTTTAGGTGGGGGTGAACCGCCACTGCGAGTCCTGGCCGTTTTGTTATGGCATTACCGTTTGGTCGCAAAGAGGATGAAATTGGTACGGCAAGGAATGGACACGGGAAATGGTGTTGTTCATCCTTCAAGTTTTGTGGCACGAAAAGTGGCGCGACACGCGAGAAGGTTCACGGAAGAGACGCTCTTGAGAACTTTTGACCTTTTAAAGGAAACAGACCTACAGTTGAAAGGGAGTCGGATTCCCCCTTTGGTGGTGATGGAGCGACTTGTCTATATGTTGTCAAATGTATCGGTCAAAGGCCGGGTGGGATGAAGACAAAATGAAAAAAAGGGTGTGGCGCGAAGGAGAAAGTGTTATTCTAGTCGGGATGCCAGGGGCAGGAAAGAGCACGGTAGGCAGGCTCCTCGCCGAAAGGATGGGATATGGATTTGTGGACACGGACAGGCTGATCGAAACGGTTGCGAATTGCTCTCTACAAGACATTGTGGATCGGGAGGGTTATGAGGCTCTGCGGAGGATGGAAGAGAAGATCCTTCTCGAATTTGATCCTAGGCGTGTCATTGTTGCGACGGGAGGCAGCGCCGTGTATAGCGAGAAAGCGATGAAACACGTAAGAACGAAGGGAGTCATCGTCTTTTTAGACGTGAATCTCGCAACGCTCGAGCAGAGAATCCGTGATTTTGCTACTCGAGGGATTTCGATGCGCCCACGGCAACGATTCGAGGATCTCTTTTGCGAACGGTATCCCCTTTATGAAAAATATGCGGATCTTAAAATTGAAAACAGTCAAAAAACTCCTTCGGAGGCGGTACAGGAGATACTGGACTCACTCGATTACTTTTAAAAGGGGTAGCATGTTCATGGAGAAAGGGTAGCGCCAGAGAAAACCCTCTGCGCTACCCTGGAAAGGATGAAAGGGTTAGATCTATGATGTCCGTAGGGCATTCACCTGACGCGTTAGACGTGAAATCTTACGGGCCGCCGTACGTTTATGGATGACCCCCTTGGAAGCGGTCTTGGCAATGATGCGCTTGGCGATTTGCAACTGTTTTTCCGCCGCGTCGGCATCTTTCTTTTTTATGGCTTCCCGGACGCGTTTGATGAATGTTTTCATCCGTGTTCGATAATATTTATTTCTGAGATTTCTTTTTTTATTTTGTCGGATTCTCTTCCATGCTGATGGATGATTGGCCAAAATTTTCCCTCCCTTGTATATTTATATTATAGGGTTTCCCCTTTATTATAGAAAGGGAATTTTGTCAAGCCCTTTGGCCAAAAAGAATTTTAATAATAATGATTATGATATAGAGATAAATAATCGCATTCCAATATTTTTATCGGAAAAATTAATGGAAACACTTGCATTTGTGAAAAGTTTTACTATAATAAATAGCAAATCGACGATGGGCGATTTTTGACATTTTTTACATCCTGCCCTTTATGGGAAAGTCAATAAAACATAAATGGCGGGAACATCGAACAAGAAGAAAGGAGGTGAAGAGAGGGGATTATTGATTCGTGGTTGGAGAATAAGTTTGAATTGTTGCTGCAGGATTGGAAGTAGGTATTAGTCATTGCGAAACGAAGGAGGAACTAAATGAAGCGAAGCGTAATTCATACCCTGATGATGCTCGCCCTGATGATTTCGGTGGCGATGGTCATGGGGACTTGCGCCTCAACCAAGGGGAAAAGCAAGGCGATGATTAAGATGCCTGTGGCAATCAAGGGAGCAACGTACGAGGGAACGGACGCGTGCGCAGACTGCCATGAAGACCTGGTGAAAGCTTTCAAGGGAACCATTCATGGTAGAGTTGCCGACTATGAAGTGAAGGGGAAGGCGGGATGCGAGTCTTGCCATGGCCCGGGTAGCGTCCATATCGAAAACGACGGGGATACCTCAAAGATTATCCGTTTTACCAACGTTGGGGAGGAAGGAGGTATCACTCCGGGCGAAGCGTCAGCGATTTGTTTGCAGTGCCATACGGACGGTGCCACGATGGATTGGCGCGGTAACGAGCATGCCCTCAACGATGTGACCTGTGTCGATTGTCACAAGATCCACCAGGATCCCGCCAAAGGGACATTAAAGATGGCGGAGCCGGAACTGTGTTACCAGTGTCATGCCGACATCAGGGCGAAGGAGAGCTATCCTTCTCACCATCCGGTACGGGAAGGGAAGATGAAGTGCTCGGATTGTCATGAGAATCATGGCAGCAGTTTACACAATCTCAAAACGGATGAGCGAATCAACGATCTCTGCTGGAAGTGCCATGCGGACAAGCAGGGACCGTTTACCTATGAACACGCACCAGTGATGGAAGACTGTACGATCTGCCATGATCCGCATGGAACGGTGGCGGACAACCTGCTGAAACAGAACGAACCGTTCCTGTGCCTACAGTGCCACCATCTCCATTTTCATGCGACATTCTATTCTCCCAATGGAGGAAACAGGATTTCGCCAAATCCCCACAGCTCGCAGATGGCGATGGGAACACGGTGCACACAGTGTCATAGTCAGATCCACGGATCCGACCTGCCATCGTTGTCGGTGCCGGGACAGGGAAAGGCTTTAACGCGGTAAATACGCAAGCGGAGGAAAATCGTGTCCAAATCATTTGAAATGAGAAAACAATCATCAGCGAGAAGGAGGAGACTCATGAGACGTTCAACCCTGATCCTGCTGGTTGCCGCTGTATTTATCTGCGTCACTTCCCTGGGAGCGGCCTTCGCCGAGGAAAAGAAGGCGGAGAAGGCCTACCGGCTGAAAGTGGGCGCTGGATATTACACGACCAGCACGGATGATAATAAGACAAATGTGGCCGAGTATGACGATACCGGAGGAAGCCCGACGGGATTATTCGGGTATACGGGATCGTTTGGCAAGAGTTTTGTTGACTTGAATGCCCGTTATACCACGCAAGATGATAATGCGGGTAACGTGAACCTGGATATCAACCGGGTCTTCCGATTCAAGATGGACTACAACAAGTTCGTTCACAGGACCCGTCACGATCCCCTTTTCTGGGACGAGCTACATGGGCAGATGGTTGTGAATCCCATCTTTTCCAGCGAGGGGGAATTGGAAGGGGCCCAGAAATGGCAATATACGGATCAACAGCCGGGAAAGAACTATCAGATCTACCGGCAGTTGACCCGAATGAATGCCAAAGTAACGGTGCCGTCCTTCCCGGCTCTGACCTTCCACGCGGGGTGGCGAAACGAGATTCGCCACGGTTGGAAACAGGGGACCGTGATGACGGGAAAGTGTACCCCCTGTCACGTGGTGGGTTACGGAAACCGGATTGATCAAGCCACCAACGACCTTTCCGGTGGTGCGACCTTGAAGGTTGGGATGGTGACGGTGGATTACAACTATACCCACCGGAAATTCGACAACAACGCCTCGACACAGATGATCCATTACGATCCTGTCGTCGCAGGGTCGCACACGACGGTTTTTGAAGGGCGTTTGAATATCGTAAATGCGGACGATATTCGAAACCTGATTCCCGATTCCAAAAAGGACACGCATGTCGTCAAGGCACGAGCGGATCTGCCTGGAGATACGACCGTCTATGGCTCGTTTGTGTGTACGACGATGGAAGACGACTACAACAATCTGGATGTGGATCAACATGTGTACAATCTCCGCGTTACGAAAGATTTCATGAGGCGCAAGCTGACGTTGTCGGGTCGCTTCCGCTATATCGATATCAACAGTGACGATGCGAAGATTACGGTGAATGAGCACTTTGCTCCAATGGATCCCGCGTATCACGCGACGGATGACTTCGATTTCGTGAGAGAATCCGCGATCGATCGCGACGAGTATACTGTCAACTTGGATGCCGCCTACCGGTTGAATCGGTGCACCACCATCCGGCTAGGCTACGAGTTCGACGACATTGATCGGGACAATTTGGCCGTGACCAACAGTGGTGAAACGGAAACAAAGACCCATACCTTCAAGGCGGCGGTCAATGGTCGGCCGAACGCCCACTGGAAATATCGGGTGGCGTATACCTACAAACATTTGAGCGATCCGTTTGGCAATGCAAATGGAAGTTGTCAAGAGGTTCAGGATCTGGGTGTGGGGACCACGCCGTATTACAAAGTTTTCGACGCGGACTATCGGATGAACGATCGTTCGAACCAGCCGGAAGATTCCCATGAGATCAAATTGTCGGCAACCTACATGCCGAAGACGACGATCTCGATCAATGGGTTGTTCCAGTATCAGCATCAGAATAACGACCACACGAACTGGGATGCCGATCGGTATATGGCGGGGATCAATTTCTGGTTCATGCCGATGAAAAAGTTGAGCTTTTCCGTTGGGTACAACTACGAGTATGATCGGTATGGGAGTTACGTCTGTACCGATCTCTTCGCCGGGTGAGGCGGGCAGGGTATGGTGAGCCAGGTTGGCTCCATGAGCGACGATACCGATTATGATATCCGCAATCATGTCCTGTACGCCTCGGCGGTCTTTACGCCTACCAAGCGGATAAGTGTGAATCTTGATGCCTCTTACACGAAGTCAAAAGCGGATTTTGATTCCCTCCATTTCTCGGGACCGCCGGCGGGATTCACGACGTGGAATGATCCGTCTCCCGTTTGGAGTGTCGCCTATACGACGGATTATACCGGTTTCGAGGATTATTCGGATCTGGATCAAAGCCGGTTTGAGTGTTCCTTGGGGTGTAACGTGAAACTCTACAAGGCCCTTGAGTTGGCGGGTGTGGTAACGTATCGGAAATACACCGATGACGAACCCTATCTTTATGACGCCGATGGAGAACTCTGGATCTTCAACGTGGGGTTGAATTACACCTTTTAGTGGAAACGCCTGTATGGGGAAAGGGCCCGCATGTAAGTGCGGGCCCTTTTTTTATCGGGAAGGCGTGTTGCCTTTACTCTTTTCCCAACTCTTGGGAACGTTCGGTCGCTCGTTTGACTCCTTGAATCAGCGCATTTCGGAAGCCGGCTTCTTCCATCTTGGCAAGACCGTGAATGGTGGTGCCACCGGGGGAGGTGACCTTTTCCTTGAGAAGGGCGGGGTGATCTCCCGTTTCCAAAATGAGTTTAGCGGCACCGTAAACCGTTTGGATGGCTAGGTTGAGGGCGGTTTTCCTCGAAAGACCCATGAGAACTCCCCCATCCGCGAGGGCTTCGATAAAGGAAAAGACATAGGCGGGACCGCTACCGCTGAGTCCGGTGACGGCATCCAGGAGGGACTCGTCGATCTGTTCTGCCGTGCCAAAGGTTTCAAGTATCGTCCGGGCGAGTGTTGCATCCTTTTGGGTCGCCCATTTCCCTAGACAGAATGCGGAAGCCGCCGCTTGAACCGTAGCGGCAATGTTTGGCATGATGCGAATGACATGGACGGCTTTCCCCAAACCGTTTTCAATTCGGTGGGTGGGAACGCCAGCCATGATGGAAAGGACAAGTTTATCCTCGAAGGAGATGTCTTCGAGTTCTTGGAAAACGGCATCGGCTTGCTGAGGTTTGATGGAAAGGAAAAGGAGATGACACGTTTGGGCAAGTTCCCTATTGGGCATGGTGAGAATTCCAAGCTTTTTGTGAAGAGTTTGAAGACGCTCCGCGTCGATGTCTGCTGCGATGATCTCCTCCGCCTTGATGAGATCGCTTTCGATGAGGCCTTTGATGATGCCTTCCGCCATTTTTCCCGCCCCGATAAAACCGATCTTCTCTATGCCTGAAAACTTCATCGCATTGTTTCTCCTTTTCGAAGATATGTATCATAGATGGGGGGGAATATTCAACGGTGGGGAATGCGAGAAAGGATCATAAAAAAACCGCCCTGGCAGGGCGGTTTTTGTTGGATCAAGGTGGCGTTTACTGAACCGTGATGGGAATCCTTTTCGGTTTGGCCGTTTCCTTTTTGGGGACATGGATAGTCAGCACACCGTTTTTCATCTTTGCATTGATCTTCTTTTCGTTAATATCACCAGGGAGGGTGAAGCTCCGCTCGAACCATCCATATCGGATCTCTTTTTTATGGAAGGACTCATTCTCCTTCGCTTCCTCTTCTTTTTTCTCCCCACGGATGGTCAAGACATTCTGCTCCAACGCGATCTGCACATCATCTTTTTCGAGACCAGGAAGTTCTACCTTCAAGATATATTCATCGTCCGTTTCTTTGAGATCCACGGGAGCCATCTCTCCCACGAGTGGTTCCAGTCCCCAGCTTAAGGGTTCCCATAACGTGTCCAGTAAACGGGTTGGGAATAGAGATCGTTCCGTTTCGCGCGATGTTCTCAGTGGTACAAGCCAACTCATTCTTCACACCCCCTTTTTCTTATTTTTTTCACTTTAATAAATAATCATCATTTTAGAAGGGTCAAGAGGGGGGAAAGGAAAGTAATGCTTGAATCTCTAAAACGCTTATGAGAGACTTTTGCCAGACGGGGAGATAGGTACAAAGAAATGAAAGAGACATCTGAAGAGTGGATGAAAAGGTATTTGATGCCTACCTATTACCTGGAAACAGACAGTTCAGTAATTCAGGCGCAGGTAAAGAGGCTTTTACGGGGAATTTCACCCGTGGAAGAAAGAGCAAAGGCCCTTTTCTATTTTGTACGGGATGAAATTTATTATAATCCGTATGTGCCTTTCGAAGAGAGGGGAGATTACCGGGCAGGAGTGATTCTCCGGAGGGGGGAGGGATATTGTGTCCAAAAGGCGATAGTCTTGGCAGCCTTGGCTCGGGCGGCGGGAATCCCTGCCCGCTTGAGACTTGCTGACATTCGAAACCGTCTGGTTCCTCCGGGACTTGCCACCATGATGGAGACGGATGTATTCTATTTTCATGGCTACAACGAGCTTTACCTTCATGAAAAGTGGGTAAAGGTGACACCAACATTTGATCTGCGGATGTGCGAACGTTTGGGACTCATTCCCGTGGAGTTTGATGGGAAAAACCCGGCATTGTTCCATGCCCGCACAAGAGACGGGAGGCTTCATGTGGAGTATGTAAGGCAACGAGGGTATTATGCCGACTTTCCATTTGAGGAGGTCTTGAAGGGATTTTATGAACTTTACGGTGATGAGATGATGGAACGATGGCGAGCGACAAGCCGGGAGTACAGAGTGAAATATATCGAGCGGGAGGAATCATGAGCGGGACGAAAAAGTTTGTGTTCGAGATCCCTCTTAGGTTTAAGGACCTTGACGCGATGGGCCATGTGAATAATGCGGTCTATCTGACCTATTACGAAGAGGGCCGGAAGGAATTTTTCGTGCGGGTTTTGGGAAGTTCCTCGCCCTCTGATTTCCCCTTTGTTCTCGCGCGGGTATCCTGTGACTATCTACGTCCCATTGAACTGGAGGAACAACGGGTAGAGGGGGTTGTGTGGATTTCTAAGATGGGGAACAAAAGCTTTGAGTTTTCCTACGAGATACGGCGCGTTGGGGAACCGGAGATCGTCTTTAGCCGGGGAAAATCTGTGCAGGTCTTTTATGATTACAGGAAAAACAAATCACGTAATATTCCGTCCCAATTCAAAAGGCTTGTTGCTGATTATCTATGGGAAAGGTGAAAACGGTTGACTTTGAAGAGAAGTTTTAGTAAGAGGGAACTACCCTTGCAATCACGATCAGGTGCTTTTTCGTTTTTGGGAAAGTGGGAGGAAAGAAAAAAGGGGAAAATGTAAGCAGAGGATTCATCGTCTTTTTTTAGTTATAATCGTTATTTTTGCCTACATGACAGAAAAAGTGTTGAAAAGTAAAAGATAGCCGTCTGGGAGTGCCATCGTTGAAGTCACAGAATAAACGTAGAAGAAACTATAATTTCAATCGGAGTGGCAATGCGGGCATGACGGGAAATGCCCAGAATGGCCGCGGGAATGGCTATCGAACAGAGCGGCAGAGGATTGAAAGAAAGAATCGGCTTGGATACACGACGGGAACATGCGCGGCAGGGGCGGCGAAGGCGGCGGCTATCTGTCTCTTAACCGGTGACGCGCCGGAGTCGGTCTCTCTTCTCTTACCGAGTGGAAAGCGTTTTTGGTTTCCTATTAAGGGGTTTGAAAAGGGTGAGGGAACGGTGACGGCGAAGGCGTTGACCGTGGCGGCAGATCCCAATTCACCCGAGGTGCATGTGCATCTCGCTTATGAAGAAAACGTCAGCTACCAAAGCGGGAGCCTTTCTTTTGAGATCCGGGGTGGTTTTGGGGTGGGAAAGGTGGCGAAACCTGGTTTGCCTATCCCGGTGGGGGGGGATGCCATTTTCCCGGAATCCCAGAACTTGATCCGGGAAAATCTTCTTGAACTTTCCAAGTACATGCATTTTGGGAGTATCTGTCAGCTTTCGGTGACCATAGAGGTCCCCGAGGGAGAAAGGCTCGCGCGTCAGTCGCTCATGGAGCGTGCAGGGATAGAGGGCGGCGTGGCTGTCCAGGAAACGCCCGCTTTAAGCCGTTTAGCCACCCAAGAGGCGTGGCATCGTTTGATAACGCAAGCGCTGACCATTGCCAAAGAGATCGGCGTGAATGAAGTCATTTTGACTCCTGGAGCGAGGAGTGAGCGGTTTGCCAAAAAGATTTTTCCTGACGTGCCACCTGAATCGTTTGTTCTCGTTGCCGATCACATCGAATACGCATTGACACAGGCGAAGGCACTTGGCTTTGGAAAGGTATTTTACGTAAGTCATTTTTCGAAGCTTCTGAAGTCCATGACGGGAAAGATGAAGATGAGCCCGAAGAACTTTATTACCTCCTTGGTGCCGGTTTATCATATTGCGCTGGTGGAAAAGGCGTCTGAGGAACTGCTGAGTGCCCTGAAGGAGTGTGAAATCCCTTCCGAAGGGCTGGAGCTTCTCATTAGGGAAGGGGCTGGAAATATCTTCTTTAGGATTTGTCAACGTGCGCATCGCAATCTCTCCCGTATTGTCGGGAATGACTTTCCGCTCGAGGTGATTTTCCTCTCGTATGAGGGTGAGATCCTTTCGCGCTTCAAGACGGAGGAAAAACACAGTCTTTTCAATGTGTTGGATCAGCCGTTTTCTCCCATTCTGAAACCCATTCAAGTGGAAGGTAAACGGACGCTTTGACGGATAAGGGTGGAGCATTGAGGGGAACCCTTATGATACAGGGGACGGGTTCCCATGTGGGAAAGAGCGTCTTGGTTGCCGCTTTGTGCCGGATCTTCGCGGAGGAGGGGATTCGTGTGGCGCCGTTCAAGGCTCAGAACATGGCGTTGAATTCCTTCATCACCCAAGAAGGGGGAGAGATCGGAAGGGCCCAAGCGTTTCAGGCCCTTGCCGCGGGGATTCCCCCTAGTGTTCACATGAATCCCATCTTACTTAAACCCTCCTCTGATACGGGATCTCAAGTGATTGTGCATGGCAAGGTATACGGCAACATGGATGCGCGGACCTATCATAGGAAAAAGGAGGGTTTGAGGAAAAAGGTGCTAGAGAGTTTGGAGTTTCTGAAGGATCGGTACGATTTGATCCTGATGGAGGGAGCGGGAAGCCCTGCAGAGATCAATTTGAAGGAGCACGACCTCGTTAATATGGGGGCCGCCCAGATGGCGAAGGCGCCTGTGCTTTTGGTAGGAGACATCGATCGCGGAGGAGTTTTCGCCGCATTGTATGGAACGATCGCCCTCCTTGAGAAAGGGGAACGGGACTATATTAGAGGCATGATTGTCAATAAATTCCGGGGGGATGTTTCTTTGCTCGAGCCGGGTCTTGCAATGATTGAAGAGAAAACATCGGTTCCGGTGGTTGGCGTGATCCCGTATTTCCATGATCTCTATCTTCCCGAAGAGGATAGCGTGGGGTTACGTAAGCGCATGGGAACTCAAAAAGGAGATATTCGGATAGGCGTCATCCGGCTTTCTCACATTTCGAACTTCACCGACTTTGATGTGCTTTCCATGGAACCGGGCGTTTTGGTGGAATATCTCGTTGCCGGAGACGAACTTGACGATTATGATGCCGTCATCATCCCTGGCAGCAAAAATACCCTTGCCGATCTTCAATTCCTCCAGGATAGTGGACTGGTGGATGAAATCGTTGACTTTGCGGCGAAAGGAGGAACAGTTGTCGGACTGTGCGGCGGGTATCAGATGTTGGGCCGTGTGATTCGGGACCCTCATCATGTCGAGTCGAGATGGGAGGTTATGGAGGGGCTGGGGCTTTTGGATGTGGAAACGGTAATGGCACCGGAGAAAACGACGACCTTGGTCGAGGCGGAGAAGATAGAAGGAGAAAGCGGGAATCGGTTGGAAGGATACGAGATTCACATGGGGGTTACGCGACGGGGACAAGGCGCGTCTCCCCTCTTTAGGATCGTGCGGCGCAATGGGGTTCCTTGTGACGTGGAGGATGGCGCTGTTAATGAAAAGGGGACGGTGTGGGGAACCTACCTTCATGGTATCTTCGATAACGATGGATTCCGTCACGATTTTTTGAACTCCCTCCGTCGGAGGAAAGGGATCCCGCCTCTTATGGGATCCGGGATCTTTTACAAACAGCGGTTAATGGAGAGTGTGGCAAGATTGGCTAAGGTGGTCCGTGAGGCGTTGGACATGGATCGGGTCGTGGGGATCATTGAAGAGGGGATAAAAAAGTGAAGCCTTCCCCGCCCCTCCACGGGGGAGCCGAGACATTGGAATCTCTTCTCCATCCCGGTGAAGGGGAAAACCGTTTTATAGATTTCAGCGTCAGTATCAATCCCCTTGGGCCTCCCGATGGATTGAAGGAGTTTCTCGTACGTCGTCTCCGAGCCATTTCCGTCTATCCAGAGATTACGGCAGCCACCCTTACGGATAGAATCGCGGACTGTCATGGTTATTCAAAAGACTGGGTGATTGTCGGGAATGGAACCGCCGATCTCCTTTTTGCGTTCGCGTCTTTATACGAGAGGAAGAAAGCGGTTATTCCCTTTCCCACGTTCGTTGAATATGAGCGGGTATGTACCGTCCACCACTGGGAGATCGAGCACGTCCCTCCCCTTGAAGGGGAGAGCTTCTCGTTCGATCTGGAAGGAATCGCCAAGGTGATGACCGACGGTGCGGTGGCGTTTTTATGCCAGCCAAACAATCCTACCGGTCGGGGAATCGACAGAGCGGAATTGGAAGAGTTGTTGAGCTCGGCGGAGAAGGTGGGGGGAACCGTTGTCGTGGATGAGGCATTTCTTCCCTTTTCCCGAATTCCTTCCGTCATCGAATGGGTGCGACGATGGGACCGGCTTGTGGTGCTTCGATCCATGACGAAATCTTTTGCCATCCCAGGGCTTCGTTTGGGCTATGCCGTGGCCAATCCCACTCTCATCGAGAGGTGGAAGACCTTTCTTCCTCCTTGGAACGTGAACACGCTGGCCCAATTAGCGGGGGTTTTTTGCCTGGAATATGGAAAGGATTATATGGAACGAAGCAGACAATATCTCGTACACGAACGGGATTGGCTCATGAAAGAAATTCAGAAACTTCCCTGGTTGTCTCCCTTTTTCTCAGAGGCGAATTTTTTTCTCCTTTCCGTTAATGCGCCCACGTTTACGGCCGACGAAGTCTACCATGCGCTTGCTAAACGGGGAATCGTTGTCCGGCATTGCGGCTCGTTTCGAGGGATGGGGAATCGGTATCTTCGGATAGGAGTAAAAAGACGCGAAGAGAATCGTCTCCTCGTCTCTGCGCTTCGCGAAACGTTGGAAGATTTGGATGCGGGAATGGCCTTAAAAAGGTAGATAGTGCTCGAGATGGGAAAGGAACGGACAGGACTGACAGAGATTCTCCAGATGAAGGAGGGTTATGCCTCCTCGAAAGTTCTTACCGTTGCGGCCAAACTGGGTTTCTTATCGACCACTTTTCCCCCTCTTACGGCAGAAGGATTTGCGAGGGCTTGTCGGGTGTCTCCGAGGGGGGCGCGACTGTTTCTCAATGCCCTTGTTAGTCTTGGAATCTTTGAGTTTCAAGGGGAACGGTATCAATTACGGGGTGAGATAAAGAGGTGTTTGGAAGAATTTCCGGAAATGGTAAACGATTTGATTCATCACGATCATCTCTATGAGGTATGGGGAGAGAGGCTCGAAGGAGGTGTGCGGAGGGGGGAAAGCATCCCGCCGACCCAGAAGGAAAAGGATGCCTATCCACAATCCCTTGAATTATTTCTGCGAGCCATGCGGGCCCATGCCAGCTATGTGGCGCAGGAATGGATGGGTGCTGTTTCGTGGGAAGGCGTTACTCGTTTTTTGGACGTTGGAGGAGGGGGTGGAGGGTATGCCCTTGCGATAGCACGCCATGTTCCCCATGTGACTGTCACGGTGGCGGATCTTCCTGATGCCGTGGAGATAACGAAGAAAATGCTCGCCTCGGATTCTGAAGGGGCGCGAATACGATTCTTTACGTGTAACGCTTATACGGATTCACTGCCCGAAGGGCCGTTTGATCGAATCTTGATTTCTCATCTCATTCATCTCTATCCCGAAAAGGACAATCGATTCCTTTTACAAAAAGCGGCGGCGTTACTTAGAACTGGTGGAGACCTTTTCCTTCTCGACTATTTCTTGGATGAAACGGAAACCCTTCCTCGAGAGGCGGTTCTTTTTCGCCTTTTGATGATGATGGGAACGCCAAAGGGGGATTGTTTCCGCCTTTCTCAGGCGGGACAGTGGCTAGAAGAGGCTGGACTCGCTCTTCGAAAGTCCATTGAGTTACGGGGGGGAAATACCCTTCTGATCGCAACGAAGGAAAGGCCCAAGCGGTGATGAAGATAGGAGCGGGACTTTTCTATCTTGCGATGGGAATCGTTGCATGGCTTCTTGCCTCGTTTCTGCATATCTTTCCCTGGAGAATGGGGATTCCCAAGGAGGGGCCTTTTTGGGGAAAAGTGGTTTTCGCGGGTTTAGGAATAGGATTGGGACTTGTTGTGACAAGCCGGATGCTTGATAAGTTTTCCCCTTTCCAACGGCTCAATACCCTTTTGGCGCGCTACCTTCTTCCTTTGAGTTTTTCCGATATCGTGTTTCTTTCCTTTTTGTCGGCGTGGGCGGAGGAACTTCTTTTTCGCGGGGTTTTGATGCAATGGACGGGTATCCACCTCAGTTCATTCCTGTTTGGTTTTTTGCATTATGGGGGGCGACGATCTTTTCTGCTATGGGGGGTGGTTGCGTGGATCGTCGGCTACATCCTTGGAGGGGCGTTTTGCCTGAGCGGTTCCCTCCTCACGCCTATGTTGGCGCATTTTACCGTGAACTATTTTAACCTATTGCGTCTCCGACGGTATAAAACGGGGGCCTCTTAGAAGGCTGCCATTTCTTGGAGGGCTTGGCGGTACTCCTTGAGAAGTCGTGATTTGGAGATACCCGTATCGATGAAATCCCATGGTAGAATTTCTTTTTCATCCAAGAGCCGGGTCGCGAAAAAGTCTGGATTGATGGGAGACTCTTTGAAACTTTGGGGCCAGTTTCCCCCATTTTGATGCACGCGTTTGAGAAGCATGGAGATCCGTCGATCTCCCTTTGAAAGGATGGCTTGAATATAGGCCCATTTGGGAAGGTCGGCGATGACGTGGGTATTGGCTTCTTTCGAAAGGTTTTTTTTCAGCCAGCCGAGCCGCGTTTTTATGTCAGACAGATCCAGGAAAGGAAACCATTGAAAGGGGGTGCCGGGTTTGGGGACGTAGGGGCTGATGGTGACGGTTATCCTCCCAAGACGTTTGTTTTGGTATCGGTGTTTGAGAACGGTATGCCGGATCTTCCTGATGAGAGAGAGAATGGCGTGGATGTCGTCCATCGTCTCACCGGGGAGGCCAATCATGAAGTAGAGTTTGAGGTTCAAAATGTCATAGGTAGCGAGGATGTCGACGGCTTCGAGGATTTGTTCTTCGGAGATATCCTTTTTGAGGAGATTTCGGAGTCGCTGGGATCCCGCTTCGGGAGCGAGCGTGACGGTTTTTTGCCCGCCCTTTTTGAGGAGACTGGCAAGGGTGTCGGAGATGCGGTCGATCCGAAGAGATGAGAAGGAGACGTGATAGCCGAGGGAAAGGATCTCTCGGCTGAGGGGAAGAAGGTCCGGGTGATCGGAGACACCCGTTCCCAAAAGGCCGATGGTCGATTGGGAGGGACGAGTCTCCCTGAGGAACGCCACAAGGGACTCGAGGGAACGATTCCGGAAGGGAAGGCATAGATAGCCGGCCGCGCAAAAGCGACACCCCCGGGGGCATCCGCGATTTACTTCAAGGATGGCCATGTCGGAGAATTCAGAAGCTTCTTTGGGAAAGGTGTAAAAGGTGATAAATCGGTTGATGTCCCTTTCTACCTGTTTGGGAATCGAAGTAGGAGCGGGCGGGTGGGCGGTGCGAGAAGCGATGGAGCCTTCGGGAGAATAGTCGATGTCGTAAAAGGACGGGATATAGATGCCTGGAATATCGAGCAGGGGACGAAAGTCTCGGTTCACAATATCGGGTCGGTAGCGTGAGAAGGTGTCTAAAAAGGTATCGAGAAGGGTTTCTCCTTCCCCGATGAGAAAGATATCGATGAAAGGGGCGATGGGTTCGGGATTGATGAAGGAAGTCATACCCCCCGCGATGACGAGGGGACTATCTGGATTTCGTTGAAGGCTTTCAAGGGGGATGTTGGAGAGAGAAAGAAAGGTTAAGATATTGATGAAATCGTTTTCGAAAGGAATGGAAAAGGCAAGGATGTCAAAAGCGGTAATGGGATTTCCTGAATCCCAACTGCGCGGAACGGAAGGGGGAGGAGGGGAATTCCCCCTTCCGTCGCTACGGGGTGGGTGAAAAAAGAATCTTTCGCAGATCACATCCTCTCGTTGATTGAGGCGTTGGTGCAAGGTTTGAAATCCTAGATTGGCCATCCCAACGGAGGGGAGGTTGGGGTAGGCCAATGCGATAGCGATCCTTTTTCCCCATGCTGTTCCCTTCGCGCGCATACACCTCAGTCGGCCTGTTTCCTCAAGAAGGCGGGAACATCGTACTCGTCGTGATTCAGATCGTCGATCACCCCGACCTTCGTGTAGGTGATGTCTTCAAACTCCGGGAGCTTCTTCGAGCGGAAGTTAAAAGAAAATCTTTTTCCCCTTTCTTCCTGCGCCTCTCCTGTGAGTCTCTGCGTGAACGGCATGACATTTTCGGTGATTTGGGGTTTGGGCATTTCCTCTTCCTTTCCAAAACCCGTTGCGATCACTGTGACTCGGACACTTTCTCCCAACGATTCATCTACCACGGCACCGAAGATTATGTTGGCATCTTCATGGGCGGCGTTTCGAATGAGGGAAGATGCTTCGTGGATCTCATTGAGGGTCATGGAGCGATTGCCTGAGATGTTAATCAAGATTCCCCGTGCGCCGTCGATGGTGAGATCTTCGAGTAAAGGATTTGAAATGGCCATTTGAGCCGCGTTTCCCGCTCGGTTTTCGCCGGAGGCGATACCCGTCCCCATGAGTGCCATACCCATTTCGGACATGATGGTACGCACGTCGGCGAAATCGAGATTGATAAGCCCCCGCACCAAGATAAGGTCGGAGATTCCCTTGGCCGCCTGGAGAAGGATGTCGTCGGCGACCTTGAAGGCATCCATGAACGAGATATTCTTTCCGGTTACGGAAAGGAGGCGTTGATTGGGGATGGCGATCAACGTATCGGCGATCCGTTTGAGATGGCTGATGCCAGCCTCTGCCTGTTCCATTCGCCGTTTTCCTTCGAATTCGAACGGTTTGGTGACGATTGCCACGGTCAATGCCCCGATTTCCTTGGCAATTTTTGCGATGATGGGGGCACCTCCCGTGCCGGTTCCGCCCCCCATTCCCGCTGTTACGAAGACCATATCGGCCCCCATCAAGGCGCTCTTGATGGTATCCACGTCTTCCAAAGCGGCTTCCTCTCCCACTTTGGGGTTGGCACCTGCCCCTAGCCCCTTGGTAAGCTTCGCGCCAAGTTGGATCTTTACGGGTGCCTTGGAGGCGCTCAGCGCCTGGGCGTCGGTGTTTGCCGCAATAAAATCGACCCCTTTAAGTCCCGCCTCGATCATGTTGTCGATGGCGTTGCACCCGCCACCTCCAATACCAATGATCTTTACCCTTGCCGTGAAGTTTTTTTCCTCTTCGAAGTTTATCATGCTATTCCCCTCCTTTTGGATGTTATGGTTAAAAGTATTCTCCTAGCCATTCCTTCATCCGAATCAAAACCTTTTTGAAGATATTGTTGTCCTGCGCCTTGAAACGCGTTTGGTGCAGGTTTTTGCTGCCGTAGAGGGCCAGGCCCACCGCTGTGGCGTACAAGGGGGAAGAGACCACATCGGTAAGTCCCCCAATCCCTCTCGGAATACCCAGCCGGATAGGCATTCCAAAGACTTTTTCGGCCAACTCTACGGTTCCTTCCATGATGCTGCCCCCTCCGGTGAGAACGATTCCTGCACCAAGGAGGTCCGCCAAACCGGATTCATTGAGTTTTTGATTGATGAGCTCAAAGATTTCCTCCATTCTCGGTTCGATGATTTCCGCGAGGGTTTTTCGCGAAAGGATCCGGGGTTTTCTTCCACCCACGCTCGGTACTTCGATCGTTTCGTCCTTGCGAATCATGGAAGCCATGGCGCACCCATACTTCAATTTGAGGCGTTCCGCCTCCAGTTTGGGAGTTCTCAATCCAATGGAGATATCGTGGGTTACATGATTGCCTGCTAGGGCGATGACCGACGTGTGTTGAATCGTGCCTCCCACGAAGATGGCAAGATCGGTCGTGCCTCCTCCGATGTCTAAAAGGGCGACCCCGATCTCTCTTTCGTCCCGATCCAGCACGGCTTCACTAGCCCCCAACTGTTCGAGGATAATATCGTTGACGTCCAATCCCGCTTTATTGGCGCATTTGATGATGTTTTGGGCGGAGGTGACGGCGCCCGTGATGATGTGGACCTTGCCTTCGAGGCGGACACCCGCCATCCCAACGGGATCTCGTATCCCCGTTTGGTCGTCCACGATGAATTCTTGAGGAATGACATGGATTACTTCCCGATCCATGGGCAGGGCGACGGCACTGGCTGTCTCGATGACCCGCTGGACGTCACGCTGCGTGATTTCTCTCGATTTTACGGCGATGATTCCGTGGCTGTTCATCCCGCGTATGTGGCCTCCCGCCACACCCGCATAGACGGATGTGATTTCACAGTCGGCCATGAGCTCGGCCTCTTCCACGGCGCGTTTTATGGACTCGACCGTGGCATCGATATTGATGACAACCCCTTTTCGGAGCCCTTTGGAGGGATGAATCCCTTTGGCAATGATGTTGAGCTGTCCCTCGATCACATTGCCGACGACTGCACAGATTTTTGTGGTGCCTATATCGAGTCCGACGACGAGATTATCCAGTTTTTTCACGTTTATCCTCCGCAGAAGGGGGGTTTTTATAGGTAACGACGATACGATCGGGATATCGACAATCGATGGCTTTGACGATGATTTCCTTTCTCCTGAGGTAATGGTAGATGATTTGAAACCTCCGTAGTCGAGAAGGAAGGTTTTGCAATCCCAGCTTGACGGGTAGTGAATCGGTGAGGGTAATGAGGGTAAGACCGTGATAAAGATCGAGATGAATTTCCGAGATGAGCGAGTTGGTTCGAGGGCTGATGAGCGTAAGGGCTTCCTTGATGAGAGGCAGATAAGCCCGTATTTCCGAAGGCTTTCGAGGGCCGGTTAGGATGGGAAAATCGCACCCCACTTCTTTGTTGATCGTGTCAAACACGCATCCGTCTCCATCCACGTAGAAGAATCTGCCAGCTTTCAGAATGGCCACGGGAATGCGCTCTTCAATCGTGATCAGAAGGGTATTTGGCAGGCGGCGTTGGATACTTGCGTGCCTGATCCATGGATGGGAAGTAAGCTTTGCGTATAGGGATTTCAGGTTCAGTCTTAAAAGATTGGGCCTGGTGTTGAGGCCGAGATAGTAGAGAATGTCTGTTTTGGAAAGGGTATGGTTCCCGTGAATTTCTACATGAGTGGTTTGGAAGAAAGACGAGGTCAACAGCTGACGGTAGATTCGGTTGCCGGAGTAAACGAAAAGGGCGCAAAAAAGGGCAAAGAGAAAGACCCATGTCAGGCGATGGAGCACCTTGAAAGTCGATTTCAAGCGAGATGTCTTGTCTGTTCCCTTTTTCACCTATTTTTTCCCCCTGGAATGGTTTTTAGTGAAGCTGAGAGAAGAATGGCCTCGGCGAGATCTTCGAAGGACATACCCTTCGCCTGAGCAGCTTTCGGAACGAGGCTCGTTGGAGTCATGCCAGGGATGGTGTTGACTTCCAGGATCATGGGCCCACTTTCTTCGGATAGGATCATATCCACGCGGGCACATCCCTCGCATTCGAGAATTTCGTATGCCTGAAGTGCGACCGTCGTAAGCCGTTTCTCCGTTTCCTTGTCCACATCCGCGGGCACGTGGTAGGTCGTCTTTCCGGGTGTGTATTTGGAGGTGTAGTCATAAAATCCCTCGTGGGGTTCAATATGGATGAGGGGGAGGGGCATCCCATCAAGAATCGCGGCGGTGATTTCCCTTCCCGCGATGAACGGTTCGATAAGGATTTTCGTGTCGCTCTCGAAAGCGATTTTTAAGGCCTGGATCCACTCTTTTTTTGATCTGACTACTGAAACGCCGATGGTGGAACCCTCCATGGTAGGTTTGACCACAAGAGGAAGAGGACGAATGGGAGTTGGGGTGGGTTTGTCCAAGACGTCGTAGGGAGGTGTGGGAAGCCCCGCCTGTAGAAAGAGTTTCTTCGATGTAATTTTATCCATGGCGTTGGCGCTTGATTTAACTCCCGATCCCGTGTAGGGGATTTTAAGAATTTCCAGAAGACCTTGAATCGTTCCGTCTTCTCCCCAGCGGCCATGGAGGGCGATAAAAGCGACTTCGATGCCCTTTTCTTTAAGTTGAAGGCAGACATCTTCTCGGACGTCGATCGGTTCCACGTGGTAACCCTTCTTTTTCAGGGCGTTCGCGATGGCCGTTCCCGTCTTGAGAGAGATTTCCCGCTCTTTGGACATTCCCCCCATCAGAACGCCGATCGTCTGCGATTTGAGATTATCCTTCTTCAGCAATGACAACCTCCGGCTCGAGATGAATTCCCGTTTTTTCGAACACCCTTTTTTGGATAAGGTCGATGAGACGGAGAACATCCTTCGCTCGGGCGTTTCCAAGGTTTACGATTACATTCGCGTGGTCCGGGGAGACTTGCGCATCCCCGATCTTGTATCCTTTGAAACCACACGATTCAATAAGCTGTCCCGCGTACTTCCCTTTGGGATTTTTGAAGATAGACCCCGCGGAGGGGAATTTCCGCCACCGCTGGCTTGTCCTTTTATTTCGATACGCTTCCATCTCCTTTCGGACGGTTTCGGGAGAGCCTTTTCGTAGCTTGAACGTGGCGCGGAGAATTATCCATCTGTCCGGTAGATTTAAGGACCGGTACGACGGGGAGAGATCCTGTATTCCGATCCTCACAGTGGAAAGGGTGTGAGTCAAACATACGACGGATGTAAGGGCTTCTGAAATGGTGAAGGAGGGAATTCCCGCATTCATTCGGATGGCTCCCCCTACAGTGGCGGGAATTCCTGTCAAGGGCTCCAGCCCTTTGAAACCGGCCCTAGCGGTATAATTGAGAAGCCGGGACATTTCAACGCCGGCTCCTGCCTCCAAGAAGACGTTTTCTTCATCGTGATGGGTAATTTTGATCTCCTCGAATTCCCCTTTCAGTTGGATGACCAATCCCTTGAATCCGCTGTCAGAAAAGATTAGATTGGCTCCCTTTCCCAGAACAAGGAAAGGAACGTTTTCCTCCAACAGGGTTGTCAGAGCCGAAACGAGCTGTGTTTCGCTCGTGACGACGAGGAACCCTTGGGCTGCGCCCCCGATTTTGAAAGTGGTGTGCGGGGCCAGGGGATAATTCATGGCAAAAGCGTCTCCGAATTGGTTTTCCAGCGTTGTCATCCACCTTACCTTCATTTGGTTTTTTCTAGGTAGCGTGCCAGTTCCTCACCGACCCTCCAAATGTCTCCCGCGCCCAAAGTGATGACCATGTCGTTTGGTTGTACGATGGAGGCGAGGGCGGAGGCAATTTCCTCCTTGTTCGGGATGTAGGTGACATCCCGATGGCCATGATGGAGGATTCCTTCATAGATGTTTTTGGCGTGGACCCCTTCAATGGGGAGCTCGCCAGCCGGGTAGATGTCTGTAACGATTAGTTTGTCCGCCTCGTAGAAACAGCGGTGAAACTCATCCGATAGATCTCGAACGCGAGTATAGCGATGGGGCTGGAACACCGCGATAACTCTTCGATTCCACCCCGCTTTCGCCGCTTTAAGGGTGGCTTCGATTTCTCTGGGATGATGACCATAATCGTCGATGATAAGGATATCGTTGATGTTGTGACGAAGTTGGAAACGTCGTTGGATGCCTTCGAAGGCGTGAAGTGCCGCCTTGGTTGTGTCGAGGTCGATACCAAGCTCTTGGGCGGTGGCGATTGCCGCTAAGGCATTCAGGGCATTGTGTCTCCCCGGCATTCGGACGCGTATTTCACCCGATGGCACCTGGCGAATGGTCAAATCGAAGATGGTTTCAAATTCTTCCTGGCGGATATTGGTGGCTTGGAAGTCGGCCTGCGTGGAGACGCCGTAAGTGACGATTCGTTTCTGTATTTTCGGGAGGATCCGTTGGATCTCCGGGTGATCGAGACATACGATTGCGGCTCCGTAAAAAGGAACTTTATTCGCGAAGGAGATAAAGGCTTCGCGGAGATTGTCCATGGTCTTGAAATGCTCCATGTGTTCAGGGTCGATATTGGTGATGATGGCAAGGATAGGATTGAGCTTGAGAAAGGAGCCGTCGCTTTCATCCGCCTCCGCCACGAGGTAGTCTCCCTCTCCCAAGCGGGCGTTTCCCCCGATGCTGTTTAACTTTCCCCCAATGACGATGGTAGGATCCAGCTCGGCGTGATTCAGGATGGTGGCGATGAGAGAAGTTGTCGTGGTCTTGCCGTGGCTTCCCGCGATGGCAATCCCCTGTTTCATCCGCATGAGTTCGGCCAACATCTCCGCGCGGGGGATCACGGGGATTTGGAGATTGCGGGCGGCCACGATCTCTGGATTGTCGGGATGAACGGCGGATGACATAACGGCGACATGCGCCCCTTTGACGTGGTCGGCGTGGTGACCATAATGAATGGTGCATCCCATGGTGGCGAGTCGCCGCGTGTTTTCGGATTCTTTTAAATCGGAGCCGGAAACCTCGTATCCAAGATTGTGCAAAAGTTCGGCGATACCACTCATGCCAATTCCCCCGATACCGACGAAGTGTACCTTATAAAAGCGTTTTTGAATCACCATGTTTCTCCTCCGCGGGGATTTGCGAGGGCCAAAAGGGATTCCGCAATGGTTTCGGCCGCCTTGGGGCGCCCCAACGATTTCATCCGGTCCGCCATTTCTTGAAGCTTTCGGGGGTTGCGGAGAAATTCTTCGAGGACATTGATGAAAACCCCTTTTTGGAGTTGAGTTTGGAGGAACATGACAGCCCCTCCCTTGGAAACGAAGGCCCTGGCGTTCTCCGTCTGATGATCGTTCGCGGCGTGAGGATAAGGAATGAGAATGGCGGGGAGGCCGCAAGCGGCGATCTCCGAAAGCGTGATGGCTCCCGCACGCGAGATGACAAGATGAGCCCATTTGTAAACGGAGGCCATGTCTTCGATGAAGTCGGATACGACAACCCTCTCCGAAAATTTTTCAAAGGCTTGCTTGACCATGGCGTAATCGTTTTTTCCGGTTTGGATATGGATATGGAGAGAAGGATGCGACGCGAGGAGAGAAGGAAGGGTTGCCACGCACAGTTCGTTGATGGCATGGGCCCCGAGGCTTCCACCCAAGACGAGGAGGTGAAAGGATTCGCGGGAAGACGGTGTTTGTCTTTTCCTACAGATTTCTTCTCGGATGGGATTGCCGGTGAGGAGGGTTTTTGCCTTGGGAAACCATCTCTGTGTGTTCTCGAAGGAGATGAAGATCTTGTGGGCGAAGGGAGCCAAGATGCGATTGGTGAGGCCGGGAAGGCTGTTCTGCTCTTGGAGGACCCGTTTGGTCCGTTTTAGGATGCCTGCGATCATGACGGGGAGGGCGGAGTAACTCCCTAGCCCAATGACGACATGGGGGTTGAAGGATCGTAACAGGCGCAACCCTTCGATCACGCCCCCTGGCAGGATGAAGAGCGCCTTGAGTTTTTTGATCAGACCGAGGTTTTTGAAGCCAGCGCTTTGGATAGGTGTAAAATCGAAGCCATAGGTAGGAAGGATGCGTTCTTCCAAGCCACGGCGGGTTCCCACGAAGAGAATAGCGCTGTCGGGCGCCTTTTTTCGGATGGCTTGGGCGATGGCGATTCCCGGAAAGAGGTGTCCTCCCGTTCCTCCTCCACAAAAGATGAAACGGGCTACCATCGTTTTGGTTCCTCCTTGGCTTGAAGTCGTTTTGAAATATTGAGCAAAATTCCTACTCCAATGAGCATGATAAGCAGGCAGGAACCTCCATAGCTGATCAGCGGGAGCGGGATTCCTTTGGTAGGTAGAAGTCCCATGACAACGCCAAAGTTGATGGCGGCCTGAAGGCCGATCATGAGGGTGATTCCCAAAGCTAAGTAGGACGCGAAGTGGGATTGTGCGAGATAGGCAATCCGGAACCCTCGAACGAGGAGGATCATATACAGCAGGATGATGATGGTGACTCCCACGAATCCCAGTTCTTCCCCAATAACCGAAAAGATAAAGTCGGTGTGAGGAGCGGGGAGAAAGAAGAGTTTTTGTTGCCCGTTTCCCAGGCCGAGGCCGAAGTATTGGCCGGATCCGAAAGAAAGAAAGGATTGGATGATTTGAAATCCCGTGTTTCGAGGGTCTTTCCAGGGGTTCAGGAAGGCGATGAGCCGCCGGTAGCGATAACCCGCGTGAAAAACGGCATAGATGGCAAAAGGGAGGATGGAGGCGCCTAAAAAAGCCAGGTGAAGGAGCCTCGCGCCCGCGATAAAGAGGAAAATAACGAGAAGGATGCTGAGAAACATGGCGTTTCCGAAATCGGGTTGGGGATAGATGAGGGCAATAAGGAGACCTGTGATGATAAGGACGGGTAGGATACCCTTTTTGAATTGGATGATGGTGTCTTTCTTTTTACTGAAATAATAGGCCAGGTAAATGATGAGGCTGATTTTCGCGAATTCGCTCGGCTGGAAGGTGGCAGGGCCTACGTGAATCCACCGACGGGCTCCTCCCACTTTCAGACCTATGCCGGGAGTGTAAACCAGGATGAGGAGAAAGATGGAGACGAACAAGAGGGGATAAGCCATAGGCCTGAGTTTCCGGTAATCGAATTTGCTGAGTAGAAACATGAGGAAAAGCCCGATCAATCCATAGATAAGTTGACGTTTGAGAAAGTATAGGTTGTCTCCGAACTTCTGTTGCGCGAGGACCGCACTGGCGCTGAAGACCATGATAAACCCTACCGTCGTAAGGAGGAGAACGGTGCCCAGGAGAATGAAGTCGATATGTTGATACCCTTTGTTATAGCGAAACATGGAGCATTCCATCCTTTTGGTTGCGTAGCGAGGAAACAAGGGAGGAAAACCGCGTCCCCCGCTCTTTGTAGCTTTTGAATTGATCAAAGCTGGCGCAGCCGGGTGAGAGGAGAACCGTATCGCCCCGACGGGCGATACGACAGGCCAGACGAACGGCTTCCTCTAGTGTCTTAACGGTGTGGGTGGCCACGACGGAGCCGAATGCCTTGGAAAACCTTTCGGCACTCTCTCCGAAGGCGATGAGAGTCGTTACTTTTTCTTTGACGGGTTGATAAAGGCATGACAGATCTCCCCCCTTCCAGAGACCTCCCGCCAGCCAGATGATGGAAGGAGAAAGGCTTTTCAGCGCCCACACTACCGCATCCACGTTGGTGGCTTTCGAATCGTTGATGAATCGCACCCCGTCAATTTCTCCCACGAATTCCGTTCGGTGGGGAAGGCCGTGGAAACGTTGGAATGTGTCTTTTATCACCTCAAAGGGGATACCAACGGAAAGGGAGATGAGACCAGCGGCCAGCATGTCGAGGTGAATATGCGTATGATGAATGACCAATTGATTCTGGGGAAGGGTGTAAGTCTTGTCTTCCCAAGACCAGCAAAGAGCCGTGTCTCCTATCCACGCCGCGTGAGAGGCGTCGTGTGCGTGCGTGAAGGTAAGGATTTTTGCCTTCATCCCCTGGGGTTGGTGCCCCAGGAGAGGGGCGTAGAGGATAAGAGAATCTTCTCGTTCCATGTTTTTGGTGATGTTCCATTTCGCTTGGTAGTAGTCCTCAACGGTGGGATGCCAGTCGAGATGATCCGGTTCCATATTAAGGATGGCCGCGATGCGCGGACGGAAACTTGAGATGGATGCGAGCTGAAAACTACTGGCTTCCACCACGCCCCATTGGTATCTGCCTTTCGACCGACAAGCCTCGAGAAGAGGACGGCCAATATTGCCTCCCACGAAGGCAGGAATGCCGGCCGCTTCCAAGACCTTGCCCACCAGCGTCGTGGTTGTGGTTTTGCCATTGGTTCCCGTAATGGCGATAAGTGGGATGTCGAGGAAGCGGAAAGCCAATTCCAGCTCCCCGACGACGGGGATGCCGGCGGCTTGAGCCCTTTTGATGGCGGGAAGGGTTAAGGGGACACCGGGGGAAGGAAAGATGGCATCGGAGGCAAGGAAAAGTTCCTCCGGGTGGTTTCCCCAGACCGTCTGGATTGAGGGATGGGGCATGGGAGTATCCTCAGGGAGGGTCCTTTTGTCATTCAGGATCACATGAGCCCCCTTTTCCGAAAGGAATTCGGCGAGGGCGAACCCTGTTTTTCCTGCTCCCACGACCAAGACATTTTTCCCCTTTAGTTCCATCTGTGCCGGTTACCTTATCTTCAACGTACTGATGGCAAGGAGCCCAAGAAAGATACTGATGATCCAGAAGCGCACGATAATCTTGGGTTCCGCCCATCCTTTCAATTCATAATGGTGATGAATAGGGGCCATCCGAAAGATCCTTTTCCCCGTTGTTTTGAACGAAACAACCTGGATGATCACGGAAAGGGTTTCGATCACGAAGATTCCGCCCACGATGATGAGAAGGAGTTCCTGTTTCGTCATGAGGGCGATTGTTCCAAGGGCTCCTCCCAGGGAGAGAGAACCGGTGTCTCCCATGAAAACCTGAGCGGGATAGGTGTTGAACCAGAGAAAACCCATACTGGCGCCCACCATGGAACCGCAGAAGATGGAGAGTTCTCCCACGCCTTTGACGTAAGGGATGTTGAGGTATCGGGAGATAATGGCGTGACCCGCCAGGTAGGCAAAAAGTGTGTAGGTGGCAGCGGAGATCATGGTGGGACCGATTGCCAGGCCGTCTAATCCATCGGTAAGGTTGACGGCGTTGGAAGTGCCGACAATCACGAATATGCCGAGAATGAGGTAGAGGTTCCCGATGTCCGGAGAGAAGTTTTTGAAAAACGGGAAAACGACGGTGGTGGGAAAACCGGGGGCGCGCATGAGGACAACGGTGCAGATGGCGGCAACAAGGATTTGAACGAGGAGTTTCGTCTTTCCCGGCACACCCCGCGAGTTTTTCCTGCTGACCTTCAAATAGTCATCAATGAAACCCAAGACGCCAAAACAGACGGTTACAAGGAGGGTCAGCCAAATATAACGATTCATGAGATTGGCCCAGAGAAGGGTGGGAACGATGATGGAGATGAGAATCAAGAGTCCTCCCATCGTGGGTGTCCCTTCCTTCTTCAAATGAGAGGCGGGCCCATCTTTACGGATGGCTTGACCGATCTGATGGACCTTGAGACGTTTGATCAGATAGGGGCCCAAGAGAAAGCTTAGGAGGAGGGCGGTAATGGTGGCGTAGATGCACCGGAACGTGATGTAGCGAAAGACATTGAAAAAGCCGAAATGGGTGTGGAGGGGGTAAAGCAAATGGTACAGCATTAGGATTTCCCCCCCTTCTCGTTCATGTGTGAAAAGAGTGTTTCCACCCACCGGTCCATGTGAAGGCCGTGTGATCCCTTGACGAGGATCATTGCTCGCGCTCTGAGATAAGGAGAAAGAGAGGCGAGAAGCGTTGCTTCGTCGTCGAAAGAAAAGACATTTTCTGCCGGAAAACCGTTTTCGAGGGCACCTTTTTGGATCGCGTCCCTAAAATCTCCCGTGACTCCAAGCACTCCGATGCCTAGTCTTGCGCATTCTTTTCCCACGTCTTCATGAAGGACGGCGGCCTTTTCTCCAAGCTCCAGCATGTCCCCTAAAATGGCAATAGTCACGTAGTCGGGATGGAACATGGCGAGGGTCTGTAACGCCAGCTTGGTTGCCTCCGGATTGGCGTTATAGGTATCATTGAGGATAACGGAACCGGAGATGGTTTGAATGGGTTCCAGCCGCCCTTTGGAGGCGGGAAGGGCTTCCAAGGCCTCTTTGATCTCATGGAGCGGAACACCTTCTGAGATTCCAAGGGTCGCCGCCGCGAGGGCGTTTTTGGCCTGATGGACGCCAAGGAGAGGGAGCGATATCTCCACCTTCTCGTTTTTGGCCGAAAGGGTGAAACGTATTCCTTTAAGCCCTTGCGGGGTGAGATGCTTCAAACGGATCTGGGCATCGTCTCCCGTCCCATAAGTAAGAAGACGCCATTCCTTCATCATAGGGATCTTGCCGATGTTATCGTCATCCTTGTTCACGCAACGAAGGGCTTCGAAGGGAGCCCCCCAAAAAAGGGCCCCTTTTTCAATGCGCACGCCTTCGATGGTCTTGAAGCGTTCGAGGTGAACGGGGGCAATATTGGTGATCAGGGCGCTGTGAGGCTGAACGATTTCGGTAAGGAGGGCAATCTCCCCAGGAATGTTGGAGCCCAACTCGATAACGGCAATTTCCGTTCCCTCTTTCACGCGCAAGAGGGTTTTGGGAACGCCCACCCGGTTGTTTTCGTTTTTGTCCGTTTTGGTCACGCGGAACCTTTTTGAGAGGACAGCCGCCGCCATCTCTTTCGTGGATGTCTTTCCCATGGACCCCGTGATGGCCAAGAATCTCGTTTTCAATTTCTCCCTATAGGCGTGGGCGAGCTTTCCATAGGCCGAGAGGGTGTCCGGAACGAAAAGACAAGGGGTATCGGTATCGCACGGGACGGGTTCCTGGGCGAGGATGGCACCTGCCCCCTTCTCCATTGCGGCGGGGATGAAGTGGTGACCGTCGAAGTTTGCCCCTTTCAGGGCGACAAAGAGCTCCCCACGTTTCAGTGTTCGGGTATCGGTACTGATCCCCGTTAGCACCGGAAGGGTTTGAGGGAGGCGGTACGGTGTCGCCCCTGTTGTTTGGATGACTTCCATCAGTTTCCAGTTCATCCCTCTTGTCCCTGTTTTTCGGCTAGCACCTCCCGAGCTGCCAGCACGTCCGAGAAGGAGATCCTTTTCGATCCGATGACTTGATACGATTCGTGTCCCTTGCCAGCGATGAGGACGATATCCCCAGGATTGGCCGAATCGATGGCCAAACGGATGGCTTCCTTTCTGTCCGGGACGACGGCATAGCCTCTTTGACCAGATCGGAAGGCATCCTCGGGGAGAAGCGGAAGGGTTTTGATCCCCGATTCGATTTCTTGAATGATCTGTTGGGGAGGTTCCGATCGTGGGTTGTCGTTTGTGAGGATGAGGCTGTCCGAAAGCTCCTCCGCTATCTTACCCATTTTAGGCCGTTTCTTTTTGTCGCGGTCTCCTCCGCATCCGAAAAGGGTGATGAGTCTTCCTTTTGTGAGGGGACGCAGGCTTGTGAGAACGTTCTTCAAGGCGTCCGGAGTGTGGGCATAATCGACCAGAACCGTGATGCCTAAGCGATTTTCAACGGTTTCGAGACGCCCGGGGACGGTCACGGTTTGAAGCCCATCGCGTATCGTTTCAAGAGGGATGCCCAAGGCGAGGGCGGTGGCGGTGGCCGCCAGAAGGTTTGACTGATTGTGCCGTCCCACCAGCGAGGAAGTGATGGAGACAGACCCTTTTGGAGTGTGAACCTCCATGGAGATTCCAGACGCGCTCATTTCTGCTTTGGTGGGATGGACGTCCGCCCTGGGGGTGGTCCCATAGGTGGTGAGGGAAAGAGTCTGTTCTTTGGCAAGCCGTCTTCCATAGGGGTCGTCGATGTTGATGATGGCGTGTTTGCCCTCTTTTTTACTGGATGCGAGATGGCGTGTAAAAAGGGTTTTTTTGGTATCGAAGTACTCTTCCATGGTGGAGTGGAAATCGAGATGATCTTGGGAAAGGTTTGTCCACACGGCCACATCGAAGTGACATCCGTCGATTCGGTGGAGGGCTAAGGCATGGGAGGAAACTTCCATGACCACCGTTTCTATTTTTTCGTCGAGCATCTCTCCCAGGATGCGCTGGAGAGAAAGGGCGTCGGGGGTTGTTGTCTCCGCCGGAATGATGTTTTTCCGGAAACGGTAATTGATGGTTCCCATGACGCCCGTGGCGCGTCCCTCTTTTTCGAGGATGGATTCGAGAAGGTAGGTTAACGTCGTTTTACCGTTGGTTCCCGTGATCCCGATGAGCGTCAACTTTTCTGAAGGGTTTCCATAAAAGGTTGCTGCAAGTCGAGCCAGGGCTTCACGGGAATCTGGAACTTGGATGAAAAGGACGTCTGTGTCGGAGGTTATCCACGCTGGATCTTCCAACACAATGCACGTTGCCCCCCTTCGAAGGGCATCGGGAATGTAACGATGTCCATCCACCGTAAATCCTCGAATGGCAACGAAAAGAGAGTGGGGCTTTACTTCCTGGGAGTTGTGGGTAATCCCGGTTATCTCTATATCTTTTGGCCCCTTTTGTGACAGGATGAGGGGGAGTCCCGGAAGAAGGGTCTGTATGGATATAGAAGGGGAGTAAAACATGGGGACCTCTTTCATGAGGGTAAGGTGAACCATACAGAACACCTCCCTCCGGGCGAAACGGGAGTTCCCGGTTTCGGGAATTGGCGTATAGCCAGCCCGCTTCCTTTCAGGGTTAGATTGATGCCATGGTAGGCACCCCATCGAATGACGCGTCTTAGACTCATCCCATGAAAATCGGGAAGAATGATTTTTTCAGGTTTTGAGGAAGACTTTTTCGCCGCTGAAACGGACGTTTTTTTTATCCCTTCTGCGGGGGATTGGCTGGAGAAAGGATGAGAAATGGCAACCAGGGGAAGCGTTTGAGTCTTGGGAGCGATGTTTAGATACCGGAGGATCCTTTCTCCCATTGCCTTGAAAGCGGGGGCGGCGACCACCCCTCCGTAAGGAATCCCTTTTGGCTCGTTAATGACGACGAGGATAGCGATTTTTGGGTCATCGGCCGGTACAAACCCCACGAACGATCCGATGAATTTTGTCGGATCGTATCCCTTTTTTCCGTCCGTTCTCGGTTTTTGGGAGGTCCCCGTCTTTCCGGCCACCTCGAATCCCTCGATGGCGGCGCGGGTTCCTGTCCCCCCTTCTTTGGTGACCTCTTTCATGAAGGTAGTGATGAGATGGGCGGTTCGAGGCGAGAGTACACGCCGAACCGCTTCGGGGTGCCGGGTAAGAATGGGTATGCCGTTTGAATCAACGATCTTCCTTATGATGAAGGGGCGCATGAGAACGCCCCCATTTGCGATTGCCGATACGGCGGTGATAAGCTGGAGGGCACTCACGGCGATTCCTTGTCCGAATGAAATGTTGGCGAGCGCGATAGGAGGAAGGTTTTTCATTGGTTGCATGACCCCTTGCGCCTCTCCTGGCAATCCGATTCCCGTCTTTTTGCCAAAGCCAAATTTTTTGAACATGGCATAGACGGTTTCCTTTCCTAGCTTCGTTCCAATCTTAGCCGCTCCGATGTTGCTGGAATATTTCACGATTTCTGCTAGCTTGAGGTACTTGTGCGGATGGACATCGTGAATGGTGTATCTGCCGATCTTATAATGACCGTTTTCACAAAAGATTCTCTCGGTACCTTTGAATTTACCGCTTTCGATTGCGGCGGCAATGAGAAAAGGCTTAATCATGGAACCCGGTTCGAAAAGATCGGTAACTGTTCGGTTCCGTCTCCTGTTTAGGTTCGTGTCTCGGTCCGGGTGTCGGTTGGGATTAAAAAAGGGATAGTTCGCCATAGCTAGGATTTCTCCGGTGATTGGATTCATCACGATTGCCATACCGTTCTTTGCCCGGTGAGAACGCACGGCGAGGGCAAGCTCTTCTTCCACGATATGTTGAATCGTCTCGTCGAGGGTGAGGTAGATGTTGTGGATTCGGGAAGATGCGAAGGCCTCTTGTTTTCGTGTGATGATGGGATTTCCCTTTGCGTCTCTTGCGACCAAGAGCCGTACGGGTTTTCCTCTGAGGTATTTGTCGTATTTTAGTTCGATACCATCGAGCCCTACACCATCGATGTTACAAAAACCGATACATTGCGCCGCGAGCGAGAGACACGGATAGAATCGTTTGGGCTCTGGAACGGATCCAATCCCTTTCATCTTTAGGGCGGTTATCTTTTTGATCTTTTTCGGGTTTTGCTGTCTTGCTAGCCAGACGAAGGAGGCCTTTTTTCTTAACCGGTTATAGAGTTTTTTCCTCCATCGATAGTAGGATTGTTGAGGAGACTTGAGGATCTTCGCAATGACCCGTGCCGTCTTCTTTTTGGACGAGACCTTTGAAGGGTGGGCGTAGAGAGAAAGCATCATGGTGCTTACGGCCAGCTGATGCCCTTTTCTGTCGAAGATGGTGCCCCTGTCGGGGGATACTCGGATGGTGCCGTAATGTTGGCGGTATGCCATGTGTTTGAGATAAGGGCCAGAAAGGATCTGGAGCTGGAACGCGCGGGCGATGCAAATGGCGAACAAGGCCTCTATAAAGAGGAAAACAGTGAGGAGTCTAAGTTGAAATGCTTTGTTTGAGTTAATCTTTTTCATCGATCGTAATGACTTGCTCTGGTGTTAAAGGAACAAGGTGAAACTTTTTCCTAGCGATAGGCAGAAGTTTTTTGCCAGTTAGGAGTGTGGCCTTTTGGATGGTGAGGTTTCTGTTGTCGATTTTCAGCATCTTAACTTGGTGTTTGAGTTGGGCTATTTGGTACCCTACGTGAATGATGTTGATGTGAATCCATACATTGATGAGAAGGGTGAGGAAGAGCAGGAGAACGAGCAATGACACGCACACGACTTTCAGGGGATTGGTCTTCGGGATACGCATCGTCTGGGAGGCAATCCCGCTTACCCTTGTCCAGGAAAGAGAACGGCCTGTATAGACAGAGCTGGATGTTTTCATGCGCTTTCCTCTTTTTCGATAACTCGAAGTTTTGCGCTCCTTGCCCGTGGGTTTTGGTCGGTTTCCCTTTTTGCGGGCGTGGCGGGACGGCGCGTGATGATACGAAAAGAGGCGGCCCCGAAGGTCTTGGGTGATTTGGCAGCTTCGCGAAAGGTTTGTTTGACGATTCTATCTTCAAGGGAATGGAAAGAGATGACGGCCATTCTACCGGCGGGGGCTAGAAGGTGGAGGCCAGCACGCAACCCTTTTTCCAGGGCTTCCAGTTCATTGTTGACATAGATGCGTAATGCTTGAAAGGTCTTCGTGGCCATGTGCCTCTTCCCGTGGCGAGCCTTGGCTGGGATGGCTCGTTTGACGGCTTGGATTAGATCTTCTACCTTTCTGAAAGGTGTATGTTTTCTCGTTATGACGATCTCTTTGGCGATTCTTGAAGCCCAGCGTTCTTCCCCGAATTGGCGGAGAATGGCCTGAATTTTTCTTTCTGGAAAGTGATTGAGTACCTCTGCAGCGGTGATTCCATTATTTTTGTCCATTCTCATGTCCAAAGGTTCTTCCGGACGCCGGAAACTGAAACCTCGCGAACCCTTTTCCAGTTGGATTGAAGAGATGCCTAGATCCATAAGGATTCCATCCGCCTTGCTAATATTTTCCTTTTCGCAGATTTCGTTCAAATCTTTGAAATCTCCTTGGACTATCTTTACGCGACTGCCGAATTCCTTCAGGGCTTCGGAAGCGAGCGTTAGGGTATCATTGTCTCGATCAATGCCAAGCAAGAAACCGTTTGGCGAAGAGGCTTCCAAAATCATTTGTGCGTGACCTCCTCCCCCAAGTGTGGCGTCGATATAGATTCCATTCGGTTTGCAGCCTAGAGCGCTTATCACGATTTTTGCCATCACAGGTATGTGGATAGAAGGTTTTTCCGTCATTCAAATTAGTTCCACCTCCCGCATTTGGTAGTATGACTAGGACCGAAACGTTGTGCCTGTTACAATCCTAGCTGAGATATGGTTTCGCTGATGACATCGATGTTGTTAGAGAGATTTTTCATCTCTTCATCCCATCGTTTTTTGTCCCATATCTCTATTTTTTTAAGGGCTCCTAGAAGTACGACTTCTTTTTCTAATCCCGCGTATTTTCGGAGGGATTGGGGAATCAGAATTCGTCCCTGATTATCTAGGGAGCATTCAGCGGCACCGGAGAAAAAGAACCGAATGAGGGCGCGCCCTTCCTTGTGGAACGTGGGTAATTTGCTTGCCTTCTCCTCTAATTTAATCCACTCCGAATAGGGAAAAAGCAAGAGACAGTTGTCGAAGTTGGTTACAAAAACGCGAGAGTCGTCGTATTTTTGTAGCAATATTTCGCGAAAACGAACGGGGATGCTAATACGACCCTTCGGATCTATGTTGTTTTCGTATCTCCCCCTGAACATCCCATTCCCTCATTTTTTACCACTTTTCCCCACTTTTCCCCACTTCAAGGGTAATAAATCATCTTTTTTGGGATTTGTCAAGAAAAAAAATGGAAGAAATATCTTGTTTGAATCAGGTTTCTAGCGGTTTTTTTGGGAAACAGGGGGAGTAGAAAAATTACCCTCGAAAGAGGTGCATTGACATTTCACGAAGCTAAGTTGTATCTTCCGGTAGATTATGAAGATTGTGATTGATGCGAGAAGTGTGGACATCCGCCAGTCGGGTGTGGGAAATCATGTTACCCAGCTTATCCGTGGACTGAAAACGATTGATGGAAGAAACCAGTATGGGTTGATGGTTACCCGTGGGCAACTTAAAAATGCCCCCACCTTTTTTGACCAGTTCGAGGTGTACCAGGCCCCTTTCTCGAATGAGAATCATATTTTTGGTGACCCCTGGGAGTTTTTTTTGCTTCCAAAGGAATTGAGGAAAAGGGGGGTTAATCTGTTTCATGGCCCTGCTTTTATGGCTCCCCCTTTCCATAAAGGGTTCAAATCTGTTTCTACCATTCACGATCTAGTCGCCTTTCATCATCCCCATACGATTCCCACGAAGTATGCGTATTATATGCGTTTTTTGATTCATCTTATGATTCGGCGGGCAGATGCTATCATCACGGTCTCCGAGTTCATCCGTCATGAGATTATTCAGCAGTTTAAGGTCGATGAAGGACGGATTTTTGCGGTTCCAAATTCGGTATCAGACCATTTTCGACCTGTTGATGACAATGAACGTATTAATGCCTTGAAATTGAAGTATGGAATTAAAAAGAGGTATTTTCTCCACGTAGGGAACATCGAGCCGAGGAAAAACCTTGTTAACCTCTTTCGGGCGTGTGATCGAATATGGGACAAGTTACATAATGATTTTCAATTGGTTGTGGTGGGAAAGCGAGGATGGTTGTATAGTGAGATATTTGACACGCTAAAAAAGGCAGAGTTCTCCAGTAACGTTGTTTTTACAGGCTACGTGTCCGATGATGATATGCCCGTTTTGTATAGTGGAGCGGATTTCTTTATTTTTCCCTCGGTGTATGAGGGGTTCGGTCTTCCTATTTTGGAAGCGATGCGGTGTGGGGTGCCCGTGATAACCTCACGCGTGGCCTCTCTGCCGGAAGTGGCTGGAGAAGCAGCGTTATATGTGAATCCACACAATCCGGATGATATTGCAGAAAAGATGATGACATTGGCGTATGATGACACTTTGAAAGAAGCCCTCAGGGAGAAAGGGTTTCATCAGGCGAGAAATTTCTCTTGGGAGAAGACGGCGAGAAAGACGTTGGATGTCTATGAAATGGTAGGATAAGACAAGGTGCGACTCGGTATTGATGTCAGAAAGGCATGGGATGGAGGGATTGGTAGATATATCCGGAATCTGGTAGAAGGATTACTGCCCCTTGGTGTTGTCCAAAAGATACATCTCTGGCATAGACCGGGAGATCCTTTCTTGAAAGGTGAGCACAATAAGGTAGTGCGTCACGTCGAGAAAGCGGTACCGTATAGGTTTTTTGAGCAGGTTTCTTTGCGTCGAAAGATAAACGAGGCGGATTTAGACCTTTTCTTTTCACCCCATTATGTGGTCCCCATTGGGTTGAAGATGCCTCTAGCCGTGATGATCCATGATGTGATCCACCTTGTTTTTCCCAAAAGCCTTTTCCATAGGGGATATGCGTTGACTCAAATGGGACACGCGATTCGAACGGCGAGGGTCATTTTGACTCCCTCCGAGTTTTCGCGGCGTGAGATACTACGTTTTTTCCCTCAGGCCTCAGGAAAGATCTATGCCATTCCTCATGGGTTGGAAGCATCCTTTTCCGGTGGGCCAATAGAGGGGGAAGAAGGAATTGTACGAAGGTTGAAATTGCCCGAACGATACCTTTTTTATGTGGGGAATCATAAATCCCATAAGAATCTTTTTCAGCTCTTGGAGATTTGCCAAAAACTTTTCGAACGATTTTCCGATCTCTATCTCTGTCTCACGGGTGACGAGACGGAAGAAGGGGGGAATCTTCTTCGCGAAATACGGCGGCGAGGGATTCAAGAACGCGTTCGATTTCTTGGAACCCTTGATAATGAGGCGCTTCGGGTGGGATATCGTAATGCTCTCTGTTTTGTCTTTCCTTCGCTTTATGAGGGATTTGGTTTTCCTCCATTGGAGGCGATGGCATGTGGCACACCTGTTGTGGCATTTAGGGTGGCTTCTTTGCCGGAGGTAGTCGGGGAGGGAGGGCTTCTTGTGCGTCGGGGAGATTCCAAAGAATTTTATGAAGCCGTTCGAATGATGGTGGAAAGGGAGGAGTTTCGTAGGGAATGGGGGGAAAGGGGTAAACAGAAAGCGGCGGAATTCCGGTGGGAAGCTTCGATAGCAAAACATATTGAGATATTTCAAAGAGTTCTGTCTTAATCGGTTTCAGATTCCCAGGAAATCTGGTATATATCTAGAAGTAAGGGGAGGTAAGACGAAGAGGTGAAGGTTGCGCTAGTTCACGACTGGTTAACAGGAATGCGAGGGGGGGAGCGGTGTCTTGAACATCTGTGTCGTTTGTTTCCTGAAGCGGATATCTATACCCTCTTTCATTTTGAGGGGACGATTAGCCCTCTCATTGAGAAGCATGACATCACCACATCGTTTTTACAAAGATTTCCCTTTGTCAGAAAGCATTATCGGAGCTATCTCCCTTTTTATCCCTTGGCCATCGAATCTTTGAGGTTAAGAGGGGAGTATGATCTGATCATTAGTACCAGCCATTGTGTGGCGAAAGGGATTATTCCCGATCCTGAAACGGTTCATATCTCCTATTGCTTTACCCCGATGCGGTATATCTGGGACCGGCGCTTTGATTATTTTGGGAGGGCTGGGCGCGTGAAATCGGCCATCATACGACCCGTTCTCCACTATCTTCGCATGTGGGATGTTACCTCCTCCCAAAGGGTGTCACATTTTGTTGCAATATCTAAGTATGTAAGGCGGCGTATCGGTATGTATTATCACCGTCCCGCCGATGTCGTTTACCCTCCCGTGGATTGTAGTCTTTTCCATGTATCTGATTCCGTGGACGATTATTATCTTATGGTGTCGGCTTTCGCTCCGTATAAACGCCTCGATTATGCGATCCGTGCCTTTAACGGGCTGGGACGTCGTCTGATCGTGGTGGGGAAGGGCCCGGAAGAAAAGAGATTGAAAATGTTGGGGGGAAAGAATATCGAATTTATGGGATGGCTGCCAGACCGAGAGCTTCGTTCGGTGTATGCACGTTGTCGAGCCCTCATCTTCCCTGGGGTGGAGGATTTCGGGATGATTCCCGTGGAGGTTCAGGCTTCGGGTCGTCCCGTTATCGCCTTGGCTCGCGGAGGGGTCTTGGAATCGGTCGTCCCGTATCGGGACAGAGAGAATCCGGGGACGGGGCTTTTCTTCAATGAACCTACTTCGGAGGCGATTATAGAGGCGGTACGTCGGTTTGAGGATGTTGAGCAAGACTATTCGCAAGAAGCGATCCGTGCCAACGCTTTACGTTTTGATACCACCGTCTTTATGAAGGAATTCAAGGAGGTGGTGCAGCGGATATACGGAGAGAGAAAGATAAAAAATGATTGATAAACGAAAAGAAATCTGGGTAGGACTTTTACTCATCGTCGATATTCTCCTCTTGAGTCTTTCATGGATTGGCGCCTATTATCTACGATTTTATTTTCCAATTGTTCCCATAACGAAAGGGATTCCCCCCTTTGGGGATTATGCGGTATTGATCGTGGCCATTGTGGTCACGTGGCTTGCCGTTTTTCATTATGCGAGGATTGGAGAGACTTCTCTTTTAAGAAACTACAAAAAAGTTTTTTTCAACGTTCTAAAGGCCGTTTCTCTCCACCTTTTGTTGTTCGTGGCGGTGGCCTATTTCTTTAGAGAGTATAAATATTCCCGCGTGGTTCTGTTCTATTTTGTCTTTTTGAACCTCCTTTTGCTTACGGCTGATCGTCTCGTTTTGATACAGATCGCGAGACACATTGGAAAACAGGCGAAAGACTCCCTTCTCATCGTGGGAAGGGGGGAAATGGGGGGGCGCGTGGCGTCGTATTTGAAGGAAAAGCCGGAGCTAGGATTGAAGGTCGTTGGCTTTCTGACGAGAAAGGGGGAAAAAGAAGAATCTCTAGGGGGAGACGTTCCGGTTCTTGGCACGTATGAGGCCTTACCTGAGATCGTGCAGGCGTATCACATCAAGCATGTGATTTTTGCCCTTCCCCTGGAGGATCAGCTGTATCTCAAAGAATTGATGGAGGGAATCCGAGAGGAATTGGTGGATATACATATTGTCCCGGATTTTTTAAGATTCTATATCTTGAACGCGAGCATAGAAGATTTGGATGGGATTCCAATCATAAACGTCAGCGCCTCGCCTCTCTACGGGTGGGGGAGGATTGGTAAAAGAATAATGGATGTCGTGGTTTCTGCCGTTGCCATTATTTGTTTGTCCCCCCTTTTTCTTGTGTTGGCGTTGGGGGTGAAGTTGACATCGAAGGGACCGGTCTTCTACCGGCAGGAAAGAATGGGATATGATGGGCAGCGTTTTATCATTTTGAAATTTCGGTCCATGGTCGTGGACGCGGAAAAAGAAACGGGTGCGGTTTGGGCGAGGGAAAACGACCCGCGAACGACGCGAATCGGTGCGTTCATGCGACGGTGGAACCTGGACGAGCTTCCCCAGTTTTTCAATGTCCTGAAAGGAGAGATGAGTTTGGTGGGGCCTCGCCCGGAGCGACCTGTTTTTATAGAAAAATTCAAAAACGAGATTCCCCGCTATATGTTACGGCACAAGGTCAAAACGGGGATTACGGGGTGGGCCCAAGTCAATGGTTATCGTGGGCGGACATCCCTACAAAAACGGCTGGAGTATGACCTTTATTACATCGAGAACTGGTCCCTTTGGTTCGACATCAAGATTCTCTTTTTTACTTTGATCAAAGGTTTCAAGAATGCGTATTGAAAGCGGGGATCGCGCGAGTCTTTCGAGGCGTAGCCTGGTGAGTGGGAGTATTGCTGTCTTGGTGCTCGTGCGGCTTGTGTCGTGGATCAACACGGCCTTGGTTTCGAGGGATAGCCTGACCTATATCGAGCTGGCAAGATATTGGTTGACAGGGCAGATAGAAAAAGCCCTGGCTCATCCTTACCATCCTCTATATCCTATGATGATAGCCGGTATGGCAAAAATAGGGGGAGGCTCTTTGGAACATGCAGCCATGGGAGTGTCCCTGGTTGCGAGTGCTTTGACTGTCCCTGCTTTGGTGATTCTTTTCTATAGATACAGAAATGAACGCATCGTTTTTTTGGGGCTTTTGTTCTTTTGTGTTTCTCCTTATCTTGTGAGGTATGCGGCGGATATTCTGACGGAACCGCTGTATCTTTTTTTCGTGGCGTGGGCGGTGGCCCTTTTCCTTTTAGCCGTTTCCTCCAGAATGGCGCTGGGGTGGTTTGCCATGGCGGGAGTATCCGTGGGCTTGGCGTATCTGACACGTCCAGAGGGGCTTGTTGTTGGGGTGGCGGGGGTTGTGTGGCTTGTTGTCACGGAGTGGACCTCGTTGAAAAGGTGGGGGTGGGGATTAGTCGTCTTTTTGGTGAGCGTTTCCTGCGTGGCCGCCCCGTATATGGTGTATCTGCATCGAGAGTCGGGAGAATGGATTCTAACAAAAAAGAAGAAGATTGAAACGTTTGTCCGTCATGCGTATGGAGAGTCGGGGGTGGTCAAAAAAGGGCAGCAGATTGAGGGGCCAATGGTCAAAACACTCCCGAAGGGGGTTGATAAAAAGAGAGCGGAATTCTTAAGGAATCGAAGCAAGTGGGAGTGGGAGCAAGCCGACAGAATCCGCCAAGCCCTGGGACGCCGGTATGTGCCCCATGTGGAGACACCGAGTTCTGTGGTGGGATTCCTCGTTATCTTTCTCAAATCAATGGCGATTACCGCCTTTGGCTTTTTTCATGCCATGTTCTTGCCTATTGGTATTTTTGTTGTGTTTCGCCTTTTTTACTTGAATCGGTTTCCATGGAACAAATTCGATACCTTTATCGTAATCTTTTCATTGCTCTATTGGGGGATGTTGAGCGCCCTTTTGTCGGGATATGGATATGTGAGCCGGCGTCATTATTGTGCCGCGATAGTTTTTTGGTTTGGATGGGCAGCAATAGGTTTTACCTATGTGTGTGATATGCTCGATCGCCGGATCGCTTCACAATTTTTCGATCAGAAGATCTTTGGTTCGATCCTCCTTTCGCTTGTTCTTGTCGTCACGGTAGTGAAAGGAACCAAGCCGTATCGCGTGGAGAAAGTGGGGAGAAAGATAGTTGGGGCTTGGATTAAAAAGAGAAAGCCTTCACAAACCGACTGCGTTATTTTGACCTCTATGATTCGGATTGGATACTACGCGGGATGCCATTCCATTCCGTTTTACAGGGTGAGGGAAGAAGACGTAGATGCCTTGCGGCGTCACAAAATCGCCTTCGTCATCTTGAAAAGAAAGGAAGCCGCAACGGCCCCTTCCTTTCTTAATCTTTTGAAAAAATTTGGTTATCAGGAAGTCTATCGATACACGAACACCTTGGGGAATCAGGATCTCCTAGTCTATTCTTATCGGCGAACGTAGAAAAGATTCAGTTTTCAAGAATGAAAATGACCTCCATTCTAACACGGTATTCCACAATCTTGGCATCTTCTACCGCAATCTTGAATTCTACAACCTTCAGTCCCGTGATCCCCCGTAAGGTTTTCGTGGCCCGCTCAAACCCTATCTTGATGGCATCATCAAAGCTGTTTGGGGAAGCGGCAATGATTTCTGTGACTCTCGCGACTCGTGATGACATTCGGCTTTCCTCCTTTAAAGGTTTTTCCTGTCACCTATCTTTACTGGCATTTCACGCGCTTTAATCTCAAGATGACAGAAGGGTTAGTATGTGGTGATGTCAAAACCCAATCGTCTTGAAATTTCCTTACCTGCTTTCACGGCTTCTGGAATAATAACGTTTTCCAGATTTTCATCCGTCATCCGGAAAACGGGTCCAGAAATGGACAAACCAGCAACGATTTGGCGGGTATAATCGCGGATGGGAACCGCGACGCAACGAACCCCTTCATCATACTCCCCGTTATCAATGGCGTAGCCAACCTTTCTGATGCCTTCGAGGTGTTTTTTTAATTTTTCATAATCCGTGATTGTATTCGGTGTGTATCTTTTCAATGTATCTTTTAGTTTGAGTTTTTCTAGCTCACTTTCACTCATAAAGGCGATTTGCACCTTTCCGATGGAAGAACAGTGGATAGGCAATTGTTGTCCGATACGGGATGCCACACGAACGACCTGGTTTGCCTCCACCATGTCCAAGTAGACAACCACTTTTCCTTGAACGATGCCCAAATAGACATTCTCTTTGCACTTTTTGACGAGTTCTTCCATGATGGGATGGGCATGATGTACCAATCCCATCTGGTGAATGTAGGTTTGTCCCAATTCCAAGCTTTTTATTCCAAGGCGGTAGTTTTCCGTGGCCTTGTTTTGTTCGATATACCCTTTGGATTCCAAGGTCGCCAGCAAACGGAAAACATTGTTTTTATGAAGCCCTAAACGTTTGCTAAGCTCTGTGACACCCAATTCTCCTTCGGAATGTATGAACTGTTCTAAAAGATTCAGCGCGTTAACCACCGATTGAATCACATAACTTGACTTTTCTCGACCCATTCTCGGCATTCACGTCCCCTTTCTTGCATAAAAATAAAAAAGCTTTATATTTTTTATAATTCAGGAGAGGAGGGATGTCAAGAAAAATTTTCGAGTTGTGAAAGGGAGATGGCTAATGCAGGAAGATTCGTGTGACAATGAAAAGGATCATGATGGTAGCAATCGTGAATTTGGATAGGAAGCCAAGAAGACGCCCGACAAAGGCCTTTCGTCCTACATCTATGGCGTGTCCCATTCGCCGCTGGGAAAGGTATTCCATTAAGAAAGCGCCACCGAATGTGCCTAGCAACGCGCCAAGGATGGCTCCCAGGCCGAAAAAGAGGGGGGCCATGATGATTGCCAGGAAAAAACCACAAAAGAAAGATACGAGCACAACTCCCTTAGAGGGGTTGGAGCGCTTAATCCCTTTAATGCTGAGATAAAATTCAAGGGCTTCACCAATGATGGTAAGAAGAAACAAAAAGAGAATCCCGTACCATGTAAGAACGTTAAAATGGGTCAGCCACGCGTAAACGATGGCATCAAGAAGGATGATCCATGTTCCTGGAATCCCTAGGGCGATGGATAACATGCCCCCGAGTAAAACAAGGAGAAAAAAACCTAAGCCAATCCACCCTAGTATACTTGCCATCCTAAGGGCTTACTTTTTCCGCTTCTTCTTTTTGCCAGAGCCCTTTTTCTTTTTCGCGCCTGTTTTGGCGGCGGGAGTTTGCTTCTCGGGTGCGGTGCCGGAAACGGGGGCGACCTTAACCTTTGAGGGCTTGGGGGCCGGGGCGGCGGGAGGGCGTTTTACGATCCTTCCCCCTTTTTTGTTACGTCCGTACGGTTCGAAAAAGAGAACGACGGGGCTTGCGATATAGATAGAAGAATAGGTACCTACCACGACTCCGATAATCAAGGCGAAGGCAAAATCGTGGATAACCCCTCCTCCCACGAAAAAGAGGATGACGACGGTAATAAGGGTTGTGAGAGAGGTAAGAATCGTACGGCTTAACGTCTCATTGATACTCTGATTGACCAACTCCGGGAAGGAGATCTTGGAGAGTTTTTTCATATTTTCGCGGATTCGGTCGTATACGACAATCGTGTCGTTTAGGGAATAACCGATGATCGTAAGGATGGCCGCTACGATGGCCAAGTTGATTTGTTTGTTCGTGATGGAGAAAACTCCAATGGTGATCATCACATCGTGAGCGAGGGCGACGATGGCACCAATGGCAAACCAGAATTCAAAACGCCACGTGATGTAGATGAGGATGGCGATCATGGAAAAGATGATGGCCCACATACCTTTGCGTCGTAAGTCTTTTCCAACTTTGGGGCCTACCATCTCGACACGGCGTATTTCCACTTTGTCTTTCCCAAACCTTTTGATGAGCCGTTCTTTGACGATTTCCGAAATCCCTTTCAGAGAGGTAGAGCTTTTTTCTATTCGTATCAAATATTCATTTTCTTTCTCTGGCCCGATACTTTGAATGACAACCTCTCCCAGTTTAAGGTCTTTGAGTGCAGATCGGACGTGGGAAATGTCGGTGGGTTTGTGAATCTTGACTTGAACGAGTGTTCCCCCTCGAAAATCTATACCGTAATTGGGACCGCCATGAATGATAAGAGAAATAATCCCAGCCAGGATTAACAAAAGCGAAATGGTAATAGCAATGAATCGGACACGAACGAATTGTATATTTGTGCCAGGTTTGAAGAATTCCATAAAAATTCCTTTCTATATACTGATTTTTTTGATTCTTCTCTTCTCAAAAGCAAGATCAAAAATGGCTCGGCTGACGACGATGGCCGTGAACATGCTGCTCACGATTCCGATGCTCAGGGTGACGGCAAATCCTTTGATAGGACCCGTTCCAAACTGAAAGAGTACGATGGCGGCGATGAGGGTCGTGACATTCGCGTCTAAGATCGTGATAAAAGCCTTAGAGAATCCTGCCTCCATAGCGGCCCTGGGCGTTTTACCCAGGCGCAGCTCTTCCCGTATTCGTTCAAAAATTAGGACATTGGCGTCTACTGCCATACCAATGGTCAGGACGATACCGGCGATGCCCGGAAGCGTCAAAGTGGCGCGAAACGCCGCCAACACGGCAAAGATAAAGATAACGTTTAGAAACAGGGCGAGATCGGCGACAACTCCCGACAGTTTGTAGTAGAAAATCATGAAAAGGACGACAAGCAATCCACCGATGACAATGGATGTGATACCTTTACGAATGGAGTCTTGACCCAAGGTGGGTCCCACGGTTCTTTTTTCAAGGATTTTCACAGGTGCTGGAAGGGCGCCGGCCCGAAGAACGATAGCCAAATCATGAGCTTCTTGAGTTGTAAATCTCCCGGTAATCTGTGCCCGTCCCCCCGCGATCCTCTCCTGGATTACAGGGGCGGAGTAGACATTGTTGTCGAGGATGATGGCAAGGCGTTTCTTGACGTTCTCACCCGTGATTTTTTCGAAGATTTCTGCCCCCCGCGAGTCGAAAGTGATGGAAACATACGGTTCGCCATACTGGGTGTTGATGCGAACTTGGGCGTCTTTCAACACGTCTCCGGTAAGGAGTGTTTTTTTCTTGATGAGATAGGGTTTCCGTGTAACGGCACCTGTGTCTGGGTCGACTATTCTCTGGTAGAGAATCTCGTCTCCCGGAGGAATGTTGCCTTTCAAGGCTTCTTCGAGGCTGTGCTCATCATCGACGAGTTTGAACTCGAGCAAAGCGGTTTTTCCGATAAGCTGAATCGCCCGCTCCGGATCCTTGATTCCTGGAAGCTGAACGAGAATACGGTCTTTCCCCTGACGGCTTATGTCGGGCTCCGTGACGCCGAATTGATCGATCCGGTTACGGATCGTTTCAAGCGCTTGGTCGACGGCGGCGCGTTCCATCGCGAGCTTTCTTTTCTGGGAAAGTTCTACGGTTATCACGCCATGCCCCCCCTCTTGGGAAGTTTTGACGATACGTAGTTCGGGGTAACGAGAAGTGATGAGGGAAGAGACCGATTCCTTCGTGTTGGGTTTGACGTATTTGATTTCTACCGAAAGCCCTTTCCGCTGGGCGGAGACAACAAGGATTCCTTTCGATTTTAAAAAACTTTCCAAATCGTTTTTGGTTCGTTCCATGAAGCTTTCCACCGCTTTTTCCGCCTGTACTTCGAGAATGAGATGCATCCCTCCTTGCAAGTCGAGTCCTAATTTGATCTTGTGAACAGAATCTTTCCACCAGTCCGGAAGGTTGTCGGTGATGGAAGGGGCAAGGGCGAAAAGGGCCCCACAGACGAGGAGAATAATGATGCCAAAACGAATTTTCAGGTCACGAAACATGCCATATCCCTTTCTCTTCTGATTTCGTTGATAAAAAACGCCTTCTCATACCCTATCTGTTCTAAAATTGCAAGCGCAGAAGCGGAAGAAATTGACCCATCCATGCGTAACCCCGCCAAGTCGTTCCGTATTGACAATCTTTCGAACTACCGGTAGATTCATACGCGATGCATGTAACCGTGAAACGGCAGATGGGTATCTTCGACTTACTTTTGCGTTTGAAATACTCTGTCTTAGTTAAAGGAGCGATATGTCAGGTTCTGTCCAATTGACCGGTTTGGTTAAGGAGTATCCTGGCGTCGTGGCTGTCGATCATCTGACGCTCGAGATCAGGGAAGGGGAGTTTATGACCTTTCTTGGGGCGAGTGGATCGGGAAAGACAACGACACTCTCCATGATTGCAGGGTTGACACTTCCCACGGCGGGGGAAATCCTCTTGAACGGGCAAGACGTGACGTTTATTCCTCCTCATAAGAGGAATATTGGAATGGTCTTTCAGAACTATGCCCTTTTCCCCCACATGACAGTGTATGACAACATTGCCTTTCCTCTAAAAATGCACAAAGTCTCCAAAGAGGAGATAGACAAGCGGGTTACGCAGGCCCTTCAAATGGTCCAGTTGCCCCAGCATGGGGATCGGTATCCCTCGCAGTTGTCGGGAGGACAACAGCAGCGCATAGCCCTGGCGAGGGCCCTTTCCTTCGAGCCTGGGCTTATCCTTATGGATGAGCCGCTGGGCGCGCTGGACAAAAAGCTGCGCCAGCACATGCAGATCGAGATCAAACATATCCAGGAAGAATTGGGTTTTACGACAATTTATGTGACACATGATCAGGAGGAAGCCCTGACCATGTCGGACCGCATCGCTGTCCTTCGAGACGGTAGATTGGAACAGGTGGGGAAACCAGAGGAGCTTTACGAAGAGCCAAAAACGCTCTATGTTGCCGATTTCATTGGTGAGTCGAATATATTCGAGGCAGAAGTGCTGGAGATGACGGTTGACAGGTTCCTGTTGCAGTTACCCGGAGGCCGGCCTTTTCACGCGTTGAGGTGTTCGGAAACGGTGGAAGGTCCCCGCGTCTATGTGGCCATCCGTCCAGAAAAGTTCCGGGTTGTTTCCACCTCGGAGGCTGTGTCCGAGGAATACAACACCTTTAACGGGGTGGTAAAGGAGGTGATATATTTCGGGGAAAGCTCCAAATATTCGGTCGAAATAGGGCAAGGGATCGTCATCACGGTTAAACAGCCCAATTTTTATCCCGCTGCGAAGGTAAGGGAGGGAGATCAATTGACCCTCGCTGTGCACTGGAAGAGCTGTCGAACCTATTGCGACGGCCTTCCGGATTAATCAATTTTTTGGGGAGAGGAGGAATCATGGAAAAGAAAAAGCTGACGAGACGTGAATTCTTGAAGGGGACGGCCGTTGCCACAGCCGCTGCGGCGGTGGGTCCTCACATCTTTGTGCGAAAGGCAACGGCAGCTTCCAACAAGAAAATCGTGATTTGTTCTTATGGAGGCTCCTATCAGGCCTCCCAGCGAAAGGCCTTTTTTGAGCCGTTCGAAAAGGCGACGGGGATCAAGGTCGTGGAGGCCACGGGGCCGGATCTGGCCAAGATTAAAGCCCAAGTGACGAGCGGTAACGTAGAGTGGGATGTGGTGGATATTGAATCCCGCATCATGTTTACGGCGATTACGGAGAATTTGCTGGAGCCTATCGACACGGATATCGTCAAGCTCAAAACCATCGTCAAGCCTGCCATCCATAAATACGGCATTGGGAACATCGCCTTTACCACCGCCTTAACCTACAACAAGAAACAGTTGAAAAAAGCGCCCAAAAGCTGGGCGGATTTTTGGGACGTGAAAAATTTTCCGGGTCCCCGTTCCCTTCAGGACCACGCCCCCTTCAACCTGGAATTCGCTTTGATCGCGGATGGAGTCAGTAAAGACAAACTTTATCCCCTTGATATTGATCGGGCTTTCAAGAAGATGAGTCAGCTCAAGGGGCATATCGATTCCTGGTGGGAATCTGGCGCCCAGTCGATACAGCAATTGACGTCCGGGGCCGTCGTCATGAGCTCCGCCTGGAACGGACGGGTCAATGTGGCGCAATCGAAAGGCGTTCCGTTGGAGATCGTTTGGGAAGGGGCTGCCTACGATTGGGATTTGTGGGCCGTTCCAAAAGGCACGCCCAGAAAGGAGCTGGCGATGAAATTCATCCAGTTTGCTCTGGACGCCAAACGGCAGGCGTATCAGTGCGGCAAGCTCATCGCCTATGGGCCGTCCAACAAATTGGCCTACAACTATATCGACAAGGCCCGTCAAAAACAGCTTCCCACCTACCCGGACAACTTGGCGAAACAGTTCAGCTTCAACTCCAAATGGTGGCAGCCTCGGCTCAATAAACTGAACGAAAAATGGGCGGCGTGGAAGATCAGCTAATCTCCTAGCAACCCGAGAAGGAGCATCTCCGCAGGCCGGATGGATTATGGATAAGAGACTTAAGAGATTCCTTCACCATCCTACGATGAAGGGGATGCTCCTTCTAACGCCGGCGCTTGTCGCGCTGGTCGTCTTCTTTGTCATACCGATTCTCAGGATGTTTCATCTGAGCTTGTTTGATCCCCATTTCACCCTGAAATATTATCTCGCCTTTTTTCAACGTCCCGTTTACATCCGGGTGATGTGGATCACGGTCAAGATCAGCCTCATCGTTACGGCGGTATGTCTGTTGGTGGGCTATCCTTTCGCCCTTATCTTGAGCCGCGCGGGGGACAAACTCAGCAAGATCTTTCTCGTCTGTATCGTCTTGTCCATGTGCATCAGCTTGTTGGTGCGCAATTTCTCCTGGATTATCATTCTCCAACGTTCTGGCATCGTGGACAGCTTCTTGATGAAGATGGGCATCACACACCGTCACGTGAAACTGCTCCACAACCTCTTCTCCGTGGTCGTCGGAATGGCGGAGATCCTGCTGCCTTACATGATCTTGCCCATCTTCAGTGTGCTAAAAAGCATCGATCCGAACCTGCCAAAAGCGGCGCAAACCATGGGGGCCCGCCCCGTGCAGGCGTTTTGGTGGGTGACGTTTCCCTTGAGCCTTCCCGGTGTGTACGCAGGGTTTCTTCTCGTCTTCATCATGAGTTTAGGGTATTTTATTACGCCGGCGCTGTTGGGGGGCGCGCGGGAGATGATGATCTCCAACATGATCGCCTTTCAGGTTCAGACGGTTTTGAATTGGCATTTTGCCGCGAGTTTGTCCATGATCTTACTCGTGGCGACATTGGTCTTCTACACGATTTTCAATAAGGTGGTGGGACTGGAAAAACTGGAGGATCTGGGCGTTTGATGGAAGCGGAGGCGAAAAAGCTTCATCTTGTCGAAATCGTTTTTGGGGTGATGGTATCCATCTATCTCATCGCCCCTATCTTTGTATTGGTTCCCATGTCGTTTGGGCCCGCGAGGTTCTTTTCCTTTCCCCCTCCGGAGTTTTCCGTCGAGCAATACGTGAAATTCTTTCATAGCGGGCCGTGGTGGCGTGCCATTCGCATTTCCTTCGAAGTGGCGGTATTGGCGTCCTTTTTCGCCACCGTGTTGGGGATTCTCACATCCCTGGCCATGCGGTACAAGATCCCCGCGAAAGGGTTTCTCAACGCCATGTTCATCTCTCCCATGATCGTACCCCTCATCATTACGGCGGTAGCCCTTTACTCCTTCCTTTCCAAGTTTCATCTCGTCGACACGGTGCCTGGTCTCGTGTTGGCCCACACTATTTTGACGCTTCCCTTTGTCATCATCACCGTTTCCGCCACGTTGAAGGGGTTGGATCCTTCACTGGAGCAGGCCGCGGCCACCTTGGGGGCGAGTCCCTTACAGGTCTTTTTCAAGATAACCTTGCCCCTCATCAAACGGGGGGCGATTACAGGGGCGGTCTTTGCCTATATGATATCGTTTGATGAGACGGTCGTGGCCATCTTTTTGTCGAGCTCCCACGCCATCACGCTTCCGAAAAAGATGTGGGACAGCATCCGTTTCTCCATCGAACCGATTCTTCCGGCCTTATCGACCATCTTGATTCTGTTTGCCATCGTGATGTTGGTCTTGTTGGAAGTGCTTTCCAAAAAGCGAAAGTAGACCCTCTCGTTGTGAATGAGGGGGTAGGATGATTCGATTAAGGGTGCGGTCCATGGAATAGGTGAAAGGGCCAGACGATGAAGATTCTATTTCTCGGTAACAACTGGTTGGGATGGCAGGTCTTGAAATGGCTGATGGAGACGGGAAGGGAGATTATCGGCCTAGTGATTCATCCTGTAGAAAAACAAAAATATGCCGATGAGATAGTAAAAACCGCGGGGTTGCCCGATGAACGAATCTTTTATGGACACAACCTCAAAGAAAAGCGCGTGCGTGACCAGATACGTTCCTTGCGGCCCGATGTGGGGTTGTCGGTAATGTTCGATTATGTTTTGAGAAAAGAGTTTCTGCGAATCTTTCCAAAGGGATGTTTCAACTTACATCCATCCTACCTCCCGTTTAACCGTGGAAATTACCCAAACGTATGGGCCATCGTGGATGAAACCCCGGCGGGCGTAACTTTCCATGTCGTTGACGAGGGGGTGGATACAGGACCCATCGTCGCTCAAGAAAAAGTTGACGTCGAACCGATAGATACGGGAGAAACCCTTTATCGAAAATTGGAGGATGCGGGTGTTCGCTTGTTTGAAAAGGTGTGGCCAAAGATCGAAAGTGGAAGCTATGCGCTGATTCAGCAGGATAAGAAGGTTGGTGTGTTCCACAAAAAGCGTGACGTGGAAAAAATAGATCGCATCGACTTGGAAAAGAGCTATAGGGCAAGGGACTTGATCAATATATTACGTGCCCGGACATTCCCCCCCTATAAAGGAGCCTATTTCGAGGAGGGGGGGAAGAGGATCTATATGGAGTTGAAGCTGTATTATGGAGAGGAGAGTTGAAATCACCTACACTTGTAATTGCCACGATCAGGAGATGGAACCAAGAGCTGGCAGAGAAATTTAAGGTGGGCCATCCAGATTGGGAGATTCATCTCATTTTGAAAAAAGAAGATTTACGTCTTCCTGTATTGGAGAGAATTCACCCAGATTATATATTCTTTCCTCACTGGTCATGGATCATTCCAGAAGAGGTCTATGCGAAGTGGGAATGTGTGGTTTTTCACATGACCGACCTTCCTTTTGGCCGGGGGGGAAGTCCATTGCAGAACCTTTTGGCGAGAGGGATTCATGAAACGAAGATCACGGCTTTGAGGGTGACGGGGGGGATTGACGAGGGACCGATTTATCTAAAGCGGGATTTGGATCTCTCGTCTGGTTCGGCAGAGGAGATCTACAGAAAGGCTTCAAAGATAATTTTTGAAGACATGATTCCTTTTATTGTCGAAAATCGCCCAAGCCCCGTCCCCCAAGAAGGGGAAGGAGTCTATTTCGAGAGGAGAAGGCCGGAGGAGAGTGAAATTGAGGAGGGAATGGAGCTTTCCCGTTTGTATGATCATATACGAATGTTGGATGCCGAAGGGTATCCACGGGCATTTCTTCGATGTAAGGGGTTTCGTTTCGAGTTTTCGGATGCGAGACTGAAAAAAGAGAGGGAAGAAATAGAGGCTTTTGTGCGGATTTGTGTGGAGAGAGGCCATGAACCTTAAGCGAAAAGGATTGGAGATTAGGGGGAGAACATCGGCATTTGTGATAGCGGAGGCGGGGGCCAATCATAACCGGGATCTGAAACTGGCGAAGGAACTCATCGATGTTGCCGTGGAGGCGGAGGCGGATGCCATCAAGTTCCAGATTTACTCGGCGGAAACGATGTATTCGAAAAAGGTGCCGACCCATTCCGGCTATTCCAAAAACCTTTGGGAGCTTATCAAAGAGATCGAGACACCCAGGGGTTGGATTCCGGAACTGGCGTCTTATTGTCGTGAGAAGGGAATTGTCTTCTTCGCCACCCCCTTTGATGCGGCGGCAGTGGACGATCTCGATCCCCATGTCGCGCTTTACAAAATCGCTTCTTTTGAACTGGTGGACTATCCCTTGCTGGAATACACGGCCAAAAAGGGAAAGCCGGTAATCTTATCCACGGGGATGGCTTCATTAGGGGAGATTCAGGAGGCCGTCCGGGTCATCGAGGACGCGGGAAATAAGGATATCGTTTTACTCCAATGCGCCTCGACGTATCCCGCCGTGCCGTCCATCATGAACTTGCGGGCGATGGAGACATTACGGAGGGCCTTTCCGGAGGCCGTCGTGGGATTGTCGGACCACACGTTGGGGATACACATCTCCGTGGCGGCGGTGGCCATGGGGGCGAAGGTCATTGAGAAACATTTCACCCTTTCCAGGAAGATGGAGGGGCCGGACCATCCCTTTGCCATCGAACCGGACGAGTTGAAGGCGTTGGTGCGTCAGATCCGCGACGTGGAAGCGGCATTGGGAGACGGACGCAAAGATGGACCGTCTCCCCAGGAGATGGAGAACTATCGAATCGGGCGGCGAAGCCTCCATGCCCGTGTCGATATTCCAAAAGGGGCCGTCATCTCGCGGGAAATGATCATCGTCAAGCGTCCCGGGTTGGGGATTCATCCCCGGTTTTTGGATGTGGTGGTGGGACGTGAGGCCCGCCGCGATATTGAGGCGGATGCGTGGCTCACATGGGAGATGATATAGCGATGGTTCTTCCGAACAACGTTCTTGTGGTGGCGGCGCATCCGGATGATGAGGTGTTAGGGTGTGGAGGGACCGTGGCGCGTTTGACCCGGCAGGGCGTGAAAGTTTCGGTATTGATTCTTGGAGAAGGCATTACCTCGAGGGAAAAAGGAGGAGGGAAGAATAAAGAGGCCCTCGCGAGGTTGAAGGAGCAGGCGAAAGAGGCGGTATCGCGTTTGGGCGTCCATGAATTGGTCTTTGGGGATTTTCCGGATAACCGATTCGACGCGGTCGCAAGGCTTGACATTATTCACGTGATCGAAAGAGAGATGGATCGTCTTCAACCGGAAGTGATTTTCACGCACCATGGGGGGGATCTGAATATCGATCATCAAATTACGTTCGAAGCCGTGATAACGGCGGCGCGTCCTCTTCCCAGGGTGCCGGTCAAAGCTATTTTGGCCTTTGAGGTGCTCTCTTCCACGGAATGGGCGTTTGGCCGCCTTCCATTTGCCCCGCGTGTCTTTGTGGACATATCTTCAACCCTCGAAAGGAAGATAGAGGCAATGAAAATCTATGCGGGGGAGATTCGCGGTTTTCCTCATCCGAGATCCGAGGGAGGAATAGAGGCGTTGGCGAAAAAGAGGGGAACTGAAGCGGGCCTTCCTGCGGCGGAAGCCTTTGAATTGGTAAGATGGGTATGGTGAGAGAAGAGGCGACGAGACCCGGGGCGATAGTTCAGGCGCGCGCGGGATCCACGCGCCTGCCTGGGAAGGTGTTGAAGGATCTCCCCTTCGGCTGTGGCATCACGGTTCTCGAACAGGTCATTCGACGGCTTCAGAAGAGCCGGGAACTCCAAACGATCGTCATCGCCACGACGACGAATCCGGAAGACGATCCCATTGTGGAAATCGCGGAAAAAAGGGGGGTGGCCTGGTTCCGAGGGAGTTCCGAGGACGTGTTGGCACGGTATTATGGCGCTGCGGTGGAGTTCGGTATCGACCCCGTGGTGAGGGTAACCAGCGATTGCCCCTGTATCGACCCGCAGGTCGTGGATCGCTGCGTGGCGCGGTTTTATGAGCGGAAGGTGGATTATGTGAGTAACACCCTCGTGCGGTCCTTTCCCCATGGTCTCGACACGGAGGTGTTTTCGTTCCGGGCGCTCCAAACCGCGTACGAACAGGCCACGGCGGAGCCGGAGCGGGAACACGTGACGCCGTATCTTATCGAGAATGGAGAAAGGTTTTCACGGGATTGCGTGGAAGCCCTTCCCGAGGAGAGGGGACCGGATATTCGCGTGACCCTCGATACCATGGAAGACTATGCCTTACTGTGCGTCGTGTTCGATTTCTTGTATGCCTCGGATCCCCTGTTCAAAGCCCGAGACCTTGTTGCCCTCTTTCGAAAGAAACCTTATCTCTTTGAGATCAATCGCAGAGTCGTTCAAAAGAGGATTTGCCATTCCCTGGAAGAAGAGTACGAAGAGGCGATAAAACTTTTGCGCCTTCAAGATTTGACGCGCGTGGTGGCGTGGTTGCGGGAGCAAAAGATTTGAAAGGATGATCATGGACCATTTCGCGAAAAATATGAACGCCATCAAAGACCGCTATCCCGATCTTTACAAAAAGCTGAAACGTATGAAACCGCCAAAAGACGTCAAGGTCGTCAAGACACCTTCGGGCCATCCCACCGCGAAATGGCGGATAAAGGGCAAGTGGGAATACGTGCATGATCCAACGAATCCTCGAGAAGCGGCAACCCGTTTCGTGTTTCGGGAAAAGAATTTGACGAATCCTCGACTCGTCGTGTTTCTGGGGTTTGGGCTGGGATACAACGTGTTTGCCTTTCTGGAGAACAGGCCACCGGTCAATAGTGCCGTTGTTGTGGTAGAGGAAGAGCCGAAATTTCTGTGGTTGGCTTTCCATAAATTCGATTTGACTCCTATGTTGGAAAGAGATGATGTCTATTTCGTGGTAGGTGTAGGTCACGATCGGCTTTTTCTTCATCTAATGGCCATCATGGAGGAAGGAGGACTGGTTAGGTTTGCGAAGGCCTTCGAGTTTATTGAAGAGCCGGTCCTATACCGTGAAGGGAAAGAATATTATAAGCTTTTTATAGAGACATTCAAATTGGCAATCCGTGAGACGCTGAATAATATTGGAAATGATCCAAAAGATTCTTTTATAGGGCTCGATAACACCCTAGCGAATCATAGGTTTTTAATAGAGAATCCGGGAATCAATCAATTGTTCGATAAGTTCAAGGGGGTTCCCGCTATCATTGTGGCGACGGGTCCCTCCCTGAACAAAAACATCAACCAGCTCAAAGGGTGTGAAGAAAGGGCGTTGATCATCAGCGTGGATGCCTCGTTGAAGCCCCTGTTGAAACACGGCATTACCCCCCACTTGGTGACCTCACTGGAGCGGGTTCCCCTGGTCAAAAAATTCTTTACGCGCATTCCCGCGGAGCGATTGCGGAATACCTTTCTCGTGGCAATCCCTCTGTTGACCCCCGACAGCCTGGCCGCTTACAAAGGGGAAAAGATCGTGGCGCTTCGCGCCTTTGCCCACTACTATTGGCTGGGAATTGATAAAGGGATCTTGTCCATAGGCCCTTCCTCGGCGAACATGGGGTTTTCCATCGCGGAGGCTATGGGGTGTGATCCAATCGTCTTGGTCGGCCAGGATCTGGCGTACGCGCCGGATGGCCGGACCCATGCGGCGGACAACGCATTGGGGGAAAAACAGGAGGCCATACTTCCGGAGAAAATGGATACGCTTTGGGTAAGGGGAAATTATGTGGATAGGATTCTCACGAATCGGATATGGCATATGTTTCTGAAAAGTTTTGAGCATTCCATCGCCACATACGCGGGAACGTGCATAAATGCCACTGAAGGTGGAGCGTTCATTCAAGGGTCGAAGGTGATGACATTGCAAGAAGCAAAGGGAAAGTATTTGAGGAAACGGTATGACATCGTCGGAAATATCCGGGGAAACATAATTCCAACTTCTCAAGAAGAGATTGAAGAAAGCTATCGGCATTTGAAACGATTATTGAAGGAAGGTATCGAGGAGTTGAATCAGTGTATTTATGAATGTAGGGAATGGGAAAGGAAAATTGAAGAATACTTGCAGGCAAATTTTTCCGGGAAGATTGATGACGAGGCGGAACTGTATGCTCGCAATGTTTCGTTTATTAAAGAAATAAGTAAATACAAGGGAGAATTAATAGATAAAAAGTCCTATAAAGGTATAATGTACCATATCATGCAGTCGTTTCTCGTGGGTGAGGAGATAATTTTCAATGCCGTTCCTGTCTATAATAACCCTGATCCGATCGCATCCCAGAAAGGCATTATTGTCGAGCATATTGAGTGGTTTAAAACGAACTACAAATTCATGGAGAAAACGAGGGAGATTTTGAAACGGCATCTGAGAAAAGTAGAAAAACATCTTTCGTAAAAGGAGTAGGGAGTTGAGGAAAAAAGATAAGTTAATCGTGAAAAAGATTGAAGAGTGGCTGGGGCATGAGAAAGAGAGGGAGGGTGAGATAACATCCTTCGCAGGTGATATCAGATATGATGTTGAAAACTTTCTCAAAGGGATTCGGTATCATACCGATCGCTTCAAGAAGGAAATTGATGCGGATCCGGGAGAATTGACCGGGTTTCTGGAAAAACCTCAATATTTGTCCAGTGGGGAGTTTATTAAGGAAATTGAAAGACAGATAAACAATATCCGAAGTGGTATAGGGATTCCTGTCGCCTTTTTGCTGTTGGGTAATAGCCTTTTTTTTATGAGGGAATACGAACTGGCGTCTCGATGTTATGAGAGAAGTATTTCTTATTTTGAGAATGTCCCGCCTTTTTATAACAATATGGGGTGTTGTTATTACAAGCAGAAAAGGTGGATCAAGGCGAAACGGATGTTTGAAAAGGCGCTGGAGCTGAATCCGGATTATAAAGACGCACGGTTGAATTTGGAAAAGGCGAGGGAGGCCTACGCCAATCAAAAGAGAGTCGACTATTGGATGGCGAAGGGGAACACCTATTTTTCTCAGCAGCGCTGGGAACAGGCGGAGCGCTGCTACGAAAAGGCCCTGGCCGCCGGCGGGGATATGCCAGAGACACTGGTGAATCTGGGGAATATCTGTTTTCAGCGGAAGGAAGACGCCAGGGCGGAAGAGTATTATATGAAGGCCATTCACGAAGATGCCGACTTTGCCCACGCCTATTCATCGCTGGGGAAATTGCGGTTGCGTCAGGGACGTTTGGAAGAGGCGTTTGAAAACCTGCAAAAGGCCTTCGAGCTTGATCCCTCACATCACGACTCCCTCGCCCTGATGGGCGATATCTCCTTCAGATGGGGAAATTATCCCCAAGCCTTGGAGCTATACGAAGCCTACCTGAAGCTTCACCCGGACTCCCAAACCACCCTGATGTGCATTGGCGACTGCTACCTGAAGATGGGTAAAAAAGACGCGGCGCGTGTGGCCTATGAGCGTTTGAGTGCCGAAGGAATGGCGTCGGAGGCGCTGAAGACAAGGCTGGAATTGGTTCGAGAATAATCACCTCTCTATCCCTCCTCTTTCCTGATTTCTTTCCCCGTACCTGACAGATTCTTCCTAAAGTTTTCACCTCCTTTTCCGATAAGAAGGTTGAAACCAAAACGGAGGTGAGAAGCGGGTTTGGCGGTGTTCCAAGAACCGCACGGGCAAGGATGCCCGAAAATAAAAAACAACAAAACAAGGAGGTTTGAACCATGGGAATGGTCATTAACCACAATATTGCGGCCCTGGACGCGTGGCGTCAGTTGGGCCAGACGAACCAGGCGCTGAACAAATCCCTGGAAAAACTGTCATCGGGTTTCAAAATCAACCGCGCGGCGGACAATCCGGCGGGGTTGGTCATTTCGGAGCAGATGCGCGCCCAGATCGCCGGGTTGACCCAAGCGATTGAAAACACCGAAACGGCCACGTCGATGGTGCAGACGGCGGAAGCGGCCCTCTCCACCATCCACGGCATGCTGGACAAGATGCGTCAGTTGGCCATCCACGCCGCCAACGAAGGCGCCAACGATCCTACCATGTTGGCCGCCGACCAGGCGGATATCGAAAACGCCATCAATTCCATCACGCGAATCGCCAACACCACCCAGTTTGGAACGAAGAAACTGCTGGATGGGTCCCGTGCCAGCGTGGTGAACTTTACCACCGGCAACACGGCGAAGGTCAGCGTGGGGGATACCACCCTCTCGACGGGAACCCACACCTTGGCCGCGACGAAGACAGCGGATGCCTCGGCGACCCTCAGCACCACGCAGTTTGGGCTGTCCAGCCCCACGAACGTAACGAACCTTGAGGCGGGGAATCACACGATTCAGGTGACCCAGGCCTCGGCGGGCGCGACCAAGACGAGCAATGAGGATATACGGATTACGGACGCGTGGGGGAATGGATTGTCTTTCTCCACTAACGCTGACTATGCGAAGATTAGCGGTTCTGTAACTGGAGTTTCAGCGGGCGATACTGTTTCAATAGGTATTGCTTATCAAGGTGCCGATGGAGTGGTTCACACGGCGAATATTTCCGTTACCCTATCTACAGGTTCAACGAATGCTACAGGTGTGGTAAACGCCCTCAATAGGGGATTGAACGGGACAGGACTGAGTGGATCGGTGGAGTTCGTGGTTTCTGGGACGGACAACTTGTATTTTCGTAGTAAATCCCAGGGAACTGATCAAAGTGTTAGAATCGTCACTTTGACCGATAATGACGTAACGTGGGCAGGCAATATAGCCGCAGGGAACTCGGATCGAGGTGTCGCGGCCGGTGCGAATGTGTTCACAATGAAGTTGGATGGGGGAACCGCTACGGGTGTGACAATGACTGCCGCTACCTATACTTCTATAGCGAACCTTGTTTCTGGCGTTCAGGATGCGTTAGACACTGCGTTCGGCTCGAGCGCTTTCACAGTTTCTCAGGACGGATCCAACAACCGTATTACCATCACAACGCTCGATGAGGGATCGGATGCGTCCTTGCAAGTGACGGCAACGAGTTCCGACAACGAGTTGGGATTGTCCACCGACGCGGCGGCTCTGCTGGGGACGGACGCGTTGGTAAGCTTCGATGGATACGTGAACACGATTACCGACGTCCAGTATGGAAGTACCGGTTCCGCCACTCTTTATAATGGATCCGGATCTTCAGCGGGGCATGTGGATGTGACGGTTGCTGCTGCGAGTAGCGGTGTGGATCTCGGAACGATGGTTCTCAACGTCACGCCGACCCAGTTCAACGTGACGTTGGACGGCGGACCAAACACGGCCGTCACGGCGGGAACGGAAACCACCATCTACAACGCCCAGCACGATGAATACATCAAGGTGACCTATGCCCTGGACAGTGACGGCGGCACGGAAACCCTGTACGTCTCCGACCAGGCACTGGTCTTCCAGGTGGGCGCCAATCAGAACCAGACGGTAAAGATCTCCATCCAGAGCATGAAGGCGGCGGATCTCGGTAAAAACGTGACGGGCAACATGTTCAGCAGCCTGGCGGATATCAATGTGACCACGGCGGAAGGGGCGCAGGATGCTATCGAGATCATCGACAAGGCGATCGACGAAGTGTCCCACGCCAGGGATGTGCTCGGTGCCTTCCAAAAGAATACCTTGGAAGAGACGCAAAAATCCTTGAAGATTGCCAATCAGAACCTGACGGCCGCCGAGTCGCTGATCCGGGATACGGACTTTGCGCTCGAAATGTCGGTCTTTACCAAGAACCAGATCCTGCTTCAGTCGGGTACCGCCATGCTGGCGCAGGCAAATACGGTACCGCAGATTGTGTTGCAGCTTCTGAGATAAAAGCCATCGGGAAAGGGTTGGGGAACCGTTTGGGGTTCCCCTCCCTTGAAGTGAGGTGAGAAAAAATGGAAATTGGTCAGGTTTTTGCGATGCCTCTCGATGTTCCGGGAGACGGACATCCCAAGCCGGTTTCCGTTTCGGGTGGTGAGCCCGCCTCATCACCGGTGGTGCGTCAGAAGCCAACACAGTCTCTGCCAAACCAGGAGGCGGTGATGATAGGTCTTCAGCAACAGAAAGGCCTGTCCCAACCACCTGATCTGGAAAAGAGGATCAAAGAGATGATGGAGCGTATCAACCGGTACCTCGAAGAAAACAAGCTCGATCTCCATTTCTACCTCCATAAAGGGGTAGGACGGCTGGCTTTGCAAGTCATCCAGGATTCCACGGGGAAGATCCTGCGGGAATATCCTCCCAAGGAATGGCTGGATCTAGAGGCGAAGCTGCGGGAGATGGTGGGAATCTTCGTGGATGTTGATAACGCGTGATGTTCAACCAGAGGGTGGGAGGTTTTTGCCTCCCACCCGGCAAAAAGGGTAAGATAAAACAAAACAAATCAATCATAACGGGAAACAGAACGCCGGTAAAAGTAGAAGATATTGGGAGAGGGCGTATCGAGGCATTATTTTTGCGTTTTTCAAAAGATTGGGAAAGTTCTATGAGGTGGATATAAATGGCATCGGGCATAGATGGAATCATAAGTGGATTAGACACGACAAAGATCATTCAGGGTATTCTCAAATATGATCAAGCAAAGATCGACCAGCTCAAACAGGAGCAGGCGGAGAAGACCAACATGCTTGCCACCTGGCAGTCGATCAACGCCTTGCTTTTGGGAGTCAAGACGACGGCGACCACCCTTCACGCCAATGCTACGTGGCAGGCTAGGTCGGTAACTTCAAGCAACGAGGACGTCGTGACGGCAACGGCTTCCGCCGAGGCGGCTCCGGGAACGTATCAACTCACCGTCAGCGCCCTCGCACAGAACCACCAGATCGCGTCCCAGGGATTTGCCGATGTGAACCAAACGAGTATCGGGACGGGAACCCTTGACATACGACTGGGAAACGGTTCCACGAAAACGATTACGATCGATGATTCCCACGATACCCTGCAGGGATTGGCCGATGCCATCAACAACGCCGATGCGGGAGTAACGGCGTCCATCATCAATGATGGGTCTTCGTTGAATCCGTATCGCTTGATCATCCAAGCCAATGATACCGGTCTGGAGAATGAGATTCATATCACCAATAATCTGAGCGGGGGGGAGCGCACCCCCGATTTTACCAACACGCAAATCGATGACGTGGAGACGGATCCGAACAACGCGGCGACCTACACGGGAGAGGCCACCTCCTCCGGAACCTACACGGGTTCGTCCAACAGTCGATATGTGATTGAAATCATGAATGATGGGGCCGTGGGGACGGCTACCTTCAAGTTTTCCACGGATGGAGGGGTGACGTGGAACGATAATGGCGGAGCGGGATACGCGACCTCCACGACGGGTACGACGTTCGATCAGGGAGTGGCGATCGCCTTTTCCGATAGTGGCACCCTCTCGCAAGGTGACCGTTTTTATATCGATACGTTTGTTCCCACAATTCAGGCACCGGCGGACGCCCAAATCACGTTGGGGGATGCTACGGGAGGAGGGGCGCCTCTGACGGTGACGAGCTCGTCGAATACGGTGTCGGATTTGGTTCCCGGCGTGACCTTGAATCTCGTGAGCGCGGATCCGGATTCGCCTGTTACCATTACCGTGACGAATGACACAAGCGGTGTGGAAACGGCGATTCGAGGGTTTGTGGATGCCTACAACAAGGCGATGAACGCCATCAACGATCAGTTCAAATACGATCCGGACACGGGAGAGGGCGGTGTCTTGATGGGGGATACGACCCTCATGAACGTTCAAAGCACCTTGAGGGATCTGGTGGTGGAGACTGTCCCGGGCCTTCCTTCTTCCATGAATTCATTAAGCGCGATCGGAATAACCTTGACGGACACGGGAACCTTGGCGATCGACAGCGCGAAGCTGTCGCAGGCCCTCTCGGAGAATTACGCGGATGTGGAGCGTCTCTTCAAAGACTCGGGTATTTCCGACAATTCGGGGATTCAGTTCGTCTTGGCGACCGATGATACGAGGGTGTCTCCCGCCGGAGGGTATCAGGTGGATATTACCCAGGCGGCGGAGCAGGCGAAGGTGGTGGCGTCGGGAGGTATCGGGACTTTGACGATAGATGACACCAACGATACCCTTCAGTTGAACGTGAATGGGAATTCGTCGGGGACGATTACCCTGACACACAAGACCTACACCTCGGGAACGGAGCTCGCGGCGGAGATTCAAACGAGGATCAATGAGGCGATCTCCGGGCAGGTTGTCACCGTTCAGTATCGGTCAGGGCGTTTGGAAATCGCGACGTCGGGATATGGATCCGATATGACGTTGGCCTTGGAGGGCGGTAATGCCTTCGCGAATCTTGGGTTTACGGGAAGCGAGAGCGCGGTGGGGAAAGACGTGGCGGGAACCATCGCCGGAGAGGCGGCAACGGGTCATGGCCAGATATTGACGGGGAGCGAAGATAACACGTTAACGGCAGGGCTTCAACTTCTCGTGACACTCACACCGGCTCAGATTGCCGAGGGGGCGGAAGGATCGATTACCTTTACCCGCGGATTTGGGACGGTTGTGGATAATTCCCTCGAATACCTCACCGATCCTACTTCAGGGACGATTACCTACGCGGAAAACGCGTTGAACAATCAGATCGACGATCTCGCGGAACAGATTAAAGATCAGCAGGCTTTGATGGATGAAAAGAGCGCGATGCTTTATCAGGAGTTTAACGAGCTGGAATCTACCCTGCAAAGCCTGAAAACTCAGGGTGATTACCTTTCTGCTCAATTGGCTAGTTTGCCGAAAAACTGGAAGTCTAATAATGAATAAGGGGGGAGAGCAGTGAATAACCAGCTGGCCGCTAAAACATACCAAAACGTGCAAATGGCCGTAAATGATCAACGTAGAATTCTTATTATGGCCTTTGAAGGAATGATCAAATTCCTCCATCAGGCCAAGGAAGCAATGAAGGCCAAAGAGATAGAGACGGCCCATGAGCGGTTGGTCCGCACAAAGCAGATTATCTTTCACCTCCTTAACGCGCTGGACGTAAAGAAGGGGGGAGAAATCGCCGAGAATTTGCAACGGTTGTATCTCTTCCTTATCGAGAAGATCACGGAAGCAAATCTGAAGAAAGATCCTGAAATCGTAGAGGAAATACTTCCTATCTTTCACAATCTCTGTTCCGCATGGGAAGAGATGGTGCCACATACGGAGGCGATGGGGGAGACTGGAAAAAAAGGGATGATGAGGGAACGCGGAGAAATAGGAAACCAGACATCGGCACGTCGCGTTCAAGTAGTAGGGTAAGGAGTGACTACGCGCCTGGAAAACTACCCTCGTTTGTTGCGGGAACTGAGGGATGTGTTGAGGGAGTTTGAGGAAACGTGTATCCGTTTTCTGGAAGGAAAAAGAACAACGCTCGAGGATATAAGAAAATTTGTGGAGGAAAGAAGAGCGATTCTCGCCCGTGTGGCGACTCGTGTGGAAAAATTGAAAAGGTACGAAGAGCTTTTGGAAACGACAAAAGAGAGTGATCTACTGTCGTTGCAGGAGGAAATTCTTGGTCTTCGGCGGCGCTGCAATAGAGTGAATGAGCAATGTATAGAGAAGTTGAAACAGAGACGTGCGGCGATCGCGGTGAAATTGAAGGCTTTAACACACGCGGGAAAGGCGCTGCGGGGATATGGAAAGCGTCCCCCCCCTCCCCCACGGTTTTTGGATAGTATAAACTAGTTCGAGATTGATGATAAGGGGCGGGTTTTCCCGCCCCTCTCTTTTATTTATATATCGTAATACAGGGCGAACTCGTAGGGGTGAGGGCGGAGGCGGATGGGATCGACCTCGTGTTCCCTCTTGTAGTCGATCCACGTGAAGATGGCATCGTCCGTGAAGACATCCCCCTTCATCAGGAATTCGTGATCCTCCTCCAACGCCGTAAGCGCCTCCTCCAACGAAGACGGCGTCGACGGCACGTTCTCCAGTTCCTCCGGCGAGAGCCCGTAGATGTCCTTGTCCAACGGCTCCCCCGGGTCGATCCGGTTCTCGATCCCGTCCAGCCCCGCCATCAGCATGGCCGCGAAGGCCAGGTACCCGTTGCACGAGGGATCC
>CAZOBB010000057.1:0-3280 GCA_964577975.1 uncultured Thermodesulfobacteriota bacterium | reverse complement strand
TATCATCTCTATGGCTTTGTCCGTTACTTCCAGCATAATTTCCTCCTTCTTCAAGGTTTCGTTAATATAGCTATATTTTCTCCGTTGTCAAGGTCTTTTTGGAAGAAGATTACCACTTTTGCCGACTTTCAAAAGGGACGGGTCATAAAAATAAAAGAGTTTTTCATTATAAGGAATCTTTATTGACATTCCAAGATAAAAAGATTAAAACCAATTACTAATATGGCTTTTTACGGGACGTAAAAAGGAAACGAGAAAAAGGGTGTAACAAAAAGCAAAACATGGAACGGTAGTTCCGGAAAAACAGGAAGGAGAAGATTTATGGCAAAATCGGCAGATATCGAAGGCATCGGGGAAGCGTACGCGGCGAAGTTAGAGGCGGCGGGGGTCACATCCCTGGAAGATTTCCTGAAAAAGTGCGCGGACAAGAAAGGCCGGAAGGCAATGGCGGAAAAGACGGGCATCAGCGAAAAGCTGATCCTCAACTGGGTCAATCGGGCGGATTTGGCGAGGATCAAGGGCGTCAGCACCCAGTATGCGGACCTCCTCGAGGCGGCGGGTGTGGACAGCGTTCCGGAACTGGCCCAGAGAAATCCCGACAACCTTCAGGCCAAGATGGCCGAGGTCAACGAGGCGAAAAAGCTCGTGCGCAAGGTTCCCACCGCTTCCCAGGTGGCGGATTGGGTCGCCCAGGCGAAAGAACTCCCAAGGGTCGTCACCCACTAACCCGTACTCAGCGGTACCAGGCTTTCACGCGCCTCCGTACGCGTGAGAATGTTTCTCTACCATGTCGAGAACGACAGGGCGGAATGGATTTCCTTGCAGGGAGGTTCATCTCCGCCCTTTTTTTCGTGGGGACGATTAAAGAAACCACTGCGATATGATATGTAGAGCTTGCCTTTCACGGCCCTGGAAGAAACTCTCTTCCGGGAAAGGGTAAATCTGGATCGTAAGGAGAAGACCTGTGAGTGATATCTTCGAAAAACTGGGGCTTTTTTACCTGGGCAAAGACGTCGACGCGAAGAGCTTTGAGCCGACCGATGTCCTGACATTGATGAAATCGAAACACTTCACGACCCATGCCGCCATCATCGGCATGACGGGAAGCGGCAAGACCGGCCTGGGAATCGGCCTGATCGAGGAGGCGGCCATCGACAACATCCCCGCCATCATCATCGACCCGAAGGGAGACATGGGAAACCTATGCCTGACCTTCGAAGGATTGAAACCCAAGGCATTCGAACCCTGGGTGCGGGACGAGGCCGAGACGAAGGGCGAAGACGTGGCGGCGTACGCCAAGAAGACCGCCGAGCTCTGGAAGAAGGGGCTCAAGGGATTTCAACAGGATGTCTCCCGGATCAAAAAGCTCAAGTCCCACGACGTGACCATCTACACCCCCGGCAGCAGCGCGGGGATCAGTGTCTCCGTCCTCAGCTCCCTCGACGCGCCGGGGGAGGAGATCCTGGAAGACGCCGATATGTTCGCTTCCTACATCCATGCTACGGTCGCCTCCCTCCTCGCGCTGATTTCCATCGAGGCGGACCCCCTCGAATCCAAGGAATACATCCTTTTGGGAAATATCCTCAAATCCCTCTGGATGCAGAAGCGAACCGTGACCCTGGAAGGCCTCATCGCCCTGATCATCAATCCCCCCTTCGACAAGATCGGGGTCCTTCCCTTAAAAAGCTTTTACCCGCAGAACGACCGGTTCAAACTGGCAACCCTCTTCAACAACGTCATCGCCTCACCCTCTTTTGAAAACTGGATCAGCGGAGTCCCCTTAGACATCCAGAAGTTCCTCTACGACGACGAGGGAAAGGCGCGCATCTCCATCTTTTCCATCTCCCACCTGAGCGACGAGGAACGGATGTTCTTCGTCACCCTGCTTCTCAACCGCTACATTGCCTGGATGCGCCGCCAGAGCGGGACCGGCTCCCTCAAGACCCTCCTCTACATGGACGAGATCTACGGCTTCTTCCCGCCCCAGAAAAATCCTCCCTCCAAGGAACCGATGATGCTCCTTCTGAAGCAGGCGCGCGCCTTCGGCGTGGGGGTCGTTCTCAGCACGCAAAACCCCGTCGATCTGGACTACAAGGGCCTCTCCAACATCGGAACCTGGTTCATCGGGCGCCTCCAGACCCGCCAAGACGTGGACCGCATCATCGACGGCCTCGGGGACAAATTGGACGGGGGATTCGACAAGGGGCAGATCCGGGACATCCTGGCCAACCTGAAGAAACGCACCTTCTTCCTCAAATCCGCCCACCTGGACGAAATCCGGCTCTTTACCACCCGTTGGGTTCTGAGCTACCTGAAAGGGCCCCTCAAGCGGGACGAGATCGCCCTGCTGATGCGGGAGAAAAAGGAAGGGGAGGTCCCCGCCGCCGAAGAAAAACCCCAAAAGAAACGGGCCGGGAAGGTAAAAAAGAAAGCGGTCTCCGTGCTCCCCATTCTCTCCTCGAAGATTCCCCAGCTCTACCAGCCTGGCCTTTCCGGTCCCCCCGACTACGAGCCGTGGGTGGGCGCGAAGGCGCGGGTCGGCTTTTTCAGTCAGACCCACGGGGTCGATGATACGGAAGAGCACTGCCTGGAAATCATGCTCGACGCGGACGCGGGGGAGATCCCCTGGGAGGAGGCCGCCTCCTGCGAAGAGGACTTCGAGAACTATCCCAAGAAACCGCCGGCCGAGGCCAGCTTCGCCCCCCTTCCTGCCTTTATCACGGAGGCAAGGGACTGCAAGGCCCTCGAAAAGGCCCTGGCGAACCACCTTTACCACACCCGCCGTATCACCCTCTACCGCTGCAAAAAGCTCAAACTGAAATCCGCCCCGGGAGATTCCTTAACCGATTTCAAGGTCAAGGTCCAGGACGCTATCCGAGACCTCAAAGAGAAAGAGATCGAACGGCTCCAGGAGCAATACGACAAGAAGGAAAAGATGATTCGGCGGCGCTACGCCCGCGCCAAGGAACGTCTCGAAAAGGAAGAGGCGGACGTGGCGAGCAAGACCACGGACTCCATCATCAACGCGGGAGTGGCCGTCTTGGGGGCACTCTTCGGCCGCCGCTCCGTGAGCCGCGTGGGAACCGCCCTGAAGAGCGGAAAACGGGTCATGAAGGAACGGGGCGACGTCTCGCGCGCCCGGGCCCGGCTCCAGGCGATCGAGGAGGAAATGGTCGCGCTCGAGGACGAACTCCAGGAGAAGATCGACCTTTTGGCCCTGAAATACGACCCCGAAAACTTCCCCATCGACGAGATCAACATCAAACCCCGCCGCTCGGAC